>JBDNHJ010000372.1:0-3601 GCA_041688835.1 Fuerstiella sp.
GAAAACACCCAAAATGCACCAGAAATCCCCGTTCAACGCAGTTTTGATTTCGCAGGCGATTCCTAAGATGAACTCTTCAGGTCTCTTAAGGTGATCGCTGGCCATCCGATTCCCTCGCGAAGCCACTTTAAGGACACCCACAAGCTATCGATCGTCCGTGTCGTGAAATTCTAGTGGGGTGTCTGAACCAGCAGCGGCCACTCGGAAACCGACTTTTCCGTCCATCACATCTAACAGCAGTTGCCCGCACACTTCCTGACGCCAACCGTCCAGAATCCGAGGCACGCCATCGCCATTCTGTTGGAAGCGATGATATCGGACTAATTCCGCGAGATCTTTGTTGTTGGCGACCAGTGTTTGAGACACGTCCATTTCCGCGCAACGATTCGACAGTGACAGCGATAGCAATTTCGAAATTACCTGTTCATCCGATGTCGCTTCTTGACGTCGGCTGCGAGGCTTTTTGGGAAGATCCTGTTCCGGCACTTGCATGGCGGCAGCAATCACTTCGACGATGTCTTCCAACCGCCGTTTGTATTCCGGTCGGTTCAGGTCGCGGGTGGCCAAGGCCTGCTGAACGTTGGTCGGCTTTCGACGAGCCAAATCGATTAGCAAGTCATCTCGTAAGATTCTTCGCACCGGACGATTTCTGGAAGCCGCTTCCTGTTCACGCCACGCCGCCAACTTTTCGACGATCACGAGTTCGCGGCGGCTGAGTTTGTGGGTGCCGGAAATCTTTTGCCAAGCGGACGTGGAATCATCGCGAACGATGTCGTCAATCATGCGATTGATTTCATCGTTCGCCCATTCTAGCCGACCATGTTTGGTGAGCCATTGTGTTTGGCGGCGCCAGATTTCCAGAACGTGTTCCACATCTTCCAAAGCGTATTTGAGTTGATCGTCTGACAACGGGCGTCTCAGCCAGTCGGTGCGTGTCTGACTGCCATCGACCTGCAGATTCAGCACGCGTTGCACGATGGCCGAATACGACAGCGGATAACTGCGTCCCCGAAATCCTTCCGCCAGTTGGATGTCGTACAGCTTTCTAGGAGGCTGTCCGATCAGATGCAGGCAAAAACGTATTTCCGCCTGTCCACCATGCACAACCACGGTGGTCTGATCGTCGGCCATGATGTCCCACCACGGCGACAAATCTGCAATGGCCAGCGGGTCGACCGCGACGGCTCGATGCTCGGTCGCAAACTGCAACAACCCGAGCTCCGGGCGATACGTGCTTTCCGACACAAATTCCGTGTCGAATGCCACAAGCCCGCTGTCACGAATGTGATCGCAAAGTTGGACAAATTCTTCCTGAGTGGAAATCAGTGGTGATGACATACAAGCAAACTGACAATCAACTTGACAACAGGCTGGAACTCTTTCGTTCAGTAACCGCGACAAGTTAAGAGCTTTGGCAAGCTACGTCTACCGGACTTCTGGGCCACGAATTCGATTTCGCGACCATCACAGCCCGCTGGCCTCACATTCGTCGCCTGAGTTTCAATAAGTCCTGCATTTTTGAAGATTTCAGGCAGGCGGCTGAAATTAACGACTCGACTACACCGGCTCATCGCGGCCGGGTCTGAGCAAATTGTGGGGCTGGCTGATTTCTCCGTACATTTCAGGACGACGGTCGGCCAAGCGATCGATGATGTGCTTTCCGGGAACACGCACGATTCGCTTTTGCCGAGCCTTAGCAACATCCACGGTTGTTCGCAGAACTGCCGGCTGCGTGTGATCCGCAGAATCCAACGTCGCCCCGACAGGATCACAGATTCGGCTGCGGCCAATAAACGAAAACCCACGCTCTGTCCCAATACGATTGACGGCCGCAAAATAAACGCCATTTTCCATGGCGCGGGAATTGACGGAAAACGCCGACATATACTCCGCACCTGTCGGCCAGTTCGTGGGCAACAGAATGATATCTGCCCCCTGCAACGCCAGCACGCGAGATGCTTCTGGAAAACCACCGTCGTAGCAGATCAACATGCCAATTCGAACACCGTCCGCTTCGAAGATTTCAAACGGTCGGTCTCCCAAAGTTGTAAAGCGATCGACGCCCAAATACGGCAGATGAATCTTACGATAACTGCCGATCAGCCCCGCTGGACCGACCAGCACTGCGGTATTGAACAGCCGATCTCCGTCCTGTTCTAGCATGCCGAACACGGTGAAGCAGTTATGCTGCTGACACATCGACGTGGCGAACGTCACAGCCTTTCCATCCAAGCCTTCCGCCACGCTCATGGCTTCTTCTAACGAATCGAAGCAGTAGCCTGAGGTAAAACACTCCGGAAAGATTATCAGCCGACTGCCAGCGGCGGCTTCTTGTGCGATGAAGGTCTGCATCGTGCGCAGGTTGGCATCGAGGTCGCTGAATTGAACATCCGTTTGGATTCCTGAAATCTGCATGGCTTCTATATTCTGTGTTTGTGTGGAAACGAAACACCCCCCGGCGGATTTTGCCGGTGCGCGCGGGTTGCATTGATCCGATGTGAAAAGGTTTACCGATTGCGACGGTTTTGCAAATCATGAGGGCTCAGCGAGCCGATATCCATGACAGGCCTTGAGTTTTGGGCCAAGAAATCACTATCGAGTTTACTTGTTGAAGGTTCGGATTCGTGAAGACAACATCAGAGCGAAAACGCGTTTTGTTGTCGATCGTGGCGGCAATCGCATGCAGTGGTCTGCTGACGGGTTGCCAGACATCGATCGGTGGACAAACGCTGCCGTCAGCGACATATCTTGATGACGACGTTCAGTATTTTGTAGCCGGGCCGGAATTCAAGCTGTCCAAGCAGGTTGAAGCCGCTCAGAAATACAAACTGGATCAGGCACAAATTAACGGCGGCGTGGGAAATTAGTCCTTACCACGGATCGCTGATCTCCGAATTTTGGGGATGTGAACGAAGCGGACTTGATGGGAAGTGTCCGAAAGAAATGCACGCCGACGGGCCATGTTTTTGAGGCTGCCAAATTTCCCGACTTGGCCAAGTTGATCGCTGCTGATGCCCAGATGTTTGGCAATCATCCGAACCAGTGGCTCGCCACAATGCGTGTTGAGATTGTCGACCACGATCACCCAACCATCAGCTAGACCGGACGTAATCAGGCGCTCGATATGCTTGGCAAAGTCTTCGTTGTTGCGTGTCTGTTCGATTGTCGGCATGATGAATCGACCAGCGACAACATCCCAATTCCCTGTTAGAGTCTATCCGGAAATGGTTTCATTGGAATTGCAGGTATCCTGCAGTGTGGGCAGATTTTTTCGGTAGCGGAAATCGGGGTCCTTTGCAGGTGGCGCGCAGCGTCGCATCATGACTCCAATATGGCTGAGCTTGATCATGGCTTCCGCTGAATCGCTGAATCGGTGCGTCGTTCGTTGTCTTTGCTGTTTCGTCGACACCGTCCATGCCATGCGTTGCCACGTTCCACGACCCAGCGTTTGCGCACCGGACTGAAACCTTTTGTTCCTGGTGGGGAAGACTCGACCTCGATCTTCCAATCCGGTCGCTGCAATTTTATCCACGCATTGAGGCTGCGGTTGCGATATTTGTTGTCTCCAAAGATCACTGGCAGACGCGGCTGATCTTCGACC
>JBDNHJ010000373.1:0-6444 GCA_041688835.1 Fuerstiella sp.
CGTTATCATGAGAGAATGTGGACGGCCATCGCGACCTGCGGAAAGCAAAAGAAAAGCTTCTTCGATTTCCTGAGAGTCGCCATCAAGGAAAAGCTGGCCGGAAATCAATCGCCGTCATTGATCAAACCGTGAACGGTTACCTTGTTCCTTTGCATCAGGCCGCCTCCCAGCCATCATCGCGGAACAAGCAGACGACGACGACTGGAGGCAATTTGCTGCACTGCTGGCTGGCAATGACAGCACCTGACTCTGACATTCTAAGAGATGTCGGCTTTTCTTTCCTCCCAGTGGCGCCTCCGGTCTTCCGTGCCGTGGGCAGGCGTTGGTGTTGGCCTTTCAGAGTACCTTTTCGATCAGGCGACGCACCAATCGGTGTCATTTGTTGCCAAGACGTAACAGCAACAATTAGCACGGCGTCGCACCACATTGCGGTTGAATGTGAATTCACGTCATTCGCGATGACACCACTGCTATCCATTGTTGTCCGGAAGATTGCGGCCCTTTGCCATTCGTTGCGAGACCACAAATGTTGCGATAGAGTCCACGCCGACGGACTAATCCTCAGACGGTATCGGCCCCAATGTTCGAAAACACTTTCAAAAACATAGATGACATTCTTCACAAAGACGCTGGCTGTGGCAGCGAGCTTGACTACGTGGAGCAAACGTCTTGGGTGTTGTTCCTGAAATACTTGTTTGATCCGGAGCGGGATCGCAGGTCAGCAGCGGAATTGATGGATGAAGACTATCAGCCCATCATCTCGGACGAATTCGTCTGGACCGTGTGGGCGGCACCCAAAAAGGCCGACGGTGAACTTGATCACCACAAGGCTCTGACTGGTGATGACCTGAACGATTTCGTCAACGGCAAGCTGTGGCCCTACCTAGCTGCCTTCAAGGAATCGGCCGACGGTCCGGACACCATCGAATACAAGATCGGGCAGATCTATGGCGAACTCAAAAATCGAGTTCAATCGGGCTACAACCTGCGGGAAGTGATCAACCGCGTCGACGAGCTGCGATTTCAGACCAGTGCCGAAAAGCACGAGATGTCGCATCTGTACGAAGCCAAGATCCAAAACATGGGCAACGCGGGCCGCAACGGGGGCGAGTATTACACGCCCCGTCCGTTGATTCGCACCATCGTCATCAAGAACACGTTCTTGTCCGACAGCGACAATGCGTCGGTCAGTCTGCGTAAGGAGCTGCTGGAAAACTGCAATCTGCACACCGTCCTCGACTTGCCCGGCGGCACGTTCACGGGAGCCGGAGCGAAAACGGTGGTACTGTTTTTTGAGAAGGGCAAACCGACGAAGAAAGTCTGGTTCTACCAGTTGAATCTCGACCGCAATCTGGGCAAGACCACCCCGCTCAATGAAGACGATCTCGCCGAGTTTGTTTCGCTGCAAAAGAAGAAGCAAGACAGCGAGAATTCGTGGTCGGTCAAAGCCGCCGACATCGACACTGAGACGTTCGATTTGTCGGTGAAGAATCCGAACCGTCAGGATGAGGCGGTGCTGCGAGATCCGGAAGTCATTTTGGCTGAGATGGAATTGCTCGACGCCGAGGCCGCCGAAGTTCTGGAAACGATCCGAGGTTTGGTATGAGCGGTTGGGAGATCAAAACACTGGGAGACGTTCTCGAAGTGCTCCGCAACGGCGTGAGCCGCAAGCAAAACAAGAATGGGAAAGGAGACAAGATTTCTCGAATTGAGTCCATTGCTCACGGTGTGTTTGATGATTCACGAGTCGGCTTTTCGGCGTTAACCGATGAAGAAAAGAGGAAATTCAGACTCAAGTGCGGAGACATCCTGTTTAGTCACATCAACAGCGTCCCTCATGTTGGCAAGACTGCGATCATTCAGAATGATGGAAAAATCTATCACGGCATGAACTTGCTTCTAATGCGACCAACATCAGAAGTTCATTGCACGTACTTACAACTATTTCTGACTTGGGTTTTTGAACGTGGCGTTTGGGCAAGAGAATGCAAACAGTCTGTAAATCAGGCAAGCGTGAATCAGCAAGATGTAAAACGCATTTCAATTACGTTTCCGAAGCTGTTGGCCGAACAAAAGCGGATCGTGTCGATCTTGGATGAGGCGTTTTCGGCGATCGCCAAGGCGAAAGAAAACGCCGAGAAGAATCTCTTGGCCGCCCGCGAGCTGTTTGAAAGCTATCTCAATCGCGTCTTCACCCAACAAGGCCCCGGCTGGCAGGAGATGAAGCTAAGTGAACTTGGAACTACGCAAACAGGCTCAACGCCGAAGAAGGCGAACATAGAGGACTACGGTGATCATATCCCGTTTGTGAAGCCGGCTAACTTTCGGCCTGACGGAAGCCTTGGGCTTGGAAACGACGGCCTGAGTGAAGCTGGCATTCAAAAGGCTCGTTTGATTCCTACCAATTCAACGTTGATGGTTTGCATCGGTGCGACAATTGGAAAGTCTGGCTTCAACGACTTGCCGATCGCCACCAACCAGCAAATAAACGCTTTCCTTCCCGGGAAACGAATTCACCACAAGTTCGCCTACTACGCTTTTATCACACAATCGTTTCAGCGTGCAGTTAATCATGGTTCGGGACAAGCTACGTTACCAATCATCAACAAGTCGAAGTGGTCAGCGATCCGAATTTCACTCCCTGAAGTTGACGAACAGGTAAAGATCGTCGGCACCTTGGATGAGCTACGAGCCAACCAGCGTCGACTTGAAACCATCTACACCCAAAAGCTGGCCAACCTCGACGAACTCAAACAATCGCTCCTTCAAAAAGCCTTCACCGGCCAACTCACCGCCGCGACGAGCGAACTGGAGGCTACAGTATGACTGGGCCGCCGAAACAGCTGAAGATCTGCCATATCACCCACGTCGACAATCTTCCCGGCATCATTGAGCAGGGAGGTCTCTGGTCGGACGCAAAACGGATCGAGTTAAGCCTGAACGCCAGCCTTGTTGGCATGTCCGAGATCAAACGCCGCAGGCTCGAAGAACTTGAGGTGACGTGTCATCCCGGCACCAAAGTTGGGCAGTACGTCCCGTTCTACTTCTGCCCGCGATCCATCATGCTGTACATCCTGTACCGCAGGAACCATGATTCCATCAGTTATGAGGGCGGACAGGCACCAATCGTTCACCTTGTCGCGGACTTTGAAGCCAGCGTTCAGTGGGTCGAATCGAACAATGGAAAGTGGGCTATTACGCCCACGAATGCCGGTGCACGATACACGGATTTCTTCAAATCGCGGGACGATCTGAAACAGATCAATTGGGATGCTGTAAACGCTCGGGACTTTCGATCTTCGGAAATCAAGGACGGAAAACAGGCGGAATTCCTTCTTCAGGACTTGTTTCCATGGACTCTGGTGGAACAGATCGGCGTTTATGACCAGAATACAGAATCGACGGCAATGAACGGAATCTCTGCCGCATCCCACCAGCCTCCGGTTCGGATCCAGAACGGCTGGTACTTTTGACGATGAATAGTTCCATGATGGAATCAGTAACGGGCGATATCCTGAAAGCCGAAGTCGACGCTCTCGTGAACACAGTCAATTGTGTTGGCGTGATGGGGCGTGGGATCGCTTTGCAGTTCAAGAAGAAGTTCCCCGAGAACTTCAAAGCCTACAAAAAAGTCTGCGACGCCAAACAGTTGCGTCCGGGGATGATGCATGTCTGCGAAGTCGATCCGCTGTATCAGCCTCGCTACGTCATCAACTTTCCGACAAAGGATCACTGGCGAGCCAACAGCAAGATTGAAGACATCCAATCCGGACTGGTGACCTTGGTTGATGAAGTGAAGTCTCGCGGAATCAAATCGATCGCCATTCCGCCTCTTGGTTGCGGTTTGGGTGGGCTTGATTGGAACGTCGTGAAATCCTTGATTGTTGACGCCTTCAGCGATGTTGATGGTGTTCAGGTTTTGCTGTACGAACCGAAAGCCGCACCGGCTCCCAAAGCGATGGCGGTCACTCAGGAAGCTCCGAAGATGACGCCGGGGCGGGCTGCACTGATCGGGTTGATGCGGCAGTATCTTTCGGCAGTAATGGACCCGTTTGTCTCACTGCTTGAACTGCACAAGCTGATGTACTTCATGCAGATGTTCGGCGAACCATTGAAGCTGCGATTCACGAAGGCTCCATACGGGCCCTACGCGGAGAACCTTCGACACGTCCTGAACCAATTAGAAGGGCACTACATTTCAGGCTTCGGAGATGGTGAAGACAATCCCACGAAAGCCATCGAATTGCAGGAGAACTCGGTTCCGGAGGCTCAGCAGTTTCTGGATCAGCATCATGAGACTCAGCAACGGTTTTTGAAAGTTGCGAAGCTAATCAACGGTTTCGAAACCCCGTATGGCATGGAATTGCTGGCCACGGTTCATTGGGTCATTGCCAACGAAGCACCATCCAGCATGGATCAGGCCGTCCAGAAAGTACACGCATGGAATGCACGGAAGAAGAAATTCTCTGCCCAGCATATCGAACTGGCATGGCGGACATTGGCTGACCAGCAACTCGCACCTGCCGTTTAGGGCTCTGAACCTTGTTATTTGCAGGCATTAATAGACGGAGTGTTCGCTTCCATATTAATGGCTGCGGATAATAAGACAGATGAACGAATCAGAAACCAGAGCCGAACTGATCGATCCCGCGTTGGCTGCGGCGGGTTGGGGTGTTGTGGCAGGTTCACGAATTCGTCGAGAGCAAATCTGTCCAGGGCGAATCCAGTCGGGTGGTCGGCGAGCCAACCCGTTGTTTGTTGATTATATCCTGATGTTCCGTGGCAAAAAGCTGGCCGCGATTGAAGCTAAGAGCAACGACAAAGAAGTTGGCGAAGGCGTCGGCCAAGCCAAGGACTACGCGGTCAAGCTGAACATTCGGACCACGTTTTCTGCCAATGGCAAACAGATCTATCAGATTTGCATGCAGACCGGCAAAGAGGGGCTCGTCGAGCGGTTTCCCACTCCGGACGAGTTATGGCAGGCCACGTTTGCCACCGAAAACAAATGGCGGAATGAGTTTGCTGCGGAACCGTACAACGACGTCGTGGTTCCAAGCCCCCGCGTTTCTATCAGGAAAACGCGGTTGATGCGGTGATGGACGCGGTGGCAGCCAACGAAGATCGCATTCTGCTGACTCTGGCCACAGGCACGGGCAAAACCTTCATCGCCTTTCAGATTGCGTGGAAGCTGTTTCATACGCGTTGGAACCTGAGCGCGATGGTTCGCGGCGTCCAAGGATTCTGTTTCTGGCGGACCGCAACATTCTTGCCAATCAGGCGTTCAACTCGTTTTCCGCATTCCCGGAAGACGCTTTGGTTCGAATTAGTCCGGGAGAGATTCGCAAAGGCGGTCGAGTCCCGACCAACGGCAGTCTGTTCTTCACGATCTTCCAGACGTTCATGAGCGGCCCTGACGACGAACCGTACTTCGGCCAATATGACGTCGACTATTTTGACTTCGTTATCGTTGATGAATGCCATCGTGGCGGAGCCAAAGACGAAAGCAACTGGCGTGACATCCTTGAACATTTTTCGCCGGCAGTGCAGCTGGGGCTGACAGCCACACCTCGCCGGAAACACAATGCGGATACTTACGCATACTTCGGGCAGCCGGTTTACGAATACTCGCTGAAAGACGGGATCAACGACGGATTTCTGACACCGTTCAAGGTGAAACGAATCCAGACCACGATGGATGGTTATATTTACACGCCGGATGACATTGTGCTGGAAGGTGACCCGGAATCTGGGAAGGAATACACGGAAGCGGACTTCAATCGCATCATTGAAATCAGAGAACGCGAAGCCGCCCGAGTCAAAGCGTATCTACAGCAGGCAGACCCAAACCAAAAGTCGATCGTGTTTTGCGCAACTCAGGAACATGCGGCGCTGGTGCGCGACCTGATCAACCAGTTCAGCGACAGCACGGATCCTATGTACTGTTGCCGCGTGACAGCTAACGACGGTAAGCTGGGCGAAGAGTATCTCAGCAAGTTTCAGGACAACGAAAAGACGATCCCAACAATCTTGACGACGTCTCAGAAGCTGTCCACGGGTGTCGACGCTCCGGAAGTCCGCAATATCGTGCTGCTTCGCCCCTGCAACAACATGATTGAATTCAAGCAGATCATCGGGCGCGGGACTCGGCTGGCGGACGGCAAAGATTTCTTCACCATCTATGATTTCGTGGGTGCCTACCAGAACTTCCTCGATCCTGAGTGGGACGGCCCTCCCGACGATCCAGAACCACTAACGCCACGCCCGACGGGTGGTGACACCGAAGGCGGAGAAGGTGGCGACGACGGCGGAGATCCAAAACCACCTCGCCCGGAAAAGATCAAGATCCAGCTGGCGGACGGCAAGGCGCGTCAAATTCAATCCATGACATCGACATCCTTCTGGGATCCTGACGGTACGCCGATTTCCGCTGAAATCTTCATGCAA
>JBDNHJ010000374.1:0-3363 GCA_041688835.1 Fuerstiella sp.
ATCGACTTGGTGGTCACTGAGCCTACGGACGGCGATCGGTCCCTTGCGTCAACGGAATTCGTCGGCGTGTTAACAGTCATTCAAAGTTGCCACTGTAGTACAATGGCGAATAGTATTGAAACTACCGTCCTGAATTCGCCGACTGTTTCCTTTGCTTAAAACGTCAATGCTTGTACAGCCAGACTGATCCCTTCTGCCACTTTATCGAGGCCGTGTTTGAGAGCGCTGTTCACCGGTATTTCTGCAGAACAGCCCGGCGTCTCCGTCACAACCTCAATCTGAGCATTCCATCCGGCACTTCGTAACGCTGACGCGGCCTTTTCACTCGCATTGGGGAGCCACTTTTTAACGTTTTTTCTAGTGTCAAACTCACGGCGAAACCAGCGAAATTGAAAGGTCACCGTATGGCTCGTTTCGTCGAATCCCAACTGAACCGGAATGTGTGCATTTTCTAAGGTAATCGAGTTTCCTTCGCCGTCCCACTCATATTTTAGGTTTGACACTCTCGCCGCTAATTCTTCCGCTACAAGTTCAGCGGACTGCACGCTGCTTGGATCTTTAAGAACTTCACGAAGAAGAGAGACTTCGTTTTGAATCTGAACATATCCAATCGCTCGGATTGCCGGTCTTGGGTTGCCCGTTGCACCAGTCGGAAGTAACGTTTTGGCAACGATCTCCATTCGCGACACGCCGTTTTTTCTGCTGCCTTGCGTAACGTATCTGCCCAGTCCGAATACCGCTGCTCACCAAACCGTGGTTCATCACGAGTGGCAAAAAAATAGAAAGTCATTCCGATCCCGAATGAGTCGACGGCTGCATTTCGCGTAGAGACACCGCTGTTGCGTTCGGCCTGCTCGGGTGACAAGTACCCATTGGCTGTCCCAGGTTGCGACACAGAAACATCAAACGCATCTATGTGCCACGAAAGATCGAAGTCGAGAACCCAGAGTCTTACCAAGTCCCAATCAGGATTTGGGCCCCAGCAATTTTCAAGCATGACATTGGCCGGACGAATATCACGGTGTAGTACGCGCTGAGGTAGCCTATGCGAAGTTCGGATGATCTTGGTTAGGTCGGCCGCGACCCGTAAAACTTCCGTCCACGACTTCAGGACTCCCTTCTGCACCGCCTCCTGCAAGTCGAGTCCCTCTATGAAGTCCATCACAACAACCGCAGGGATTTCTGAGGCATTTCGGCATCGAACAACGCCCTGTATTTCCTGGTGCGTCAAAATCTGCATGGACTTCACTCCACGTCGAAAGCAATGCAACATCTCCATATCCTCCCGGACTCTTTCATGCAGCACCTTCACCGCAACAGTCTCACCGCTCGGAGACTCCGCTCGAAACACATCGCCGAAAGCCCCTGTCTTGCACTTTTCTAAAATATGGTAGCCCAGAACATAGTCATTTGGTGCCTTGGTCGTGACTCTCCAGCCTCGGTAGATTGCGTCTGCATACTCCTGAGCGAATGCCTCAAAAGCCGCCGCAGTTTTCAACGTTGTTTCCTGCAGAATTGCCGCTGCGTGTGAATTCAGAATATCTCGAATCTCCGAACTCGTTTGTCGGGCCAAGTCGCTAGGTGAGGGCAACACTGACAGCGAAGCTGCGATTTCAGGACGAACCGGGATCGGCTCATCGTCACGAGGGACGTAGCGGTGCAAGTCGGCAAAAATATCCCCCAATTCGGCATGATCATTGTCTGGGGAATATACAATGACTCGCAATCCAGCTTCCTCCGCCCATCGACGTGTGATCGCGTCGTTCCGATGCGTTATCCAATAGTGCCCGCCACAATCAATCTTTTGGCGTGTCAAATTGGCGAGATGCCCGCCAGCTGCAATGTCATCTGCTGTAATTCCGACAAATATGACGGTACGGGTAGTGAGGCACCCCGTAATAAGCGCTTGGTATCCGCTGTCGGCGAATAGACGCTTCAAGTCAGATGTAGTGAAGACCCATGAAGACTGATCGTCAAGTTGGCCATGGAGATTTGCCAGCCACGGACGGTCTTTCCTTTGAAGATGAATATGCTGGCCAATAGTGTTACTGCTGAAGTCATGCATTACCTTGCCGGGGAATACTTCGGAATACGCCCTTTTTGCCATCGGGTCGATATTAAGGCTCAACATGCCACGGATACCTAATTTCCAAAGGTCCAGATATGTCGCGGGCACTTTTGCACGATCCCCAGCACCCATTTGGCCGCGAATAGACTGCGCATACGTTTGGGGGCCAAGTTGATCACGCAGGATGGAGAACGCTTCCCAAAAGTTCTTTTCAACATTCGCTAAGCCAGCCGAGTATTTCAGGTCGTGACGAACCTTTGGGTCTGTCTGCTGATTTGCTAACTCATTTAACTCACCGAGGAGTGATTCTTTCATTGCTGCCCAACTCGGGAGACCAGCTGGCATCGACAGTCCGGCTCCGACCCAAGCCACGATTGGGTCCGTGCGCTGTGCAATGATCTCTCGGAGGTCTTTGTACGCGGATTGGTTGCTGTCAAAACTCATTGTTTCTCTCGAGGAGTCAGGGATCGTGCGGTAGTAGGTACTCTACCGACCCCGCAACAGTCGAACTAGTGTCCCACCCTCCCATGGTCGGGGATTAGGTTTCATTTGCGGTCCCTTAGACCACGACGCGAGAGACGAATCACTCAGAATCGGCAGCAAAGAAAGCTGGCCGCTGATCGACCCCAGAATTCAGCCACTATATCCTGCGGCTCGCGACGCTAATTGCGCGATCTAGGTGATACGGCAAGGAGGTGCACCCTACGCTCGTATTTAGGTCAACGTCGGTCCCGGCGGTGCGCATCGGATGCGCACTGAGGTCGACTTCCACTGTGAGTTCGGCGGGGCAGATACAGCCGCGTGGGACGAGGAATACGACGACCACGTGCTGGCCATGGATCCGTTTCGTGGCGGTATCACAAACCGCGTGTCCGCATACTTCGACGATGTTGACTCTGATGCTGACGACACCCCGGCACACATGTCGGAAGTCATCGACGAATGGTACCTGCGTGCCGAAGCAGTTGACTTGTTCCCTGACGTTGCAGAGGAGGAGGCATGGAATCAGTACCTCGCCGCAGCCGACTGATCCGGCAGCAGGATCTGGTGTCGGAAGAACGGCTTAACGAGGTGAAGGCAACGGTGATCGGCGTCGGAGCGATCGGCCTGCAGGTGGCGATGCAACTGGCTTCGCTGGGAGTTCGCCACCTGCAGTCAATGACCGCTTTAGGTCACGGATAGACATTGGCAACGCCGTCTTCTGCTGCGTGGATTCCATTTCTGCACGCGCTGCGATCTGGCGTTCTGTACAACACCGCTGTCGATTCTGGACGGACGGTCGATTGCTCGGTGAG
>JBDNHJ010000375.1:0-12267 GCA_041688835.1 Fuerstiella sp.
GCTGTGACGCTGGATCGCATAACGAGACTAAAGTTGGTGAGCCATTTCATGATGAGTGTCCTTTGGAAAAGTTTTCAGTTTTCAGTTTTCAGATTTCAGATTTCAGATTGGGACCGTTCGCACTAATTCCAGGTGGCGAGTTGGGCGCTGACGAGGCGGATTTGGGTGAGTAGTTTTTCGCGGTGGTTTTCGCAGAAGGCGGCGAGGGCGATGACTGCGACGCCGAGGCCGACGCCGCCGATCCACAACAGCGCGGGATGGGCGATGGTGGTGTGGACGATCATGGCGACGAGGTCTGCCAGTAGGAACGCGGAGCCAGCGTAGACGAGAACTCGGATTCGCAGCCCGATGGCCATCAGGATCACGATCACGCTGAGGATCATGAGTGTGCAGATGTGAGCCCAGTTGCCAGCGATCACTTCAAACATCGGTGACACCAGAATCGTGAGGGCTCCGATGTAGCGCAGTGGGTCGTGCGCTGCTGTGGGCAGTTCCTTTTTTAGCAGTTCCACAAAGGCCAAAATCGAAAGGCCGACGGGGATCAGATAGAATTCGGGGGCGGTCAGCTTCAGTGAGCTCCACAACAACATCAGGCCGGCGTTCATGATGATCGCCGCCATGATCGCGTAAGCCCGTTTTCGAGTCACCATGGCTTGTTGGAAGTAGATCGCCGCCGAAATCATCAGTGCCAAGGCATTGAGGGCGGAGTCTGATTTCAGGAGTCCTGAGAATTCTCGGAAGACGGCCATCGTGGCGACCAATGTTGGCAACGTTTGTCCAATCATGTGCAGCGGACGATGAATGATCGCCAGGTTGTCGCGTTGGTTTGATAGGTGAGCCACAGATAAACCGGTGATGGAAATCCCCAGCAGTACGAACTGACTTATGCCCGCCCCGAATGTGACGACTTCGTGTGCCAACAGAAACAGGGTCAGCATGCCGAGTACGCTACAGGCGGACCAAACATAGGTTTCCGACTGACGACGCACGGCCTGTGTGGCTTCGGTTGCGGCGGCGATCAAGAATCCCGCTGTCATCACACCGATCAGTCCCATCGGCAGTACCGGGCCGGTCAGTGACATGATTGCTAAAATGACCATGCCGCATCGCAGCAGTGCAGTCCATGTTTGAGCGATAACAGATTCCAGCTTGTTGTGGGCTCGATCAAAGACTGCAACGCTGATGGCGGCGGTTAGGATTACAAAAGGGATCGCCGCCGCACTATTTCGAAGCAGGAATGTGACGATGGGACCACCGCAGCCTCCGACGGCTGCCGCCAGCAACAGCAGGTGGACGTTGGCCATCACTGCGAGGTAACTGAGTCGTGATTTGTTCTGCTGTTCACGATCGACGAAGGCAAATGCGGCGAGGCACAACAGTCCGACGATTCGCAGCGGCCAGGCGAACGACAGGCAGGTGAAAATCATCAGCACCTGCAACCAGGTGGCACTGATCATGGCAGCGGATTCGGCCAACTTTTGATCGGCGTCTTGGTTCTTTTTGCGTGAGCAGACAACAAAGATGATGCCTGCTACCGCTGCCCAAATCACTGGGCACCAGGTTGCCGTGAGTGGCAGTTGAGCGGCCGTTGCTGTGGCTGTGATCCACAGTGGCAATGCGATTGTGGCGGCGATACCCGCTGTTCGGCTGCGAAAGACGAACGCCGCTGCCACCAACCAGCTGACGGTGACAGCTGTCGGCAAACCGAACAGCGCTGATACCGTTGCGGAACTGCCGCCGCTGATTAGCGGCCAGTGAGCTTGGATGACGAGCGGAAGATGAAAAACGACAGCCAGACACGACAGAGTGACAAGACTCAGATCACAAAGTGGCACAACAAAGGCTTGCACTCGTCGCATCCAGCTGGCGGTCGTCCGTTCAGAAGAATCGATGACTGAGGAGTTGTCGGCGTCGAATCCCAATTGTTGCCGGAGATTCATGAGTGACGTCGAACGAGAAATCTGTCCGGTCCACTTCAGCAGCAGATATCCCAGCAGCGAGGCCGTCGCTGTAACGTATGAAGCGGTGTTGCAAATATCGGCTGCAGAAAATCCTTCGCCGGCACTCCATCGCACGCCAGCAAAGCCCGCCATACCCCAAAAGCAGAGCCCCGTCAGATAAAAAGGGTTTCGCAGCGTGTACAACGCAAACGCGGTCATCAGAAACACATACTGCAACAGTGTGGCGTCCGTGAGTGCGAATTGGACCCACAAGGATTGTCCAATCCAATGTGCTGCGGTGACGCAGGCCAAGAAACATCCGATCAGTTGGCTCAAGCCACGGTCGCTTCCGTCAGCCATTTGCAGCAACAAAGATCGCTGTGTCAGTACGTTTGTTTCTGAGTCTCGATGACGCATCAGGCTGCCTTCACCGCTCGGGATGGTGTTTAAGATTCGATCGGGCAAAGGAGTGGCCGTGAGTAGCGCTGCGAGGCCCGCTAATAGAGTGGGAACCCACGCCATGGCGGTTGCCGCTTGATGACCAGTGATGCCTTGAATGCTGTTGAAGGCAGGAATCGCCGCCGTAGTCGCCAGCACGATGCCGAACAGCGCGGGAATCACATAGCGTCGATCTCGAAAAGCCACCGCAAAGCCCAAAAACGCAATCACGTTCGCCAGCGAGACGAAGAGCAGCGATGTCCAGTTTGTCACGGCAATGCAGAACAGCAACAGTCCCATCAGTGTGACAAAGTGCTTCAGCGGTTTGCTGAATTCCAGAGTTCCACGGCGTGCGAAGTAACGACTTGCGGCCGCAAAGACTGCCAGCAGCGGCAGATAGGTGATGCCATACAATGAGAACGGCACGCGTGTTTGATTGATCGCGGCGGCGGTCGAATCTTTCAGCGATTGGACGACGTCTGCGAACAGCGCGGGGCTGCATTGATAGGCGATCGCAATGCAGATCGTAGTCGCCCACACGAAGCCTCGATGCCGAGTGTCGCGAGCGGCCATGGCCATCAATGCTGCGGCCACGATCGCCGTGGGGATGACGGCGTAGCTTTGCGTGTTGATGAAGTGGAAATTATGAAACGACAATGTCAGCCCGAGCGTCGTGAGGATGAGTCCGGCGAACAGTGGGACGATGATATTCCATGGCAGTGGCCGCACGAGGTCGCCTGTTCGTTGTCGGAACACGTTCGCGATCGTGCGGGTGGTCATTAGGATTGTGGCCGCCACCATCACACAGCCGAAGCCGATCCATTCGATGCAGATCGCCGTGATGGCTTTGGTGCCAATCAGCACAACAAACTGCAGGCCCAGTATCGCGATCGGCAGAAAACCAAAGATGCGCGGCAGTCGATGTTCTTCTGCCAACCAGAACGTGTGTCGATTCACCTTGATGACGCCTGCTGTAAAGATTGCCCAGCAGATGGCCAGAAAGGCGAAGGCTTGGATTGCGATGCTTTTGGCTACAATCGCAGTTTGGGCGATTTCGGCGACAGTCGCGGTTGCATCAACCAGCGGCAAACGGAAGGCTGGCATTGCACCCGCCAAGCACAGCACGCAATAGCTGATCAGAAACGTCGTCTGTCGACCTCGCAGCAGATGATCAAGGATGCGGCTGCTGGCGAACCATAAGAATGCACTGGCCGGAAGTAGCAGACCGCAAAACTTCAGCAGGTTCCATGTCTGAGTCGCACTGTTGGCAGTCAGCCACTGCAACGCCAAAAAGCAAACGGGCAGCAATAACAAAGTGAGCGAGTGCAGCGCTTTGTAGGTTGCTGTTAGCCCGAGTCGTTTGCGGCTGACTTCTGCGGCAGCAAAGATGGCTGCCGTGTATCCCAAAATGGTGAGGAATTTCCATTCGATCGACCACACAGACCATTGCCGGGTCACCAACATTAGTGATGAGCCGAAGACAATGGCCGCACCCATCACCAGCATCCACTTGATGTTCTTTTCTTGGAAGAAACTGTTCAGGAAGGATTCCAGAAACGATGTTTGGCTCGACGCGGCGACAGTCGCCTGACGATCAGGTTCGGCCGCCGGCAAGTGCGGTGAATCTGTGGGATTGAGATGAACTTCTGACATGACCTGAGCCCTCGCTTGTGAATGAGGAATGTTGTGCTCAGGCTGCTAAATCAAATTCCGTGCCGAAGTGATCTCTTGATCGTTCGATTGTGGTGTAACATGTTTCATGGAAATAAGTTGCGTGTTGTGTTCGGTGTCGCTGCCGTCACCGGCTTCGGCATTGTGCAGTGCTTTGACTGCAGGCCAATCGCAGTCCGTCACCTGCCTCCGTGGCCGTGTGTTCGTTTAACCCGACTCGCAGAGGAGGCCGTCAGCACAAGTGCAGGCGGTCAACACCCTTCTCTGCGAGGCGGGTTAAACGATCCGCCGTGCAGGCGAATCAGCATCAGGAGTGCGCGTGGAAATTTGACGTCAACCGGCTACAACGTGACTTATCGCGACCCTCGTGACCGTTTTTGAAGCGTATTCGCAACTATGACTGTTCCCGCAATTCGAATCGTTGAAGCCAATGCCGCTGCTGTCAATTCCGAGGGAGACTATGTGCTGTATTGGATGACAGCGAATCGTCGTCTGCACTACAACTTTTCGCTGCAGCGTGCGGTTGAGTGGGCGACCGAACTTCAGAAGCCGTTGCTGATTTTCGAAGCTCTGCGATGTGGATATCAATGGGCCAGTGTTCGGTTTCATCGCTTTGTACTGCAGGGCATGGCTGACAACAAAGCTGCCGCTGCAAAGGCGGGCGTTAGTTATTTCCCCTATGTCGAACCGGTCCACGGTGCTGGCAGTGGCATGTTGCAGACGCTTGCCGACAGCGCTTGTGTTGTTGTGACGGACGACTTCCCTTGTTTCTTTTTACCAAAAATGGTGCGCGCGGTGGCCGATCGCTTGCCGGTCAAGCTGGAAACCGTGGATTCCAACGGCATCTATCCGATGCGAGACACGGATCGCATTTTCACCCGCGCGTTTTCTTTTCGAATCCATCTGCAGAAGACGCTGACACCGCACCTGAGTGAGTTTCCCGCTGCCGATCCTCTGAAGGACAGCCAGCTGAAGAAGGTGGACTGTATTGATCCGTCCATTGCCGATCGCTGGCCGCTGGCGACGGACGAACTGCTAACCGCGACTCCTCACGTACTCGCGGACTTTCCGATCGATCAATCGGTCGGGCCAGCCGTTTTGAATGGCGGTTCACGAGCGGCCCGCAAGAGGATGAAGACTTTCGTGGCTGACTTGTTGCATCGTTATGCGGACGATCGAAATCAACCCGACAACGATCCTAGCAGCGGGCTATCCCCGTATCTGCATTTCGGACACATTTCTGCGCACGAGGTCTTCGAACATGTTGTCGCCAGTGAAGAGTGGACGGTGGCTGATCTGCAGGACGTAAAAAAAACCAAGGGCAGTCGCAATGGCTGGTGGAATCTGTCGCCAGCGGCAGAAGGCTTTTTGGATGAACTCATCACGTGGCGGGAACTTGGCTACAACGCCTGTAGTCTTGATGAACACTTCGATCAGTTTGAATCATTGCCGGACTTCGCAAAAATTACACTCGCACAGCACGCCTCCGATCCACGGCCTTATGTCTATTCTGATGAAGAGTTTCGAGATGCGAAGACTCACGATGAGATTTGGAATGCCGCTCAGACGCAGCTGGTCACCGAAGGCCGGATGCACAACTATTTGAGAATGCTGTGGGGGAAGAAAATTCTGGAGTGGACAGAATCTCCACAGCGGGCGCTGGAAGTCATGATTGAACTCAACAATCGTTACGCAGTCGACGGACGAAACCCAAATTCGTATTCCGGGATCTTCTGGGTGCTGGGGCGTTATGATCGAGCGTGGGGGCCCGAACGCCCGATTTTTGGGAAGATCCGGTTCATGAGTTCCGACAACACTCGCAAGAAGTTGAAGCTAAAGGGCTATCTGCAGAAGTACGGCGTGAAAGCCCCCGGTGAATTATTCTGAGGCAGATAGTGGATGATTTCGCTTCGACTCGTCACAATAGAGCTTGGCACAATTGCGTTGAATGAGTCATTTGAAGTGATCAGCTGCAGGGCATGAGCCCCGGTTTTTTCGCACGGAACCGGGGCTCATGCCCTGCGGCTGATGTTGGTTCAACGGTATTGTGGCTTGGTAATCTCCCCAGCTTTTTTCGCTGCGTTATCACAGGAAGTTTCAGTTACGTGAGCACTACTGGATCTCATTACACCGTTCTGGCCCGCCGTTTTCGTCCTCAAGCGTTCGACGACGTCGTGGGGCAGGAACACGTGTCTCAGGCACTCCGCAATGCCATTCGTGCTGGTCGGGTGGCGCATGCGTATTTATTCACGGGGGCTCGAGGTGTCGGCAAGACATCCAGCGCTCGGATCTTGGCCAAGGCCTTAAACTGTCCGAATGTGAAAGACGGTGTTCCCTGCAACAACTGCGAAATCTGCGATGGGGTTTCTGCCGGTAACGACATCGATGTGCTGGAAATTGACGGTGCGTCGAATCGCGGTATCGACGACATCCGCTCACTGCGCGCGAACGTGGGCGTGAGTTCAATGCGGTCGAAGTTCAAAGTCTACATCATCGACGAAGTTCACATGCTGACGCGTGAAGCCTTCAACGCGTTGTTGAAGACACTGGAGGAACCGCCGCCGAACGTCAAGTTTGTGTTCTGTACAACCGAGCCGAACAAGCTTCCCGACACGATTTTGTCGCGGTGTCAGCGATTCGACTTCAGCGCGATTGGCGAAGAATCGATTGGTAAGCGACTGAAGGAAATCGCAGTCGCTGAAGGTTTCGAAGTGGAAGACGAAGCCATCGAATTAGTCGCACGCCGCGCGCGGGGGTCGATGCGAGACAGTCAGTCGTTGTTTGATCAGTTGCTGGCATTCAGTGACGGCGTCATTCGCGGTGCTGATGTCCACCGGATGCTCGGGACGGCCAGCGATGAAACTTTGGTGTCGCTGTTCGACGCGATCACTGCGCATCGTCCGGGGGAAGTCCTGAACATTCTGGATGCGTCGTTAAATTCTGGAGTGCAGGCGGGGGAACTGCTGGATCAGTGCGTGGGCTATGTGCGAGATCAAATGGTCACGCTGAGCGGCGGTGCAAAAGTGTCTTTGTGTAGCGTCGGCAACAGCCAGCGCGAAGCCGTGGGCCAGCAGGCTGCGCGTCTGGGAATGCCGAATGTGATGGCCGCGTTTCAGATTCTATCTGAGGCCAAAGGTCGGATGATGCGGAGCACGTTCGCTCGCGTGCTGCTTGAGATGGCGTTGGCCCAGATTTCGATGCTGGAAAACCTGACCGCGATCGCCGCGTTGTTATCTGGAGAATTGCCCGCATTACCAGAATCAGCTGCCGTCGCGCCGTCAGCGACGACGTCAGCGACAACAGGAGCGACAGTTTCGGACGTCGATTCTTCGGAAGGCGATCAAAAAAAAAATCCTGAATTAGTCGCTGAAGACGTTCAAAACGTTCCTGAAGAGACGCCTTTAATCGAATTTTCTCAAGCGAACGCGGAACGTCTATTGTCGGAAGTGCTTTCAGAAACAGCATTTACGTTGTCGTCTGCATTGAAGGCGGTGTCGTCAATAGCAATTTCCGGGCCAAACGGCCTAGAATTGCAGCTCGGGTCGTCCTATGATTTTCAACGGCGAGTGATTGAGCAGGCGGAAAGTCGGTCTGCAATTGAATCGATTATTAGCCGATTGACGGGTGTGGCGGCTGCTGTTTCACTAAAAATTGTGGCGGAGGCGGCTTCTGAACCGGGAGCTCAAAAGGCCAACGGCGCTCAAGCGGATTCGGCAACAGCGGTCGCGAAGCTAAAGCTGATTCAAAAGCGGGATGATTCTGCACCACAGGTCAAGGGGCCATCGGCGTTGCGAGTTCGTGACGACGTTGATCCTGACAACGATGCTTTTGTGCAGCAAGTGGTGGCGATGTTTGGAGCCAAGGTGGTCAGAATCACCGACGCTCCCGGTCGACGGATGTCAGCCGCTGACAGTCAGTCGGACGATGCGGAAACTAACTGAGTGGGCGGGAGACGTGACGCCCACCAAAATTCATTCTTGAAAGAAGTGGGATGTTCGATCAACTCAAAAACCTGGGCAACATCGGCAACATGATGCAGCAGGCTCAGCAGATGCAGGGCAAGATGGCCGAAGCCAAGGAAAAAGTGGCTGAGCTGCGTGTTGAGGGCATCGCGGGCGGCGAAATGGTGAAGGTCAAAGCCACCGGCGATATGAAGATTGTGTCCGTCCACATCGAACAAACGCTGATTGATGGTCAGGACTGTGAGATGATCGAAGAACTGGTGGCTGCTGCAACAAACCAGGCACTGCAGAAAGCCAAAGACGAGGCTGCTGCAGTGATGGCAGAAGTTGCTGGCGGCATGAACATTCCGGGTCTGGGGGATGCCCTGTCAAAGCTCGGCTTGGGTGGGTAAGTGGAGAGATGACGTTCGTCGGACCATCGCCGGACGGCAACTGTGTCTTATCGCGAAAGATGGAACAATAAGGAATACATGGATGGCAGGAATGAAGACAGAGGGCTCAGACCATCCTTATGGTCCCAGCGTCGGTCGGTTGATTGATGAGTTCAATAGATTACCAGGCATTGGTCGTAAATCGGCTGAGCGTCTGTGCAACTATATTTTGGCGGCAAATTCACGTGATGCGAATGCTCTGGGTGATGCGATTCGGGAGGTGAAGACGTCGGTCAAACGCTGCAGTGTGTGCTTTAATCTGACCGAGGTTGAGGTGTGTGGTTTGTGCCAAGATCCGCGTCGAGACGCGCAGGTTGTCTGTATTGTGGAACAGCCGAAAGACGTCGTGGCGCTGGAAGCGAGCGGTGCGTTTACTGGGCGATATCATGTGCTGGGTGGAAGAATCGCTCCGCTGGAAGGCATCGGCCCCGAGAATCTGACCATCCAACAGCTGATCAAACGCATTCGTCGGGATGGGATCACGGAAATTGTGATGGCCACGAATCCAACATTGGAGGGCGATGGGACTGCTTTGTTTATTACGAATTTGCTGGAAAACGACGACGTGAAGATCACACGACTGGCGCGAGGAATTGCGTCTGGGAGCGTGCTGGAATTCGCCAACCGTGAAATGCTGGCCGATGCGTTGCGAGGTCGGCAAACGTTTTAGCCATGAAGACTTGTGACGAACTCGGGGTTTTTGGCACTGCATTTGCGGAGGACCGCCGAATTGTGGTGTAGACTGATGATGTGACGTTTCCAGAGCGACACGGAGGTGTTGACTCGAATGGTCAAAGGCCGTGCCTTTGATTCTCAGGATGATGAATTCAATATGCATCTAAACATCTCTCAGCAAATGAAGATGAGCCAGCAAATGAAGCTGGCTCCGCGGATGATCCAATCGATGGAGATTCTGCAGCTGAACATGATGGCGTTGAACGAACGGATTGAGCAGGAACTGGTCGAAAACGTCACGCTGGAACTCGTCGACAAAGATCGTGATGCACCTTCACAGGAAGCGGACCGTGTTGAGATATCCGACGACCCCAGAGAAGCGCGGGAACTGAGCAAAGATCTCGATCAGCGCGAGATGGTCACGGAAAACGAAAAGAACAACGAATCGGACTTCGAGCGGTTGCTGGAGATCTCTTCTGAGTGGCCCGAAGATAACGTGAGTTTTGGGAGTGCGTCGCCGTCAACGAATCAGATTTCTGACAGCATGGACTACAAGCACGATGCGATGGCCAACATGCTGGCCAGACCGCAGTCGCTGCACGAATATCTGCTGGAACAATTCAGCTTTAATTCCATCGAAGTTTCTCTGCGTCAATTCGGTGAGTATTTGATTCAGCATCTGGATCATAATGGGCGGCTACAAAGCCTGCTGGCCGAAATCTGTCAGCAGTTCAATCGCGTCTACGACCAAGAACTAACCATTGAGCAGGCGGAAGACGTGCTGCGGATGATTCAGAAATTGGATCCGCCGGGAGTCGGGGCGCGTGATCACAGCGAGATGTTGCTGCTGCAAATCACGGACAACATACCGTTTCACGAAGTGATGCGCGTGTTAGTCCGGGACCATCTGGAAGACGTCGCCTTTAATCGCCTGCCTGTGATTCAAAAGGCGACGGGCTACAGCATCGACATGATCAAGGTCGGGATTGAGCAAATTCAGACGTTGAATCCTTATCCCGGTCGCGGCTTCGAACAACGGCCCGTGCAGCGGGTGACGCCGGATCTGGCTTTGGAAAAGGACGACAAAGGCAAGTATGTCGTTCGCCTGCTGGATGAATATATTCCTGAGCTCCGAATCAGCCCGCGCTACGCCAAGATGCTGAAAGAAAATCCCACTGCGGAAACTCGCGAGTGGATCAAGAAAAAAGTGGAATCTGCGCGGTGGCTGATTGAATCGATCGAGCAACGGTACAGTACCGTGAAGAAGGTGGCTCAGGAAATTATCGACCACCAGACAGACTTCCTCGATCGCGGTCCCGAGCACATCTCGCCGCTCAAGATGCAGCAGATCGCGGATCGAGTCGGCGTGCATGTGACGACTGTGTCGCGTGCTGTTGACGAAAAGTGGATTCAGACGCCGCGCGGTTTGTTTCCGCTAAAACGATTCTTCGGCGGCGGAACTCAAGCGGCCAATGGCGAAGAAGTCGCGTGGGATACGATTCGCATTAAGCTACAAGAACTAATCGATGAAGAAAGCAAAGCCAAGCCGCTAAGCGACGATGCTTTGGTCGAAGCACTGGCCGAACAAGGCTTAACTCTGGCCCGCCGAACCATCACCAAGTATCGCAAGCAAATGGGAATTCCCAGCTCACGCCAACGCCGCGAGTATTAAGTCGCTCAGGACGTGCGGTTTTTAAGTTGCGGCTTCAGTAAGCACTCGTGCATGAGTTTCTTTGCATGATGAGACGTTTTAACGCTCGCCACGGATTCCCAAACACATGGTGAGTTCGATCCACCTAACGAATTGCGATCCATGCTGCTGACTCTTCTGGTATTGTCACCGATGATTGACGATCAGCAATTGCGAGAAAACGACATCAAGATTTTTGCCATGATCTGGGCCGGCGGCGCTGCGTGGACCGCTGTGATCGCGCTGCTATTCCGACTTCGCAACGTGAAACCAACCAAGGATCTTTCGCCTGAACTCTGAACCGTCACACAATCCTTTTCAAGCGCCGCAGGAGTTGACGATCCACCCGGATGTGGAAGGTTTAGCTGTGTTGTTACCACACCGACGATTTCCGACGCCATTGTTTCGCTGGACGATCATGGTCATTCTGTTTGAGACTGTCTTGGCTTCGATATCTCTGGGTAACTTACTGTGGCCCGCTTATTTTCTAATCCCACGGCGTCGGTTGGCAGCTTTGCACTCAACGTGCTGTTGCTGACCTTCATGAGCTGGAAGATCGGTCGACGATTCCAACTGGCCCCGGGCATCTTTCTGAGCCAACTGATTCACATCGCCGCTTGGATGGTGTTTCTTGGGATGAGCTGCCTGATCACGAACGGTCAAATTCCACAAGACGAGTGGCAATGGGCATTCACGTGGATCTCGCGTTCGGCGCTGATCAATTTACTTATCGCTGCAATCGCGTCGACGTGGTTTCGGTTCCCACAACAAACCCCTGACCCGAGTTGATCGGCGCATCGTACGAACTGCGGTTTTCATGATGCTTCTGAACGGCGGCGGCGGCGCGCTCATAGATTTCCGGCTTTTGACGTCGGGTTGGCACCCGCCGACCAATTTGGAGTGCCCAGAGCAGATAGCCACAGCCATGAAAAACCAATCACATCACGCCCCTTGACAATGAACGCACCCATTTTTCACCCGTCATTTTCTAACTTTCTGCCCTCTATTCCTCCACCCTAGGCTGGGCGGGGTCCGTCACAGATGATTGTCAAACCGGGAAGGGCGGCATCTATCTGAGAGTCTATCCGGAAATGGTTTCATTGGAATTGCAGTTATCCTGCAGTGTGGGCAGATTTTTTCGGTAGCGGAAATCGAGGTCCTTTGCAGGTGGCGCGCAGCGTCGCATCATGACTCCGATATGGCTGAGCTTGATCATGGCTTCCGCTGAATCGGTGCGTCGTTCGTTGTCTTTGCTGTTTCGTCGACACCGTCCATGCCAGGCGTTGCTACGTTCCACGACCCAGCGTTTGCACACCGGGCTGAAACCTTTTGTTCCTGGTGGGGAAGACTCGACCTCGATCTTCCAATCCGGTCGCTGCAATTTTATCCACGCATTGAGGCTGCGGTTGCGATATTTGTTGTCTCCAAAGATCACTGGCAGACGCGGCTGATCTTCGACC
>JBDNHJ010000376.1:0-21944 GCA_041688835.1 Fuerstiella sp.
AGAACTTTTTTTGCTATCGTACCAGCGACAAACATTTCCCACGACACCAATCCCCCGCCATGCCTGCCCACTCAACCTAGAGTCACTGTTATTTGTCGATTACTGATCTTGACATTTTTCAACACGGCGGACGACAGACGAACCCTGTCGCGCACCCTTGATTGTGCCATGGCCAAAATCGGTGTTCACCTGCTGCGACATTTTGATCTATACTCTGCCCACTTCTAGGTTGCTGCGACGCGAGTTGTCGGTGGTGATCATTTCGCTTTCACATCGATTTTTGTCCGGAGTTGTGAGGATGCGCCCCGCTTACTTCACTCTTGCTATTTGTGTTCTGTTGACCACCGCTGCTTCTGTTGAGGCTCAGGTGCCGTCGGCTGAACAAATTCTGAATCAGTTTCGGCCAACGCATCGAGACGTTGAGTTTGATACGCCAGATCCGAAGAGCTTTGCACAATGCAAAGTGAAGATCGAGCGCGAAGGCAACACGGCTGGTTTCGTGGTCTTCGATCCGTCCGGCCAGGTGCTCCGACGCTTCACAGACACCAATGGCGACAACAAAGCCGACCTGTTTCGCTACTACCGAATGGGGCTGGAAGTTTATCGCGACATCGACAGTGACAAGAATGAAAAACCGGACGAGCACCGCTGGATGAACTGGGGCGGGATGCGTTGGGGAATCGACCGCAACGAAGACGGTCGCATCGACCAATGGAAAATTCTGTCGGCCCAAGAAGCCGCTCAGACTGCGGTCGAAGCCATGATCAAGGGTGACATGGCCGCACTTCAGACCGTGTTAATCAACGCGGACGATATCGAAACGTTGCGAGTTTCGCCAGAAATCAAGAAGTCGCTGTTGGAAAGTGTTTCAGATCCAGCGGGCCGGATTCGTAAGATTATGGCGGCCACAAAGACACTCACGCCGACGTCGAAATGGGTTCGCTTTGACCCACCGGCTCCCGGTTTGGTACCCAAAGAAGATGGGAAATCAGCTGTCGATATTATCGTTTACGAAAACGCGATGGCGATCATCGAGAACGGTGGCCAGCACGAAATTGTTGCGGTTGGTGAGTTGGTGCGAATCGGCGATGTCTGGAAGTTGACTCAGATTCCGCACCCGTTGGATTCCGAAGACACACAGGTGCAAATCGGTGGTGTGCTGATGCAGCCACAATTGAGCACGGACGGTCTGGGAGCCGTTCCGGAAATGGCCAAAGAAATGGAACAGTTTCTTGGCGAATTGCAAAAACTGGATGAACAGAGTCCCACGGCCAGTGTCACTCCGCAGGCCTTGGCTCGATACAATCAGCAGCGAGCTGATATTATCGAAAAGATCATTCGCATTGTGCCAACCGAACAAGAACGCGTGCAGTGGATTCAGCAGTTTGCTGATGGCGTCGCAGCAGCCGTGCAGACGCAGGAATACGATGGTGGCCTCAAGCGACTGCTGGCGTTGCAGGAGCAGGTGAAAGCGAACAACGAACTGCATGGTTATGTTTGGTATCGCCGCTTACTGGCCGAATACGCCGTGCGATTAAAAACGGAAGATGACAAGGCGCGCCAAGAAACTCAAGAATGGTGGCTGAAGCAGCTTGAAGTCTTTGCCGAACAATGGCCGAAGTCCGCCGATGCTTCAGACGCCGTGGTGCAGCTGGCGATTAGCTTGGAACTTGCTGGGCGAGTCGACGATGCAAAGCGCTGGTACGGGCAATTGATCAAGAATCATGGTGAGACCAATGCCGGTATTCGGGCTCGAGGAGCGTTGAATCGACTCGATCTGGCCGGCAAGCCATTGCAACTGGCTGGCAAATCGCTGACCGGTCAGCCAATCGATTCTGCTCAATATCGCGGCAAAGTCACACTGGTGGCCTTCTGGGCGACGTGGGCTCAACCCTACACGGATGAATTGCCCAAGATCGTCGAGCTGCACAAGAAGTATCAGCGATCGGGCTTCGAAATTCTGGGTGTGAATCTGGATGCTGATGCCAGTGGTATCAACGCCTATATCGCTCAAAACGGCGGGCAGTGGCAGCACATCCGCGATGCGGGTGGAACGGATGGGAAAATTGCTCGAGACTTCGGAATTGTTTCCGTGCCCACAATGTTTCTGGTCGATGCTTCCGGCCGGGTCGCTGGTGCGGTGGCCGTCGACAATCTGGAAGGGGCGATTCAGGCAATGCTGAAAGGTCAGCCGATGGATGCGGGCCAGCGACAAGGTGCCGCCGGAGCAGCTCCCGTTCGACAGTAATCGTTGTTCGAACTGTCCACATTGACAAACAAGCCCGGCACATCTGTGCCGGGCTTTTTTTATGATTCCGTTGTTGTCCGTTGCACGGCATCTTTCAGACCGTCCAGCACATGATCATGACGAAACTCCGCCGGGGAAGACAAATCGTAACGGCTGACGACGCGTTTATTTCCACCGCGTTGGCGTCCGACGGATTGTTCCGAATTACCGAAGACGGGGTGCGGTGCGTCGACGAGTTCCGCCAGACGTTCGTAGTATTCGCGGCGCGTCACGGTGCCTGAGTTCACGACGTTGATGAGGTCGGGCGTGTTTTCGGCCGTCGCGATATAGCGCACCATGCGGACGGCGTCGTCCACATGAATCAGGTTCAGGCTGTGTTCTGGTTCGCCGGGCAACGGCGTTTGTTGGCGCAGGTCTGCGACGCGGCGCAGTAATCGATCCGGCCCGTAGATGCCCGTCATTCGCAACACGACGACTTGTGTTGATGGAAATCGTGTCGCGAATTCTGCGCGGGCGAGTGTTTCGGCTTCGACGCAACATTGTCCGCCTTCGGTGGTGGGGCACGTGGATGTGTGTTCGTCGACGATTTCGCCATCCACTTGACCATAGACGCTGGTGCTAGAAACATAGAGAAATCGCTGCGGCGCCCCGGACAGATTTTGAATCAGCCACCGCAGACCATCCAGCCAGATTTGCTTTCGAGCCACGCCTGCACTGCGGTCGAGCCCCACGGCCCACAGAACGACGTCTGCCGCCGGCAGCGCAGCGTGTTTTGGTGGATGGCTGAGATCCAGCTGCAGCGGTTTCAGGCCCAGACGTTCGAACTCCATCGCTCGAACTGCGGTGCGTGTGATCGCAGTCACTGCCATGCCATCAGCCTGCCAGACGTTGGCAACTCGCAGGCCAAGATAGCCGCAACCTGCGATGAGTGCGGTTTGAGGTGATTGTGTCACTGGGTGTTTTCGTATGGGTGTCTGAAGCGGGTGGAATGGACGGGCGCGTTTGGGTTCCCGCGTTAAGTACGAAAACTTATACACGGGTGCTTAACAAACAAGAAATCGCTTTTTACACAAAGGCCCGCTTCATTGTTGGGATTTGATTGTGTAGGGTGGGTCAAGGAGCCAAAGCGACGCCGACCCACCACACGTATCCGCCCCGTATCGACAAAGGAAATGGTGGGTCCACATGGCGATCGCCATCCGACCCACCCTACCTCTTTTTCGCCGACCCCAGTGATGAAGCGGGCCATTGTTTTTAAAGCGACTCATCGTCGCGACTAATGCCTTCGGACTCCATCTGCCGCGCCTTTGAGAGTGCTGACGCCACCAATCCGGCCGGAACCGAAACGACACCGAGTCCGATCAGAAGGACAACAAATGTAAAGACACGCCCCCCAACAGTCACCGGATATGTATCGCCATACCCGACCGTTGTCAGCGTTGTGACAGCCCACCAGAGGCTATGGAATACAGACGAAAACACTTCGGGCTGGGCTTCGTACTCAAAATGGTAAATACCGATTGCCGCCAGATACAGCAGTATCGCGGTGACGGCAAGGAACAGGACAACCTCCTCTTTCGCAATCAAAAATGCACGGTGGAACCTCTGAATCGCTCGACTGTAGCGAGCCAGTTTCAACAGCCGGAATAGGCGAAGCAATCGGAACGCACGCACGGAACGCAGGTCGATACCAAGTGCAAGGTAGAATGGCAGGATTGCAACGAAATCGATGACGCCAAAGAAACTGGTCACAAAGGCGAATTTGCGATCCGCAACATACAGACGAAGCAAGTACTCGCCCGTGAAAATGACCACCGCTACGAATTCAAAGATGTTTAAGATTTCGCTCCACTTAGCACTTAAGTTAGGCAGTGTCTCAATCGACGACGTGGCCAAAGATGCAACGATCAAAAACTGGATGAAGAAATCGAAACCACGACCAGATCTGGTTTCATTGCGTTCGATAACCTCCTTCAACTTGGCGCGAGTAAACTTCATCGTCGCACCTTTCGTTTGCCTGTATCACTGTGATTTCAAAGAGGGTCCACTCGTGAGCACCAATCGGCAATCACAGCACTCCCAGCAGCTTCAGGAATTCGCGGCAGAAGGCCGGATGAGCGGGCCACGCGGGTGCGGAAACAAGGTGACCGTCGACATGAGCACCGTCGATGGCGATGTCTTGATACTCACCGCCCGCCAGCGTGACTTCCGGACCGCATGCGGGGTAGGCCGTGCATTTGCGGCCTTTTAGTATTCCAGCGGCCGCCAGAATCTGCAGGCCATGGCAGATTGCCGCGATTGGTTTCTGGGCTGCGTCGAATTCACGAACGATGTCGAGAATCCGGGCATTCAGCCGCAGGTATTCGGGCGCTCGGCCGCCAGGAATGAGCAGGCCGTCGTAGTCTGCGGGGTTGACGGACGCGAAGTCGGCGTTCAGAGCGAAATTGTGGCCCGGTTTTTCGCTGTAGGTTTGATCGCCTTCAAAATCATGGATGGCCGTGCGGACTGAGTCACCGGCTGACTTGCCGGGACAAACAGCGTCCACAGCAACGCCCAGTGTCAGTAATGTCTGGAAGGGAACCATGATTTCGTAGTCTTCGACGAAATCGCCAGCCAATAGAAGAACGCGTTTATTTGCCATGGATCGCAGCTTTCAAAGAGATACCAGAAGGTGACGACGGAATCGTAATCAGCTCTGCCACGGAACGCTACGATTCGATAGAATCCGGGGGCTGGGTTGGCCGTTTGAAACGGCGGACACCACGTTTTCAGACGATCAAAATTGCCAGCACGATTTTTCGTAATTCACTGTCATACACACTGTCGCTGCGGCGACCGCCGAATTCCTGCGCGGCACAACAACTAACATCACGATGCGACTACCAACGCAATACAGTCAACGAACGCCATTGCGGTTCAACATCACACCGTTGATCGATGTGGTGTTTCTGTTGATCATCTTCTTTCTGGTGGCCAGTCATTTCGTGCGCAGCGAGCAGGCGGAGCCGGTGGAGTTACCCTTGGCTGGCATGGGAAAAATCGACATCGAAAATTCTCCCCACCGACTGACCGTGACAATCTCACGCGATGGCAGTTACTTTGTTGGTGGCGAACCTCTGACGGAGTCGGCCGCTTTTCAGCGCGTGGCGGAACTCGGTCAGTCGGCTGCCGCAGCACAGGCGGAGCCCGAAATTCGTATTCGCCCGGACCGTCTTGGACAGCACGGGCCGTTTCGTCGGCTGTACGAACACTGCGCCAAGCACAACATTCGTCGCATTCAATTTGCGGTTTCGTCTGAAGGCGGCCCATAGCATGCGTATTCCGAGTCAACGCCTGCGACGCGGGTCGCTGGACAACGAAAGCATGACGCCGATGATCGACGTCGTCTTTTTGCTGTTGATTTTTTTCGTGGTGGCGTCGATCGGCCAAAAACCAGACGCGCTGTTGCCTGCAGCGATGGCGCCGGGTGCCACAGAAACGGACATGGAACTGCCGCCGCCCGATCCTGACCAGCTGCCTGTGACGGATATTCAGATTCGGTTGAGTCAATCGGGGCAGCGACAGTTGTTGATTGAGCTCAATGATCGTCAGGTGACCGGTGTGGAACTTCGCGAACGATTGACACTGTTGTCTGATCACGATCCTCGATCCCGCATTATTCTGGATGTCCACGACGAAGTTCTCGTGCAGCAGTTCATCACTGTGTACGAATTTTGTCAGACGCTGGCATTCGAATCGATTTCGTTTGCCGTCCACCAGCCAGAGCCTGCTTAGCTGGCACGACGGGCAGCAGTGCATCGCCACTTAGTCGTCACTGCTGGCAGGCTCGCCATAATCTACGCCGGAAAACGGCCAGCTTCCTTTGACTGGCACAGGTTCTGCTGTATACCGGAACCCCAGCAGCAAGGGCCATTGGCCCTCTGTTGTGCTGAATGATTCAGCACTGGTGCTCACGGTACGGGCACACCAATCCGGGTTCGACGATTGAATCCGGGTTTTGTGTTCCGGCCTGGTTTCCTTTGAGTAATTTTCTAGTCTTTTTCGCACCCAACGTTTGGGGCGACTCAGAAGGAGCCATTAATGGATCGCCGCAGACGCAGACGGCGGAGCACAATCGCGATACGTCGCGGATTCTGTGGCAGTGACAACGAGTAAATCGGAGGAGTTTCCGCAACATGGCGAATTCGAAATTAGAGTACATCTGGCTGGACGGTTATAAGCCAACTCAGAGTCTGCGTGGCAAGACGCTGATCAAGAAAGACTTCAGCGGCAAAGTTGAAGATTGCCCCATGTGGTCATTCGATGGTAGCTCTACAGAACAGGCTGAAGGTGGTGCGTCTGACTGCCTGCTGAAGCCGGTCGCGTGCTACAAAGACCCCGGTCGTTCTGGCGATAGCTATATCGTGATGACTGAAGTTCTCAACGCTGACGGTTCCGCTCACGAATCAAACGGTCGGGCAACGATCGACGACGATGATGCCGATTTCTGGTTCGGTTTTGAGCAGGAATATTTCATCTGGGATCCGGATACTAATCTGCCTCTGGGTTTCCCAATGGGTGGCTACCCGCCTCCGCAAGGTCCGTACTACTGTTCCGTGGGCGGCAAAAACGCGTTCGGTCGTAATATCGTCGAACGACACCTCGAAATGTGCATGGAAGCGGGCATCGAAATTGGCGGGATCAACGGCGAAGTAGCGGCTGGCCAATGGGAATTCCAAGGCTTTGCCAAAGGTGCGGCCTTGGCTGGCGACGAAATGTGGATCGCTCGCTACTTCCTTGAGCGATGTACTGAAGAAGAAGGTCTGTGCATTAACTGGCATCCAAAACCACTCGGTGCAACCGACTGGAACGGTTCTGGGATGCACGCGAATTTCTCAAATGAGCTAATGAGAACGTGTGGCGATCAGGCGACATTCGAAAAAATCTGCCAAGCATTCGACGGCGATCGTATCAAGGCTCATGTGGGCGTTTATGGTGCTTACAACGAGCAGCGTCTGACGGGTCTGCACGAAACGCAGTCGATCCTCAAGTTCAGCTATGGTATTTCTGACCGTGGTGCTTCGATCCGAATTCCGATCGGAACAGTCGAAGATGGTTGGAAAGGGCGATTGGAAGATCGACGTCCCGCCTCAAACGCGGATCCCTACAAGGTCGCTGCTGAGATCGTGAAGACGGTCAAGAGTGCCTGCTAAACCAACGACACTTTCCACAGGCGAATTCGGTGCTACGCACCCCGAGTTCGTGCTGCTTTCAGAATTCAGGCGAGTCTGAACTGAGGCATCGCCTCAATTGAAAGCCAGTCACTGTGTGTTGAGGTTTACGGGGGTCACTGCTAACGATTGGGGCAACCCAATCGTTACTCCTCCCAGGCCGTCCGGTTTCGACCGGGCGGCCACCTTTTTGCGCCGCAAAAAGCTTTACGCTGTCCGCCGAAAGTCGTGGAAGCCTATCCCACGGCGAAAACCGGCAGGAGTGCCAGATTGCCAAGGATGTACGGCAACTGTGAATCTCCCGACATGCTGTTCACTGCGCCCGAGGGTGACAGGACCAAGCGGTTTTTTGCTGAGACAAGACCGCGAAATGGACTGCTGTGGAATGGACCACGCGATCCGCTAGGTCCGCCCGGCCCACTGAAGCGCAGTGGTCCACGGTCATTTTGTTTTCGACTGTTTTCTGACCCGACAGCGTGTCAAATTTGAAACCGCACAATTCACTGCAAAACCACCGAACGCGGAATTCGCTGGTTGTTGGATTCGGAGTCTGCCGTCGTCTTTCCTGAGCAGCGGTTTTGGCCGGAGTTCTGTCGCAGTTCTGTCGCGGCGAAATGTTCTGTGGGCGAGTTTAACGGTTGATTGGTCTGGTAAGTCTAAGGCGTCATTTCCAGTCGCCCAGAGCTGGGCAATCGTCTTCGGGCAAATCCATGCGTTTTAACGGCTGTGCGGATGGTGCCTTTTACTTCAGGGCCCTGTTCAGGCGATACCGAATACAGTCGAACTGAAATTGATGCCCGCATCGGCGCGCATTCGCTCGCACCGACGCGGGCCTCCGCCCTCTTTTAACAAGAGCAGCAGAACTATGAGTCTGTCATTCCCATCAAACAATCGTTCTCACTTGCGGCGTCGCCAGCAGGTTTCCGCTCCCGCTGAAATTGAGGCCTTTGAGTCTCGCCTGCTGCTGACCACGACGCCCGGAATCCTGTCACCCTCCGGTGTCATCGATCTGGATGCCGCCGTGGATGGCTCAACGCCGACCGTCGAATTTTCTTGGGAGGCGGTCGACAACGCCGTGTCTTACGATCTGTGGGTCAGCAGCCTCGGCAGCTTCGAACAAATCCTGCTGGTGGAAGACATCAGCGGTACCACAACCGATATTGCTGTGACGGATTTAGCGGAAGGCCGACTTCGAGTTTGGGCGCGAGCCAATCTTGCCGGCGGTGGTGTGTCTGCTTGGTCGACCGGCAAAGATTTTGAACTGAACATTCGTCCCGTGCTAACCGGCCCCGGCGCCGACAATGCAAGGCACCTAACTTCGGACACCACGCCAGAAATTACGTGGGCCGCAACCAACGAGGCACAGCTCTTTCAGTTGTGGCTGACAGACCTGACCACGGGTACCGTCACTCGTTACAACGTCGATAATCTGACACCGCTACTGGACGATAACGGTGATCCCGTGCTGGATTTCGCCGGGCGCGAGCTGCCTCAGGAAATTCGTTCCTACGAAATTCCGGATGCAGGAGCACTTCAAATTGGCCGCTATCGCCTGTGGATTCGATCGATTGATATCGACGGAGCTCAATCGGGCTGGAGTGACTTTTACGAATTCGATATCGGACCAAGCCCGGTCAATCTGAGACCGGATGCACCGAGCTTCTCTTCTGCGCCGTTGCTGACTTGGGATGCCGTCAGTCGCGCGACGGAGTACGAAGTGTTTGTGGTCCGGCCCAACGGCGGCACTAACACGCCGATCTATCGCGAGACAACTGCGGCCACGGGATTCCAGATTCCAACGGACCTTGCACAGGGTCAATACGTGTTCTGGGTGCGAGCAATTATTCGTGGTACAGGAATCCCAACAGTCTTCGGAGCGTGGAGTGCGCCCAGTCGGTTTGGGACGTTGGTACCACCGACGGTGACCGGGCCCGTTGCGACCGGTGGATTCGTCACCGAGCTGCGGCCAACCGTGGAATGGACGCCCATTCACGGGGCTGCGACGTACGAAGTTCTGGTTCACAAACGAGATTCTCGACCGCCGTTCTTACAGACATTAAGCAACGCAACTTCGTTGACGTTTGCGACGGACCTCGCTGCTGGGTCGTACACGGTCTGGGTTCGCGCTGTGAATACTCGCGGCGGATTTTCTGACTGGAGCGATCCGCAGTTCTTCCGAACCACCGGCGGACGAACGGTCATCACCGCACCTCCGGCCGGCGGTGTGGTTGACTTTCCGACCTTCACGTGGATTCCCGTGGCGGATGCGGTTTCCTACGAAGTTTGGATTTCGGAAGTCGGTGGTCGCTCACCATTCCTTAACGTGACTGTTGCAGGCACCAGCTATACGCCGATCGATCCCGCGCTACCGGGGTCAGAACCGTTTCCGGATGGCACGTACCGCATCTGGGTTCGAGCGATTTCGGCTGACGGCACCACTGGGCCGTGGAGTCGTCCCGTGATTTTCATGGGCGGGATTGTTGTTGAGAACGACGATGCCAGTTCGGTTGAGATTCAACTGGCGAGCTTAGAGTCCGCTCCGCAGTCAGTAGCCGAACCTGCGACCCCAGCATGGCATCCGGACGACAGCGTGCCGGTTGAGGTCGCCGCTGATTCACAGGTGGATGCTATCGCTTCACCCACGGATCTGGCGGACGAAACCACCAGCGCAGAAAATGTTGACATGCCGGTCGATGTCTTGGCACAACTGGCCACAGACTGCGCGGCCGCCGAATGGTGGGCCGACCGGAACTCACCGGCCTAAGTCATCTTCCTGACCAACCGACGCGGATCATCTGTCAGACGCGAAAACGCAGCTCCAGCGCGGTGATTGGCCTCGCTGTCCGCAAACTGCACTAGCATTTCCGATGACGTTTGCCAGACAATTACGGTCGCGTCGTTTTTTGATTCTCGTTCACCCCACTGTCATTGAAGAAAGACAGCCGGATGCCCATCCTTCAGGACAATTCGTATTCCATCGGTCGCACGCCACTGGTTAAGATCAATCGCTTGGCAGCAGGTCTGCATGCGACGGTCTTGGCAAAGATCGAAGGTCGTAATCCTGCCTACAGCGTGAAATGCCGCATCGGCTCATCAATGATCTGGGATGCCGAAGAACGTGGTGTGCTGAAGCCGGGGATGGAAGTCGTTGAACCAACCAGTGGCAACACGGGAATCGCTCTGGCGTTCGTGTGTGCCGCGCGAGGTTACAAGTTGACGCTGACGATGCCCGACACCATGTCGATTGAACGACGGATGATGCTGCGCGCGTTCGGAGCGAATCTTGTGCTGACACCAGGTGCCGAAGGCATGAAGGGTGCCATCGATCGGGCCACCGAATTGTCTCAACAGAACAACTTCTTTATGCCACAGCAGTTTTCGAATCCTGCCAACCCGGCGATTCATGAGAAAACTACTGGGCCAGAAATTTTCGAAGACACAGAAGGCAAGGTGGATATCTTTGTCGCGGGCGTCGGCACGGGCGGCACGATTACTGGAGTCAGTCGCTATCTAAAAAACGTCAAGGGACTGCCGCTTCAAACGATTGCCGTTGAACCCACAACCAGTCCGGTGTTGTCTGGTGGAGAACCTGGTAAGCATCCGATTCAGGGAATCGGCGCGGGGTTCATTCCTGATAACTGCGACACCAGCTTGATTGACGAAGTTGTTCAGGTGTCCGGAGAAGAAGCGATCGAGATGGCTCCGCGAGTGGCTCGCGAAGAAGGCATCATCTGCGGAATCAGTTGTGGAGCCGCCATGGCTGCCGCGTTGAAGGTTGCCGCTCGCGAAGAGAATGCTGGCAAAACAATCGTCGTGATTCTGCCGGATTCAGGAGAACGCTATCTGTCGACACCGATGTTCGAATACGCCCGCGAATCTGCTTAGGCTGGCCGTCCAGATTGGTTGCTCGAAAGGGTCGGGAGTCTTTTTCGGACGAAAACACTCGTGTTGCTGAGACTGCAATGCGCGAAAAAGACTCCCGACCTTGGTCACACAGGTTTCGACATCGAGGCGAACGATTCATGACTCGAACGATTCACGTGCATCTGCTGCCCGCTTTGTTTGAACCTGCGGACGTCTGCGACGGAGTCGCTGTGATCGTCGATATTCTGCGGGCGTCCACAACCATCATCCACGCTCTGGCGAACAATGCGGCAGGCGTCGTTCCTTGTGGTGCCATTGATGAAGCGTTTGCTGTGCGCCAGTCTGCGGCGGCGGGGACTTGCCTGCTGGGAGGAGAGCGTGGCGGGATCAAGATCGATGGCTTTGATCTCAGCAATTCCCCCGATGACTATGCACCATCGGTTGTCCAAGGAAAAACGATTGGCTTTACGACAACCAATGGCACGCAGGCGCTGTTGCGTTCTCAGCAAGCCGACGAAATTCTGATCGGGGCCTTCGTGAATTTTTCGGCAGTGCTGTGGCGAGTCGCGACACAGGACAAGCCAATTCACATCGTGTGCGCCGGTACGGACGGCGTGATCACAGGTGAAGATGTTCTCTATGCTGGTGCCTTGGTTACGGCTTTGGAACGCGGCACTGATTGTGACCAAGTTAACGGCTACCAAGTGAACGATGCTGCAGCCATCGCTGCCAACCACTGGCGGCAGGAGTGCGGGGAATTAACATCGGCCAGAATCGAACCCGCGTTGCGGCGAGCCCAAGGGGGACGCAATTTGATTCGGCTGGGTTACGAAAAAGATATCGCCACCGCCGCCCAAGTGGATTCGGTGCCTGTCGTTGGATTTGTGGATGCAGACAAAGTGATTCGTTGTTCTGAGGCACTCACTTGAGCAAGCACAAGAAGTCACTGAAGTACGAAACAGAATTGAGCTGGTTCATCCTTGTAGGGGCGATGGACGTCTTTATGACGTACCTGATTCTGCGCTACAGTGCGGAAGGCAGAACTCAGAATCCGCTGATCGAAGGGAACCCGGTGGCACGCTGGATTTTGCATCGCTGGGGGATTCGCGGCATGGTGTTCTTCAAGTTCATCATGGTGGCAGTGGTGGCGGTGATCGCCGAAGTGGTCGGCCGCACGAGGCCCGAAGTTGGCCGAAATTTGTTGAGATTCGGGACTCTGGTCGTCGGCGGCGTTGTGATTTATAGTCTGCTGCTGCTGAAACGTAATCTTTAAGCCGCAACTTGAGCTTCAAGGACTGCCCCCGGAACCGGTAAACTACGCCGCGATCTCAGAGTCTGTTATTGTTGTTCTGTTCAGGAGTTTGTGATGCGATTGATGCGATACACGCCGATTGTGATGCTGGCCGCCGTGTTTTTGTCGAGCACCAGTTGGTCGCAGGTGGGATCGAACATTCCGTCCGGGCCACCGATCAGTGGGCGGGCTGTGGAGTTTCCGGCCGATCCCGTGCCGCGTCCTGTGGATGATGTGCCTGTCGAAACTCCTGATTCTACGCTGCGTCAGCAATATCTGGAACTTGCGAAAGCCAAAGCAGAATTGATGACCGAAGGAAGTCTGAAGCAGGAAATCGCGGCAACCCAGAAGAACATTAACGAACTGCGAGCCTTACAAAGGCTGCAGGAGGCTCAGGCAATTTTGCAAAGTCTGGCGACCGACTTCCCCGACTCCGATGCAGCATCGAAGGCCACGTTGATGCTGCGAGTTGTCCAAGATGTCGGGCTGCACGCGACGTTTCCGGACGACATCGGGCCAGCTCTGAACACAGCCGCCGACGAGCCGTTTCAGCGTTCGTCGTTCACCCGTGAATTCCCGCCGCTGGTTCCTCAGCCGGAAAAAGAATCTCGTCTGCCTGCGCCATTGGCTGCAGAGCCGAAGCCTGAGTCTCCTGCTCCTCGTGTCAATTTTCCATTGCCAAAGTCTTAGGCAATGAAGACTCATCGTGCCTGTCACAGCTGCGGACAGATTCATCAACTGCCGAGCCTGATGGCCGGCCAGAAAGCTGTCTGCACGCGCTGTGGAGCGGGTGTGTCTGTGCCGGGATGTCGCTTGCAATCTGCCAGTCGCACTGCGGCGGCTGCGTTGGCGGCGTTTGTGTTGTTCTGGCCAGCGATTTTGTGTCCGATTCTGCGAATCGAAAAATTGGGCCATCAACACGAGTCCAGCATCCTCAGCGGAACGCTCGAACTGCTAAGTCATGGCAGCTGGCTGGTGGGCGGGATCGTGTTGTTGTTCTCCGTGATTTTTCCGCTGACGAAAATCGTGTTGTTGCTGGAGCTGAGTTTGCTGGAATTCTTGCACCGTCGCCACAAAGCGCTGACGCTGCGAATCATGGAACACGTGGGCAAGTGGAGCATGATGGATGTCATGTTGTTGGCGTTTCTGGTGATGCTGGTGAAGCTCGGCAACCTTGTGGAATTCCAATTTGGCCCAGCCGTCATCGCGTTCATCGCCTGCGTGTCCATGAGCATGGTGGCTTCGTTGTCCTTTGATCCCCACGCGATTTGGGAAGACTGATGAGTTCCTCACAGAGCACAACAGCCGCTGACGGTGTGTCTGCTTCCACGCCCGAATTTCCGGTGGCGAAGGTCGTTGACACCGGCAGTGCTGCCGGAATGCTGCGGCAGTCAAAAATGTGGTGGATCACCCTGCTCTGCCTGCTGCTGGCGGTTTGGCTGGCGTGGTCATCAATGCCAGAAACTGGCCCACAAATTAGCATTCAGTTTCCCGAGGGACATGGCCTCAAGGTCGGTGATGTGGTTCGCTATCGTGGCATCGAAGTCGGAACCGTCACTCATGTGACACTCAACGAAGGCCTGACCGGTATCAATGTCGACGTGATGTTAAAGCCCGGAGAAGGCAGTCTGGATCGAGAAGGCACACGATTTTGGATTGTGCGTCCGCGACTTAGCCTGAGCGGAATCAGTGGCCTCGAAACCGCCGTGGGTGCCAAGTACATCGGTGTCAGCCCCGGCGATCCGAACGGGCCACATCAAAAGCAGTTTGATGGTTTACAAACCGCTCCTCCCGATGAACTGACGGGTGGCGGCTTGGAACTCATCCTGCGCAGTGATGATCGTCATGGCATCAGTTCTGGATCTCCCATTACTTGGCGAGGTGTCGATGTGGGGCAGGTGTTGTCTGTCAACCTGTCACCCGACGCGCGGCATGTTGATTTTGGAGTCCGCATCGATCGTGGGTATCGTCGATTGGTGCGACCCGCATCGAAGTTTTGGATCACCAGTGGGTTTGGTGTCGATATCGGCGTCACAGGCGTCAAGGTGAATGCGCAATCCCTGACCACGATCGTGCGCGGCGGCATTTCGTTTATTACTCCGGCGGATGGAAACGACGCACCGATCAACAGCGGGCACGTGTTTCGATTGGTGGAATCGCCCAAGCCAGAATGGTTGAAATCGGCGGCCACAATTCCACTCATCGACATCGATCTGCCGGAAACGGTGACGATTCTTGGGCAGCGAGTCACATCGATTCTGGGAATCAAACGCACCAGCGACTTCACTCAAACCGGAATTCTAATCAACAGCGACAATGGCACGCGACTGCTGACGGCGACATTGCCGACCGTTACCGTTGAAGGTTCAGAAGATGGAGTGTTGAGAGACTTTCGAATTCAGCGAGCCGACGGCACAACACAAACAATCACCGGGATCTCGCTGGCCGTATGTACTGGGACTGCCGCGGGAACGCTGAGTATTCCGGCTGAGAAGCTGACCGCCCAGTTAGGTGAATCGAATTTTCGCACGCCGACCGGTTTGGAAGAGTGTCTTGCAGTTCGGAGTGCTGTTGTTGATGGCCAAGCAACGCCCGTGATGCAAACGATTGATGTGGACCAGATCGAAGAACGCGGAGCCAGCTGGCAGGTGTCCGGCGATGCAGACTTCAGTCAATGGCATGGTGCTCCGGTTGTCAGCAGCCGAGATGGGAAGATCATTGGACTGCTGCTGTCCGACTCAGGCGCGACTGTCATCGCCAAGCATCAACCTCGTTCAGCCGCTGAGTGATACCCTCGGCAATTGTTCGCATCGTCTGCCTCCCCATCCAGCATCTCGGGTGCCGCCGGTGAACCAACATCGCAGCGCGGAACGAAATGTCACGGGATCGGATCGTGAAGATCGAACCGTTGAGTTAACAAATCCGCTCACTGTTTGTCGCTGATCACCGCACAGGTCTTGCGCGGAAAGGATCAGCAACGCTCTCAGCCTATGTGTTTTGCGGGATCGATGCCCACGCCAGATTTGGCTGTGGCGTTGGCTGCTGTCGCGGTATTTCGCGAACCTGCTGTTCTTCCGCGTCCCAGTTGTCGCCGAACATACTGTCACAATCGAAGCCGCAGCGGCACTCAGGCTGATTGGACGGACGGTACGTCATACAATTTTCGCATAGCCATTTCAGCATTGATCTGTCCTCCGTGTTGAAGTTAGGAGACTCGAATTCTGTACTGTGCTATTACTCTTACGTCGCAGACATGTGCATATGACCTATTTTTCGTGTGAATTTGACGAAGGCAAGCCGTTTTTTCCGAATGTTACGGATGTGCTGATCAGTAATTCGCCCGCGTCTGCGCTGCGAAAATCTATAATCCGATGTCTTTCTGTGTGTTTTTGCTTCTCAACTGATCGGACGTCTTATGTTTCGAATCGTGTGCTGGGCCCTGTTGTTGTCGTTGGTGCCGACCCGTTCTGCTGCCGCGTCTGGGACGGCGTTGGTCGCTGGTCGCCCGAACATCCTGTTCATCTTTTTGGATGATTTTGGCTGGCGAGACACCGGTTTTATGGGGTCCGATTTTTACGAGACACCGCATCTTGATCGGCTGGCCGCCCAAGGAATGGTGTTCACCGATGCCTATTCCGCCGCAGCAAACTGCGCTCCGGCGCGCGCGTGTTTGCTGTCTGGTCAGTACACGCCGCGCCATGAAATCTATAACGTCGGCACCCAACCGCGTGGCAATGCCAAGCATCGGAAGTTAGCGCACATCCCCGGTACAGACGTGCTGAATCCCGACATTCGCACGTGGGCTCAACAGTTGCAGCAAGCGGGCTATACCACCGCCAGCATGGGCAAATGGCATCTTAGCGATGATCCGCTTCCTTACGGTTTCGACATCAACATTGGCGGCACACATTCTGGCAGTCCACCGAAAGGTTATTACCCGCCACACGGTAATGTGCCTGGCCTCGAAGACGCTCCCCAAGACGAGTATCTGACCGATCGCCTAACGGATGAAGCGGTCAAGTTTATTCACGGGCACAAAGCGGAACCTTGGGCGCTGTACCTGACTCACTTCGCTGTCCACACGCCATTGAACGCCAGAAAAGGTCTTGTCGCAAAATACGAAGGCAAGCAAAAAGGTGATCTGCACAATCACGTGGCGATGGCGACGATGATTCAGGCGGTCGACGATGGTGTGGGGAAAATTCAGGCGGCGTTGGAAGAACTCGGACTGGTTGAAAATACGGCGATCGTGTTCTTTTCAGACAACGGCGGCTACGGTCCGGCCACAGATATGAAACCGCTGAAGGGATACAAGGGAACGTATTACGAAGGCGGCATCCGAGTGCCCTGCTTTGTGAAGTGGCCGGGCGTTGTCAAACCCGGCACGCGTTCTGCCGAACCCATCATCGGTGTCGACATCTATCCCACACTGTGCGAAATCGGCGGAGCAGACATGCCGCTCGGGCAGCCAGCCGACGGTGTCAGCTTAGTCCCATTATTGAACGGGGCCCAAACAACGTTCGGCGACCGTCCTCTGTTTTGGCATTTTCCGGTGTATTTACAGGCCTACCAAGTCTGGGACGAACAACGCGACCCGTTGTTTCGATCTCGACCCTGCAGTATCATTCGATCTGGAACGTGGAAGTTGCATGAGTACTTCGAAGACGGCGCTGTTGAACTTTACAACCTTGCCGATGACATTGGTGAAGCGAACGATGTCAGCGCACAGCAGCCGGGGAAAACAAAAGAGTTAGTCGCTCGTCTGAACGCTTGGCGAACACAAATCAACGCGGCCGTTCCCACGGCACTGAATCCGGAATACGACGCAGAAGAAGAAGCTCAGGCCATCGCAAACATGGCATCGCCGGGTCGCAGAAAGAATAAACAGCGCTAGCACGTTTGAATCGACAGGCTGGAAGCCTATCCCACGTTCAATTCGGCAGACAGCAAGTTTCGGCAAAACGCCATCACGTGAACACTTACCGACAGTGTGAGTTGTGGGGCGTGTGTGGCAGAATCGTTGCGGTTTTTGTTTTTGACAGAAAGATTTTAGGACAGAAAAATTGAGCTGCAGAATTTTTCTGTCGCCCAAATTTTTCTGTCCAATGTGCTGCTGTCCGTGTGCGCCATTGCGTGAACGCTGTTGACCAAACGGTGAAAGCATTCGAGGCAGCACTCATCGGCGGCAGTCGGGAGTTGATAAACCACGAAACACACGAAAGGAATGGCAGTGCTGCTTTTCGTGTCTTTCGTCTTTTTCGTGGTTGAAATCAATGCGATTGCAACTTGTGGCGAATGGGATGCACTCGGCGAACCTCCTTGGCGATCATCTGAGTTGCTTAGGACCATCGTAACAATAACCGACGTATCGGCGGCATCCTGCCGCCGATACGATAAGACCGCCACTTAAATTTCCGACGGTCCTTAATGTACGTGATACACGCGCATGGAATATCCGATAGTGTCGTCGGGCTCGCGTTTGAGGAACTCATGGACGGGCAGTTGAGGGTCCACCAGTCGATGCAGGCCGATGATGTCCCAGCCGGATGGAAACGATGTTGCGTTGGTGTTCGCAAGGTTCGCGTCGGCGGATCGGATGGGTTGCGGGTGAGTGCTGACGATGCCGACGTCTGCTGGGGACACAAATCCACTGGGTTGCACGTACAGCGGTGTGGCGTGGGGATGAGCATCCACCCATTCTTTGGCCAGCAGCAGATCTTGCCCCCAATCGATGTTGCTAAAATCCAAGTGCTTCCAGCCGTTGACGGAACCGCCCGATGGTTCGTTGAAGTACGACAAGCTAAGCGGATAAACGCTCAGGCTACTAACGATCGTGGCCAGTATACACACGGCACTCACCACCTGCCGCCATTGTGCGGTAGAAGGAAGGCAATTTTGACGCGAAGGCGCGAAGGCGCGAAGGCGCGAAGGCGGAAAGGAATCGCAGGCAGCGCCATCGGCCTTCACTTTGCGATTTCGCGTCTTTGCGTGAACCATGAGTTTCGTCTGCATCCAGCATTGACAATTGAAAACCGATCTGCGACGTTCAATTGGTCGTCGTTTACTTAGCGTCATGGCATCTAAGTCATAAGTTTACCCCCGATGGCAACCTCTCGATTAGTTCCGAAAACTATTACTGCGTGGGCACTGGTTGTGTCTGCATGTTCATTTGTGCGGGCCTTCACACACGACCGCAGTGAGCCGAATGTAGCCGCAGCGAAGGATCTGGATGTTGAGAAACCGCCACCGACAACAACAAATGCGGTTTTCATTCGCAAACCGACATCGAGCCTAGAGCTACTAGCAGCATTTTGTTCTGGCGAGTTGGAAAACCCACTCTCGGCCAGTGGGCTATCGAGTGTGATGCCTTTGGAACAGAAGATTAGAAAGGAAGAGGCAAGGGGCTTCTCTCAGATAGGCGTGCTGTTGTCAAAAAAGGGGGGCCAGTCTGTTTGGGATTGTGGGTAGAAAATCAGGCGCGAACGTATGTTGCGACAATTGACACAGACTTGCGTATCCACCGAAGTTCTCAATCCGAATTTCTTGCGACTGATCACGATTCTTACCGCATATTCCCAAGGTCGACCGTAACGCCAGTGTCTTCTGAACAGTTCAGCGTGACGGTGGCGTACGAAAACCAAGTCCTTACCGTTGGTGGTCGCAATACTGTGGAAACAAATGTGGTTGTCAAAAACACCGGATCTCGTAGTGCGCAGCTGGCGCCTTATGCCCCGACCTGTCGTTGTCATGGAAAAGTGAAGCTGAGCAAAGGGACAAATCTGCCCCCGGGGGAGTCGGTCTCAATTCCTGTTATCGTCGAAATGGAGTCAAGCGATGCGGTGATTTATTCAACATCGCTCGCAGTATCGGAACAAGCAGAAGAAGGCAAAGTACCCGGGACAACAACAATTGTCCCGCTGGTCTTCCTCGCGGTTCGCGACGCGCCCTGACGTGCCGTTGAAGGCCAGCAAATCGAGGATTGATTTCGGGGAACTATCAGGGTCGGACAATTCGTCAGCCACCGTGGAGTTCGCTGCTACAGACAGCAACGTCTCAGATGTTCAGCTAGCCGATGTGAGATTTGAAGACCTGGCGCTTAAGTATGAAGAACTTGCGAAAAATGAGTCGTCCGGCCAAAAGTTATCGTTACGTTTCTTCTTTGAAGAAACGGCTTTGCCGTCGGGAAGCAACACGGGCGACGTCGTCCTGTCGTTCACGCTGGTGAAGAAACAGGGGTCTGCCGAGAAGGTGGATTGGCAGTTGCCGATCAAGCTGACTCTGCCGCCATCCGTAACAGTGTCACCGCGGATATTTCGGTTTTTGACTTTTTCCGGCAACAGGCTGTCGCGTTCAACAGTCGAAATTGTGCCTCGAAACGGCGGTGAAATCAAGTCTGTCCTGGTAACGTCGCACTCCCCGGAAGTGGATGTGACAACGGAATTATCCGGCCGGAGTGCCAAAGTCACGGTGGAGGCAGCAATGTCGACACTGCCACGCGTGAGCTTCGTGCAGCTGAAGGTTGCCGGAACGGATTGGCAGGAAGTAGTGAAAATTCCTGTGTTGAGGCCGGCGGTTGGTTCATGAAATGTAGTGCACTGATTCGTTCTGTTTTGTATTTGGAGAAGAGCCTTGAACTTCATTCACCTAATTTTGATAGCGGTCTCAGTGGATACACTGGACGCCGAACAGATTCTTTACAAGAGCCGGGCCGTGCTGGAGGCACCCGTCATTTACGACACGAAATCCGGGGAAGCCAAGTCGCGGTTCTATCTGGGTGCCCCCAAAGTTGACGGGGAGTCGCCAATTCGAGTCGAAAAGAAAGTGGGCCTGGTAGACGTTACAATCATCGCTCTGTCGGAAAGCGAGATGTTTGAAGTGTTTGACGAACATTCCGTCACCATTGACATGAGCTTTACTCAGAATCTTATCCGAATGTCACGGTCCGCATCGTCACTGCAGACGCAGGCCGTAACGAAGACATCAGCTACCAACGTCAGCCTCCATGAAGTTGTTGAGGAAGACGGTGTCGAGCTTTACGTCGTCGACAATCTACTTGCACATTCGGAGGAATCGCTGAAGGAAAATCCAAACATGGTTCGAGGGCATCGGACATGGATACGAGTCAGCGACTTTCATCCCGTCAGGTTCGGCTACCTTCAGGGAGACGGAAGCGTCTCGCCAATCACTGAGTATGTCGACATTCAGCCGGGTGCTGACATCCCGGAGGACAAGTTTGTGATTCCGGAATCGCACGAAGTCGTTAAGCCAAACTCAATTGAAGACTATGTATTGATGAAACGACAAGTGTTCCGAATTGGCGCGGGGATGGATTTGATCGTTCCGACGAGCGATATCAAGGCAGCTGACGCGCTGGCGAGAGTGCATGCCAGAGGCGAAGAGGCTGTGGCGAATGTATCGGCTCTGAGTGAAAAAATACGGACGCCGACTCCAGTCGCCGCAACCACATCGCGCAAGAGCACTGGAATGAAACTCTTTCTAGTGATGAATGGCCTGCTTCTCCTTTTCCTTGTGGTTGCTCAGGTACTTAGAACGTGGTTTAGGAAGTCGCCGGACAAAGAGTCCTGGCGGCTGTTTTTCAATCTTTCAGGAGTGAACCGAATGATTTTCAAGATGATGAGACAGGCACAGTTCGTTGTTGTGTGCATGGCGATGATTACGCTATGAGCCCCAACTGTGGCCATGGCGGACCCCGCTCAAGCTTGCTTTGACGAAGCTCATGAGACCTACGACGCAGCAATCGCAAATTGTCCGAGCCAGGAGTCCGTGGACGCGCAGGCTGCCGCCATTACGACTCAACTTGAGGCGGACATCCTCGTAATCGAACAGACTCTGGCGATTGAGGTTGCGAAAAGTGAACAGATCCGCGACAACAATATTGCGAATGATTCGGGCGATCAACGGGCCGTGAAAATTGATGCGGCGGAACTGGCCATGCTGCTGAATGGAATTGATATTCAGTCGGCTCGAAGACGAAAGCGGTTCCGCAAAACTGACTGACGCTTTCGTCCCACGTCAGCGATTGCACGTGGGACAGAAACATGGCCTGACAGAAATATCAACCGCGCGCTGTGTGGCTGTCTCATCTTTCTGTCCGACATTTGTCTGTCGTTGATCGCCGGCAGAGTCATCACCATGCGAACAGGTTTGCTTCGTTGTTTTCGGCGAAACAAACCTGTTTATTTTTTTGGAAAAGTTTGAGTGTAGCTCTTGCGCGATCGCAGAACGCTGTTACGTTTCGCAGCATGAGTCAGCTTGTCAAACTTCAACAGCTTTGCGAACAACTGCAGCAGCAGAACAGCCAGTTCAGCGC
>JBDNHJ010000377.1:0-3556 GCA_041688835.1 Fuerstiella sp.
CACTGAAGCGGGAACCGGTTCCGGAAAATTCACCGTCACGCAGAGTGCCGTCAGTTCGACCGATACGGTGGTGACGTACAGCGTGGGGGTGGGCAGTACGGCGACCAATGGCGGCACGGATTACATCACGCTCAGCGGCAGCGTCACGGTTCTGGCCGGTGACACCACGGCCGATATTGATGTGACGGGCATCATCGATGATTCGATCGTCGAAGCCGACGAAACGGTCATCGTGCAGCTGAATGCCGCCACGGGCGATCAGCAGATCAATGTGGACACGGCCAATGATACGGCCACAGTTACGATTCTGGACAACGACACGGCCAGCCTGATTATTGACGATGTGTCTGTGGTCGAAGGCGACGCTCCGGGAAGCACCACCTTCACATTCACGGTCAGTATTGATCCGGCGAGTGGTGGAACCACGGCCTCGAAAGACATCACCGTCGTGGCCAATACCAATGGCGTCACGGCCGCAGGCGGGGGTGTGGACTTTGATAACGTGACCAATCAGACCATCACGATTGCAGCTGGCACCACCAGCGAAACGGTGACGGTGACCGTGGTCCGAGAGAACCTGGCAGAGGCGAACGAGACATTTGAGGTCGACCTGAGCGACGCCAGGTTCAACGGTGCAACGGATGCGACCCGCGTAGTGATCGGAGATGGCACGGGCATCGGCACGATCGTAAATGATGATTTCGCTCCGGTGGCCAGTGCGGGCGGTCCTTACGTGATCGACGAAGGAACGGGCCTGACCCTGAATGCGTCGGCTTCGACGGACGCCGATGTTCCTGCAGACACACTGACGTATCGCTGGGATGTCGATAACGACGGTGATTTTGATGAGAGTGTCACGGGAGTCACGCCGAGCCTGACGTGGGCACAACTGGTCGCGCTTGGAATCGACGACGGCCCGTATCTGGATGACGTGACGGTTGAGGTGAGCGACGGAACCAACGTGACCGAGAATACGAGCACACTGCAGATCGACAATGTGGCGCCAACAGCTCAGCCGGATGCTTTCGTTGCGGATGTCTTTACTCTGCGGGTCGGCAACCTTCTGGTCGACAACGGCAACGGCGCAGACAATGATCCGGCGGGTTCGGCCGATCCGCTGGTCGTGGTTGCTGCGGACAGCGCCAACGCATTCCAGTCTGCTACAGCGGTTGTCCCCGGTGGTACTGCCATTGTGACCGAACTTGGCGGCAGGGTGATCATCAATCCGGACGGAACGTTTACTTACGACGCTACAGCCTCTGGCACGCTGCTGAGCCTCGCGGAAGGCGTAACACTTGACGATTCGTTCACTTACGACATCAGCGACGGTGATGGCGGCGTTGACACTGCAATTGTGACTGTGACAGTGACCGGCGGTAGCGACAACTCAGTTCACATCATCGACTGTGTGTGCGACGGCGGGAATACTCAGACGCTGGTTGTCCGCGGATCACTGGGCGATGACAAGATTGATATCAAGCTGGGCTCCGTGGCCGGGACGTTCAAGATCAAGATCAAAGCCGGCTCGATTGGCGGCTCGATTGGCGGGTCGATGGGTTCGATCGGACCGGGCGGTGGTTCAATGGGCAACCAAGGTTCGTTCCATATGGGCACGTTCAAGTTTGAGGGACCCGCCGATGGAATCAGCAAAATTATCGTCTACGGCCTGGACGGCAACGACAACATCAAGGTTAGTTCAAATGCAGACGTGATGGCCTGGCTGTTCGGCGGCCAAGGAAACGACAAGCTGCGTGGCGGCAAGGGCGACGACTTGCTGGTGGGCGGCCCCGGCAACGACAAGCTGGACGGCAACGCTGGTCGCGACATCCTGATCGGTGGGCTGGGGGCCGACAAGTTGCAGGGGCAAAAGGACGAGGACATTCTGATCGCTGCGGCAACTGCGTACGACAGCAACCTTGCCGCTTTGTGCGGCATCCAACGTGAGTGGCTGAAACTCGATGCTGATGGTCAGGGCGACGGGGAAGATACCGACGATGCGATCACCCGGGCAGAGATCATTCGCGATAACTATTTTACTGGTGGTCTACTCGGAGGAGCTGGCTTCACAGTCGACGACGGCGAACAGGATAAGCTGAAGGGCGGTAGCGGCGCTGACTGGTTTATCGCCCATTCCGTCGAAGATAAGATTAAGGACGACAACGACGACATCTTCGGTCTCGATTCGGACTGGTTCCACCTCGACTAGAGCAGTTTACTTTTTGTTGTGTACGGTTCTGGCTCGTGGGAGCCGGACCAAATAGTACGAAACGCGCTATCTGCGGCCACAAGTCAGCGTGAAACGCTGTAAGCACGGCTACCCTGCCGTGAGTGGCGGAATCTGGTAGGTGGGCTTGCCTTTCCCGGGGACCGGACAGGCCCAATCACCAACGTCTGTTCACAATGAAACCTGTCATGTCTGATGCAATCGCTGACAACAGCAACGGATATGTCGAGTTGCTGGCAGATGCGGAGCGGATCCTGACCGACCGGTTTGGCAAAACGGTGCGGTTAGGCGAGGTGCAACGGATTTCGGAAGAGCGGCGGCGCAATCTGTTGTTGCGATGTAGTGTCGCACAAGGGCCGTCCTCTGCCCCAGCGTCTGTGATTCTCAAAAGAGCCCGGCAGCGGCGGTATGACCCGGATGACCCGAAGTCAAGGTCTGCCGTCGGGTTGTTTCGGGACTGGGCGGGGCTTGAGTTTCTTAACTTGCTTGGCAACGAGCACTTGGCTTCCCCTGCGTTCTACGGAGGGGACCGGGAAGCCGGCTTCTTCTTAATGGAGGACCTGGGCGGCAGCGAGGACCTGGACCATATGTTGACTTGTGGGTCCGCTCCGCAGGCCCGTCATGCTCTGACAATGCTGGCCACGGCATTGGGCCGGATGCACGCGCTCACTATGGGCCGCAGCGACCAATATCAGCAGATTCGCGATGCGCTGGGGCCTGGCGACCATATGCACCGCCACCGGCTGGCCCAACATGCACGCGACTACGCACCGCACCTGGCCGACCAGTGTAAACGGTTGGGCATCGACGTTGTTTCTGGTTTCTTTGGAGACATTGAAACGGTCGCCCAGGCGATGGCTGAGCCCGGCGAGTTTCTGACTTTTACACACGTTGATGCGTGTCCTGATAACAGCATACTGGTCGGTGACCGAATCTGCCTGATCGATTACGAATTCGGGAGTTTTCGGCACGCGCTGCTGGACGGCGTCTATGGCTGGATTCGCTTTCCCACGTGCTGGTGTGTGCGCGACATCCCTGACTCGGTTGTGGCCAATATGGAAACCGCGTATCGAACGGAACTGGCACGCGGATGTTCGGCCGCGGCGGACGACGAACGTTATTTCCGTGGCGTGGCCGACGCTTGTGCGTATTGGCTGCTTGAAAACCTGGCACAACTATTTGAACGAGCATTGCAGTACGAAGAGCCGAAGGGGACCTCGACCAACCGGCAACGGCTCCTTGTGCGGATGGACGCCTTTCAAAAGGTCGCTTTGCGAGCCGGTCATCTGAGCACCCTGCAGCGTACCCTGGAACAATTGTTGGAAGAACTGC
>JBDNHJ010000378.1:0-14233 GCA_041688835.1 Fuerstiella sp.
ACTTTTCGAACTTAAACACGATGCTGTCGCCGTCCCAGCGATCAAGGTGTTGTGTCTGACTGTAGTCGGTGTCGCCGCAAAACACGATTTTGCGGCGGCGGCGGCGGCGGCGGCGCGCAGTTCGGTGGCCACCGAATCACACTGGGCCGCCGGGCCATCATGAGACGGACGGTTGCCAGATCGATTGACAAATCACTTCGTGAATATTGCGAGCCGTGAAGGCTGGCATTTCCTGCAGATGCGCGACATGTTTGATTCGCTTCTGAATGCGTTTCTTCTGATCTTCGATTTTCTGACCAGCGACCTTCAAGCGTCGCTTCCGAGCCGTGGTCTGACGATTTACACTCCGCGAGCGTTTCATCCGAAATCCCTCCGTGAACAAATGTCGTATTGGAGCTCACATTCATGAATACGCCTTTTCCACAACGGATTACGTGGGATTCTGCCGTCTTCAGACCGCAAGCGTCGCTTGTCTAAGGCCAGAAGCCTGTCGTACGGTTGGGCAACAGCCGTAGTTTCTGAGGATCAGAATAATTTTCGGATGGGATCGGGAATTTCGTCGCCCAGCAGAATATGCTTGCGGCCATGACGACATCCACACTCAAACAACTCCACAAGCTGCCGCTGAGAAAATCGGCCGATCCGGCGTTTCGCAAGGCGATTGTTGCTGACGACGCCACCGGCTTTCAGCGCGCGATCGTGAAAGGTTCGGTGAAGATTCGGCACAGGCTGAAAAAGGCCCTGGGCGGTTCGAGACTAGCGTCGTTGTGGTCTGAATACGCATTAGCGAAGACGATCGCGGATCAAAAACTGCTGGAACAGATACAGAACACTGATCCCGCTGCCGCATGTTGCGTGATTGCAGAATCGATCGCCAGCGTTCAGTCACCTTCGGTCTGGCAGGCGTTGCTGGCAGCCGAACTTTTGGTGCGAACTCCGGAAGAATTTTCGACCGAACAGTTTGCGCAGGTTTACGTCACACTGGCGACATGTGATCACGCTGAACTGCGAGCCGCTGGCGGTCACGCTGGTCAACAGGTGCCGCAGTTTGAGGCCCAGGCCGAATTGCCGTTCGTGATGAGCTTGCTGTTGGCCCCCTTCCAATTTTCGAAGCTGCTAAATGCAAAAGGCGTTGAATATCTAGCGGACCACGTGGAAGCGGCGTCTGATACGGATGGCACTTTGGATGCCGAAATTGCTGCCAATCTTTCGCAGTGGCTGGCCCCGTTCGTTCGCGTGCATGCGTGGGCAAAAGCGTTCAAACAACCTTGGGCTCGATCAACAACACAGAAACGTTGGGGCCAGTGTTTGACTCACATGGCAGCCTGCACCGTCTGCAGCGGATTTTTGCCGGAACGCAACACAGATCAGCAGCGGTTGCGAATCGGCGCACAGGAACTGTTTTACCGCGCCGTTGAACTTGCGGAATTGCCCGCCCACAGTCCCCTGCCCGCGATGTTGAAATCACTCGCCCACGGCCCGGCCAAGAAGACGAAATCAGAAAAATCGTCGAAGTCGCCGAAGTCAGATTCCGCCGCCAGTCATCAGTCCGATTGGGCGGCTGCAGCGGTGCTGCGAAATCGATTTTCCGCGAACGCGGACGCCATGTGTCTGCACTGGAAAGGCGACACGCCGACGTTGAATATCGCCGTGCTGGGCAGCCAACTTGTGACCGGCGATTGGCAAACGCAGATTACATTGGACGGACAGGCAGTCACGACGGTCGGCACTTGGGTCTGCACCTGCTGGTTTCAGGACGACGAAGTTGTGTTTGCGGAATTGGAGGCGGGGTCGGCGGATGGCGTGCGTCATGTCCGACACGTGATGTTGTCGCTGACGGATCATTTCGCCGTGATCACGAACACCGTTTCCGCGCCCACCGCTGAAGCTCAGGTTCACTTGAAAAGTCGACTGCAGCTGTTCGACCACTTTGCCGAGGAAGCTCACCCGATCACCCGAGAACTGAATCTCAGCGATGGCCGCGTTACCGTGCGAGCGGTTCCGTGCTGGCTGGCGGATGATCGCGTCCACAGTGCGGCGGGCGATTTGTGTGTGGCGAACGGCGAACTTCAGATGCAGGCGGAAGGTCGTGGAGGCATCGCGGCACCGCTGGTGTTGGACTGGCATCCGGAACGAGCGTTTCGTGACGCCGATTGGAACAGCCTGACCGTCACCGAAGATTCGCGAGTCAATTCCACGTTCGAAGCGTGTGCGTTTCGGGTGCGAATCGGCAGGCTGCAACTGCTGCTGTATCGCAGTCTGCGTCGAGGCGAATTGTTGCGATCCGTGTTGGGATATCATACCGGCAACGAAACGGTTTACGGTCATATTCGCAATAGCGGCAAGATCGATCCGCTTGTTTTGGTTGAGGCTGATGCCTGAGCGCTTTAAAAAACATGATCTCGACCAATGCTGCGCGTTGTCATTATTCTGACCCCATCATTCTGCCATAACCTGAACGGCAAGCTGATGTGCCACCCCCTGATGCGCCCCCCAAGATAGACCCGTTGAGTCTATTTTGCCGCACCGACCTCGGACTGTCCCGTCCGTCTTTGTTTTGCGAAGCAGCCCAACAACGCCGGCAGAAAAATCAGGTCCGCAAACAACGCCGCGCCGATCGTCAACGCGCCCATGGTGGCGAAGATTTTGTGATCGCGTGACTCACTAAAGATCACCGTCGAAAAACCGGCAACCAGAACGGTTGTGGTCATGATCAGCGCTGTTCCAACGCCCGTGAAGGCTTTGCGAATGGCTTCGTCCTGAGACGCCGAGGTGGCTTCTTCTTCCAAGTACCGCGTCAGAAAATGAATCGTGTCGTCGACAGCGATGCCCAAGCACACGGTGAAGTTGCACACCATCACGATTTCTAAGTTGTAACCCGCCAAGGCAAGGTACGCTCCGGTCAGTGCCAGCGGAAAGAAGTTGGGGATGATGGAGATCAGTCCTAACCTCAAAGATCGATACACCACTGACAACACCACCAGAATGATCAGTGACGCCGTGCCCAGACTTTTGGCCAGATCCACGACGATCTGATACAGATTCTGCCACCGCCAGACCGCGTCGCCTTCTAGTTCGAAGGAAAACGCCGGATGACTTTTTGTGATCGCTGCCAGTCCTGTTTCGATGCGTTCGAATACTGGGCCATAGGCCGCGATGCCTAAATCCTGCACTCGAAACTGCACGTTTGCGTAATGGCGTTCCGGGGTGAAGAAACTTCGCTTCAGCGGTGGAGGCAAAAGTTCGATCAGCGACATGCGTTCTTCGACCGGACCGCTGCCCGGCTGAGCGTCGATCAGATTGCGCATCGATAGCGGGTGCCCGATCAGCTCTTCTGACCGCAACAGGTCATCGATTTCAGACACGACCGTCAGGATTTCCGGCGCGTCTTCAGCAATCGAATCATCCCAGAACACTTCGACGCGAGAAAACTCCAAGCCTCCGAAGGCTTGATCCATGTGGTGCAGGGCAATTGTGGCTTCAGCGTATTCAGGCAAGCCATCGCTTTGCCGCTGGTCTGGCTTGAGTGTCATCGAACAGCAAAAGAGAACGACCGTCGAAATGACAGCCAGCACGCTCATCAGTCGGCGGCGCTTCAAAACCCCGTCGATCAGCACGCCGATGCGGCTCAGGTGGCGATCGATTAAGCTGTTCTCGATGCCCACATGAATCGATCGGCCAAGCCATGTGGAGCACAGAAAAGGGATGACGGTTACCACAGAGATAAACGTTAGGCACACGCCGACGACGCTGCATTTGCCGAACTGCTGAACCCATTCTGAATCCGCCAGCATCAGCGAACCAAAGCCGATGGCGGTGGTCAATGATGTTAAAAAACAGGCCACGCCCACCTGCTTCAGGCCGGTGCGCGCCGCGTCTTTTTCTGAGAGCCCGGCGGCACGCAATTTACGAATTTGCACCATCAGATGCACGCCGTCCGTCAGGCCGACTAGGCTGATCAACACGGGCAGAATCACATCAATCAAAGGATTGTGACGCACGTCCATGAAGTTGATGATTCCCAGCGTCCAGAAGACCCCCAGAATCGGAGCGATGGCGACAATCATGACCGCTCGCACGCCCCGAAACAGAATCAACGTCATCAGCAGAATCATGCCGTAACCGATCAGCTGATACTTCAACTGATTGGCTTCATGCGCCCCAATCGCAGCCAGAGCTGCGGGAACTCGTCCAGTCACCTGAAACTTTAACGACGCCTTCGGAAACTCACCTGCAGCAGATTCGGCGGTCTGCTTTAGCAGTGTCGTCGCTTCGGCGTCGCTGAACACATGATTGAAATTCAGGCTGACTAGCATCAGCAAGGTCTTGCCGTCTTTGCTAAGCAGCTGTCCACCAACCAGCGGATGAGACATCGCTTTCACTCGCGCGGCTTCAAAGCGCTGCGGCGACGCTTCTGTCCGCGGCAACAGTGGTTCTGGCAGTCCGAACATGTTCAGCGGTGGAACGCGGTCCATCCAGATGACTTGTTCCACCTGATCCAGCGATTCCAAATCCGTAACCACGCGCCGCAATGCTTTGGTCGCGTCGATGTTGAAGAAATCGTCGCTGTCCACAACCAACACAGCGTCTGATCGCGACAACACAAAAGGATTTACCTTAGGAACCGGCCGCGACTTCTTTGCAGCTTCCGTGGGTTCGTTTTGGCTGACTTCCGGCTCGCCTGTGAACAGGTTCAGAATCAGCCCCGGATCTTTGTACCCGATCAGTGTCAGACTGGTGAGTACCACCAGCAGTAACACCACGGCCCAACGGCGGTCGACAGTCCATGTCGCGATTTGGTCGAACGTCTGGCTCATGTGAAACGATTGTCGATCAGAATCGATGCGGGGAGGAGCAAAAATCTGCTGGGCGGAATTTTAGTAGAGATCCGAAGCCACTGTGCGGAGTTCTTCGCCCGTGACCGTGCCGTCGGCGTCGACATCAAGATTTCCGAAACCCCGAAAATGCCGGACCACAATCGGAGCTTCGCCTTTGGTGATCTTGCCGTCTGCGTTCGTGTCCATCGCTGCCATGGCTCGCTTTACGTAGGCCGCGATCTTGAGTTCTCGTTCAGTCTCATCAGCGGCAGACCTCTGCGTGTCGGTGGTCTGTTTTTTCTTTGCCAGAGTCCTCGGCTGCGAGACTTCAAAAAACGCTACGGCCATTTCTTCCCACGTTTGATCTCCCCAAGTGACCCACTGCTTGGGGTCAGGGTTGAAGGGATTGTCGGTCGAATTATCAAACGCCACGTCGAACCTCAACTGCTGCAGATTGTCCAACGGAATCGGCTCTTTCAAGGCGTAAGTGTGCTGCCAGTTGAAGTCATAGCTTGGCACATCCAGCAACACGGAAGAATCATCGTCGCTGCCGAAGAGTCGAAACGATTTTCCGCGATAGTGCATATGAGGCGTCGCTGCCAATAGCTCAGCCTGCGGGGGCAGCCAAGGAACCTTCGCCTGCACCAGATGACGGTCTGCATGAGGCGGAATCTCGAATTCCTGGTTCAAAGCAATCAGCGTGAAGACTTCGTGAGTCACATCTTGGTCGTTGGCGAATTTCAACCCGACTTTGGTGGTGTCTTCCTGCGGTCGACCGTTGGGCGTGTAGTGCATCTGAAACACAAATCGCGAACCAGCGGGCACCTTGCGAGCTCGACCAGGTTGCAGCGCCACCAACTGCTGACCCGGAACATACGCACCCAGCCAGCCGACGCCGGGAATGCCTTCACCATCCGGCGGTCGCACAAACACAATCGCATGATGCACCACTGCGCGGCTGCCCGGGATTACTTGAGCTCCAGAAATCCATTTGTCTTCCGTGAATCCCGGATCCACCACGAAGTATTGATATTCGACAACGCCGTCGGCGGGCACGACAAAGGGCCGTTTACGCATCGCCACAATTTGATCCGGTTCGCCGTCTAAACGCCATCCGTCCGTGTATCGTGCGGGCTCAGGTGCGTCGGCACTGTCGCCCTCCTTAACACCGCCCGCAACCCAATCTCGAAGAATCTGCTTGTCCGCGTCCGGCATCGTACGGCTATTCAAAAAGTCGCCATGCTGCGGATTGGCATGCCACGGCGGCATGCGACCGTTGTCGATGGTTTCTAACATCGTGTCCGCCCAGCCAGCGACTTCGCCGTAACTGTCCATCGCGAATGGTCCGATTTCTGAGGCGCGATGACATTCCAGACAGTGCTGCTGCAGAACTGGCACAACATGTTTGTGATAGGTAACGTTGTTCTGAACAACCAGTTCGCGATCGCCTGCGTTGACCTTGCCAATCAGGCAACCGGTAGCTGTTGTTTTCGCCCGTGACACTGGTTTGCCAGCCAGCATTTCTTCGATCGCGATTCGCAGATCTCGACGTTTGGCAGCGTTGCGGTTGATGCCGGGTTCGTATTGATCGTCGATTCTGCCATGATACATGACCCCCAGTTTCGCGTTCAGCAAAAACACTTCGGGCGTTCGAGTGGCCTGAAACTGATCCGCGATCACATTGTCTTTGTCGCGAACGAAGGGAAACGTGATCTGATGTTCTTGAGCGAATTTTTTGACTTCCGCAAACGAATCCTGACGATTGCTGTTCACGCCGACGAATTGCACGCCGCGATCTCGAAACTCCTGCGACATCGCTTCTAAATGTGGCCCGTAAATCCGAGCCATCGGGCACTGGACGCCAAGAAAGCACACCACCGTCAACTGCTCATTAGACTCGGCCGCAGAAAACTGCTGCCCAGAAATCGTGAGTGCCGTGAACTGCAGTGACTCCGCACGGCCCACTGTCCCGTGGCTGGCCGCTAGTAAAACTAGGAGCGGTAGAAATCGATTGAGATTCACTCTTCGCATAGCCGAGGTGCTGGGGGGGAAAGTTGAGCCGATCACGGAAAGTCGTCTGCGAAGTTTAACGTTTTTCGTACTCAGAAAGATACCCCATGAAGTCGCGGCGATGTTCTTCTTCGTCGGATAATGACTGAATACACAGATCCTGCGTCACGTAGTCGATACCGTCGCACAGTCGGATCAGTTTGTTGTACTGCGCAATCGCTGCGTCTTCGGCAGCAATGACTCCCTTAATCACAGATACTAGATCCGTGGTGTCTTCGCGCGTTTGCAGTTCGTGTTGGGCCGCCTTAAAGTGAGAGCTACCCGGGACTGTGCCGCCGATCGTTTTGATGCGGCGCGCGATCGTTTGAGCGTGAGTCAGTTCTTCCTGAACGTCCGCCAGTAGTGCTTTCTTGATTTCCTCGGCTCGGACACCATCCAAGTTAATCGAGTTCGAAATGTAGTTCGTGACTGTTTCCAGCTCCATCCAATAAGCAATTTTGAGTTCTTCAATAATTTGCAGTCGTACGTCGTCTGACATTGTGCGCTCTTTCGTTTTTGCAACAACAGTGGTTTCGTCCGTCTCACCGGATTGTTTTAGACGCGACCTTGCCGTTGGCCTTCACAAAATTGACGATCTCATCCACGATTCGCCGTTCGCCCCGACCAGCAGGCTGTCGACTTCGCAACCCGAATGCGAAAGCCAGGGATCTACCAGTCGATCGCAGCCCCTCGCTTACGCATTCAGGGTATCACTCGCACGCAAAAATGCAGAACGGACTCAAATCGACAGCCAGTTGGAACAATGGCCACGTTTGCGCCGTTCCGGCACCGCGCGCAACCCGTCGCATCCACCGCCGGAACAGCGCAAACGACGTGGTACCCACATCAAACTGCGTCCGGTACGGCCTGACGACAACCACCAAAGCACGACGCAGTGGATGCGCCCATTGATGATTGTCAAGGCAGGAAAGGGTGGCCGGGGTTGGAGCGAGGTACGAGTGAAACCCTGGGGCTTCCTTCACTTCGTTCAGTCCAGCCACGGCCACCCAGCAGGAAACACCAGCCCGCTTCCTGTTTGGGATTGAGTGAATTGGTTCCGCAAGTGACAAAGGCAAAAAGATGTGGGGCAAAAAGATGGGGACAAAAAATCGCAACTTGGGATGGCCTGGTCTGCTCCAAATCTTTTTGCCCCACAGTTTTTTGCCTGATTTTCGGTATCCACGAAACGAGATACCCAACAACTAAGCGGGCTGTTGACAGGAAATACCCAAATCCATGAACGCCCCCCACGCATTCTCCAGCCTCAAGTCCGTGTCTACCGCTAAAACGGCTGATGTCATTATGTCGGGTGATTTTTGAACGATGCTAGCGGCGATCGCCGACATCCACGTTGACAGCCGCCAGCACTTCGGCGAGGTACGTTCGCGATTTAGCGATCTCCGCTGTGACTTCCGCTGCGGTTTCCAAAATCGGAATGCCGCGTGGCACGGGGTGCATAAAGATCTCCGTCCAGCCTTGGAATTTGATATCCACCAGCGCTTGCACCAATGGCTGAAAATCCAGTGGGCCGTTGGCGGGCAGTTGTTTGAGTTCCTGTGGTTTCGGTAGGCGAGTCATACAGCCGTCGCCATGTTCCCAAGCGTAGAAGACCTGCAGTGCCGGACCAAGATCGCGGATCAGTTGCGCCTGAGCGTCTGCGTCTTGAGGCAAGTGATACGGGGCGAAGGCGACTGCAAGGTGTGTGGATGGCCGCAATTCTGCGAGGTACTTCAGGGAATCTGCGGAGTCGATCAGGTTGTTCCCGTGATTTTCGATGGCGATGGTCACACCAGCTTCTTCGGCCACTTCCAGATGCGGCTTCATTTGCTCCACGAATTTTCGCACGGCCGCTTTCAGCTCGGTGCCCTGCAAACCCTTCGGCCCTTTTCCGCCGGTCACAATCGTTTGACAGCCCAACCGTTGTGCCAGCTTCAATTCGTCCTGCAGTCCAAACGGGCCTAAACCATACTGCGTGATACAGCCCAGCGAGACGTCATGTTTTTTCAACATTGACAGAAACCGCTCTTCACCCAGATCCGTCAGCTGCTCACGCTGGTTGCCATGAGGCTTCGGCCAGATGTCCAGATGCTTGGCCCCGCACTTGGCCACTTCCGGAAGAATGTCTCCCAGATAAATGCCGCCGTACATACAGGAACCAACGATATAGTTGAATTCGAATTTTTCATCGGCAGCAGCACTGCCAACAACGTTGCCTTCAGCGCGACTCAGAGCATTGATGACGTTGGAATTGGCAAGTGCGACAGACGCTGCAGCGATCAGCTGGCGGCGCGAAATGGTATCCGGCATGGCAAAAATCCTGTGAGCGCGTTGATGATTTTTCGAAGGAAGCCTATCTGGACAGCGCCAGTTTTGCCAGCCGTTTGGGCGCTAGACCCGGACCGGGCGAAAATTCAGCGGATAGTCCGGGGCTAGCGCCCAAACGGCTGGGCCACACAACTCATTCACGCAGTTCGCGTTAGAACTGGCGTTCTTTGGCCCCTGAGATTACAGCAACAGCTGATCAGGGTCCAGCGGACACGATTCTAAAGCGACTAACGTTTCGTCCGTGCTGGCCGAATCGACGGCACGGCAGGTATCTGTCAGCAATGCCGCCAGTTCCGCAAGGTCACTGCGCCATTCTTTTGGCGGAATGCCGGGCGGTTCGATCTGCGCAAACTCACCACACAACAGAATCATCCGCAGACAGTGGCGAAACACGATGCCTTCTTGTTTTGTGAGGTCTCGCGTACGCACGTACTTGTTGAAGTCGCCACCGAACTGCAACAGATCGCCAATACACCACACGGCGGTGGATCGTGCGTCGCTGATGCCGGGAAAGTCATTGCGAAACAGCATCTGAATTTTGTCGGCCAGAACCAACGGCGGCACGCGGCGCTGATTCACTTCGTCGAAGTATCCATTGATCTCCTCCTGAGTTGCCAGACCTTGCTTCAGCAATTCTCCATTCGCAAATTCGGTTGTCAGCGGGCCGTGCGGCATTTTGTCGGGAAATGGAACTCGCACACTTTTGCCCACAGAAAACGGCATGTTCAGACAACCTTCCAGTAACTGCAGGCGTTCGTCGTAACTGGCTTTGTGCATGAGTTCTGCCAGATAGATCGCGTAGATCGAATTCACGCTCCGAAACGCAAACAGCATTTCTAACTGCGGCGTCGCAATCGCCTGTTCGGGTTCGTAATGATCCAGCTGACCTTTCGTGATCGCCGGCGCAGCCTTTTCTAACGCGCCCGGCACAGCCTTCTTTTTCTTGGCACTTGTCGAAGCCACGCCGCCCGACGACTGCGCTTCCTGAATCAACTGCCCTAACAAACCGGGGGCCGCTGGTGCTGCTGGAGCTGCCGCTTTGGGCGGCGGCGTTTCGGTCTGCTCAGCGGCGGCAGCTTTCGCTTCCGTCGGATCGTCAGAATCGCCGGCTGTCTCAGCAGCGGTGTCTTCTTCGAAGATGCCCAGCCCAAATCCGGGGTCTTCTTCGAACCCTTCTCCAAAGGTCTGCACGTCACCGATTCCTTCGTCTTCGAATTGCAGTCCGGTGCCCCACACGGACGTTGTGACCGATCGCCCCGCTTGCACGTCGTCGATCGCCAGCGGAAATCCTGTGCCCACAACTTGGCTGCCAAACGTCGGTTCCACAGGTTCGCCTGCTTCACGCGTTGGCGGTGGCGGCGACAGAGTAATAAACCCGGCGGAATCCAGAGTCACTAGCATGCGTTTCAGTGTCTTTTCCGCTTCCTCTTTTTGTTCGGCATCCAGCAGTCGTTTCCGAACAGCGTGCTGCAGTAAAAAGACCGAACCGGACTTTCGAATTAGAAAGGCCAGCAGCCGCCATGGAAAGCGACCGCGGCTGGCGAGTTTTCCGGGTGCCGCAACCTTCAGTAAATCGAACTGGTTTTCCGTCCAGTATTGTACTCCCGCGCGCCGTTTGGGCATCTTCTTCTTGAGATTCTTCTTGGCGCGTCGCAGCCCCGGATCCTTTGAATCTTCGGGGATCTGGTCGTACTTCAACTGCCATCGATGCAGCTTAACGTCGTCTTCGTGGGCGACCGTAAATACGTAGCCCTGATTGTCGAACTGTGGCCGTCCGGCTCGACCAAACATCTGCTGAGCGGAACTGGCGTCCAACAGTTTCTGTGCGCGGGGCGGTCCTTTCAGCAATGATGTCATGACGACAGATCGAGCCGGCAGATTGATTCCTGCGGCCAGAGTTTCTGTGCAGATACAAACCGACAGCAGTTTTTTCTGGAACAAACTTTCCACAGCGCGGCGGTAACGTGGCAGCAGTCCGGCGTGATGAATGCCGACGCCTCGAATCAAAATCTGTTTGAGTTTTCCACCGGCACCGATCGACCAATCCATCTGATCGATTTCGATTTGCAGTTGCTTTTGCTGACCGCTGGCCAACAGGCGTCGACCTTTTAATTGTTCCGCGACGGCCCAGCATTCGCTGCGGTTGAAGCAGAACACAAGTGCGGGCGTATAGCGAGCTTCGTCGACGTCGCCATCGGCCATGATTTCCAATTGTTCGGGCAGCAACTGGTCGATCACCCAGCGAAAGTCCAACGGCACTCGGCGTTCGTCACTCTGCAGCAGTCGCAGGCGACGATCATGTTCGCGGTTCAGCCACACGACAAACTCTGGCGCATTTCCGACTGTGGCGCTGATCAGCAGCACGCGAGTTTTTTTCGGCAGCATGCCTAGGGAAAGTTCCCAGACGATGCCGCGTTCTGGATCGTTGAAGCTATGGAACTCGTCCATCACCACGGCGGAAACATTGTCGAACGAAAAGTCATCTGGCGACAACAAGCGGTTCAACAGAATCTCCGCCACGACCACCAATATTGAAGCGTCGGGATTGACGCGGCGGTTGCCTGTGACCAGACCCACGTCTTCCTTGGAAAAGCCCCAGCGTTCCGCCGATTCCTGTAGCTCGTAAAACTTCTGTTCTGTCAACGCGATCAGCGGCGTGGTGTAATACGCCGTGCGTCCGGTGAGCAGTGCTTCGAACAACGCGGTTTCTGCGATCACAGTTTTTCCGGTGCCGGTCGGCGCACAGACAAGGATGCCGTCTTCGCCATCAAACCAAGCCAGAATCGCTTGTTCTTGGAACGGGTACGGCGGCCACGGCAGTTGGTCCAGATACCGCAAAGCGATCTCGTCCGAAGAAGGGTATTCCGAATCCATTTCGGGCATTCAAGTACCTGTCGATGTTGGGGCTGTATGCTTGATAAGGCGTGACGGCCCGCACTATAGCACAGGTGTGGGCGTCGAACGTGACGCCGTTGGACTAATGATGCTGGCGTGGAACTCGGATGGCATGGCCGACTTTCAGGCGGTCGGGGCTCGACATGCGGTCTTTGTTCAATTCGTAGATTTCACGATACCGATTCTGGGAGCCGAGAAACTTCTCAGAAATTTCCGACAGCGTGTCACCAAACTGGACCGTGTATTCCTGATAATTTCCGGCGACCCCAAGTGACTGCGTGGAAGACTTTTGAGACGTCTGGGGCTGTTGCGATGCCGGATTGAAGTCTGCGACGCCCTGCGTTCTGTCCGTCGCCGGATTCGGTTCCGCCTTTTCGCGACCCTTGGGTGTCGGCGGCGCGAAGCGCGCGGGATCTCGTTCGACGACGATGTCCTCCGGTTGCGGTTCAACGACGGGCGTGGCCGGAGCGATCGGAGTCGGAACGGCATTGCTGTGGCGGACCTGGTCCAGTAGTTCGGGCAGCGTCCAAGCGGGTTCGTCAGACTGTTCATCCGGCAGGGAATCGATGTCCGGGTCCAGATAGACAGACACATCGCGATCCCGCAGCTTTTGATTCAGCTGCTGTTCGCGGATGGAAGACAGTCCCTCATCCACAGCAAGCGGCTCGTTGCGAAAAAACAGCGCAGCCACCACACCGACAAGGAGGATTCCCATCGCAATTCCGATTTTGCGATCTGGATGCATGAGTACTCGAACGTATGAGGAAACAGAGGTTCGGCAAAAACCGCCGAAGAGCCCGTCTGCATCGACTTCGTCACAACACGCGGAATTCATGAACGGATTTCTGCTGATATCACGAATCCGAAAACGCGGCCGCAATCACGACCGGCTGTAGGGATCAGGAAGAATGTCTTGGGCTGCGAACGACCCAAAACGCAGCGGATTTCCCGTGCCGGAAGTCGCCACGACTTTCGACGAACGTTGTGAAAGCGTCGAAATTCACGGACCGCACCGGATTCTGAGTGCTGCCTTAAACTACGAAATTCTTGACGGAGTTTTCGTTTTGTGACGGATTTCCGTACGTGAATCCCGTTCTGCAGGCGTCTACGTTTCGGCAACCTGCCGCCCGTCTAACTGTGAAGTCCTGACCAAGGAGTCCCTGCGAATGCTCAACACGCCCCGTCTGCTGACCGTCCCCTTGATCCCCATCATCGCTTTGCTGGTCGTCAACGTCAGCATCATGGCCGACGAAACGCCCCAAGACACCAAGGAAGTTTTACACCCTTGTCACGCAGGTCATGGTCGAAGCCGCGCTGGATCTTCCCTGCCCCAATCTGCAGTTCACCGGAGAACATCCGCTGAGCGATTTTCTGGAAGTGGTTGAGGCGCATTGGGCCAAACACGTGGCTCACGATCTGCGATTCTTTCCGGACCATGCGGAACTTGAGCTGGAGGGAATTGCATCGCTGACGGCCGTCGCGGTTCGAGATATCAAGATCGCTGCGGGCACACACACCTGCCGCGACGCACTCGACTTCATCTTCGCTCAAACAACCGAACCTGAACTCACCTATCAGCCGGTGCCGGGACACATCGACGTCACCACGCTGGCGAAAGCCGAATCCGAAGACAATCTTCTGTCGCGAGTCTACGACATGAGCGAATTCCTCGGCGACAATCCTGCTGGCAGCGTCGACCGACCAGCCGTTACCCAAAAGGGTCGCAAAAAGAAGAACCGGTCCGCGAAGCAAACGCAGCAGGAAGCGACCGCTGCACCACAGCAGGTGCTGAAGCAATTCGCTCAGGGCGGCGGAGGCTTCGGCGGCGGGCCGCAACCCAGCAGTGGCGGCGCGGCGAACGAATCCACAGACAACGGACTTTCGATGGGCACAATGATCCAGCTGCTGCACGATCAAACATCACCGCCCGCAAAATGGTTTGTGATCGATGGCGAAGGCGGTCAGATCAGCATTCTCGGACAATACCTCGTCGTCCGGCAAACTCCCGTTGTTCACCGCGAAATTGAAGACATCCTGACCCGACTGCGAACAGCCATCAAAGCCGGCGGAGCGCCGTACGTTGTACCGGGCTCGAATTCCATCAGCGGTGGCGGCGGTAGCATGTGTGACGGCAGTGGCGGTTCCGG
>JBDNHJ010000379.1:0-8270 GCA_041688835.1 Fuerstiella sp.
CGTCTGGATATTCGCGCCGCTCTGGAACAGGCCTACGATGCCGGCAGCTACGACCAAAGAATCGACTACACTCAACCCTGCCAGCCACCACTCAGCGAAGCCCGCCAGGCGTGGGTGAGAGAACTGTTTTCGGCGCAGGAACGACAACCGCCCACTGGTTGACGTCAGCAAACAGCCCTGCTCCAGTCGCAGTTTGTTAAACTGACGAGCGAGCGAACTCAGGCGGGACAGAAATGATCGGCACGCCGGATCGATAGTGCTGGTGGGGCCGTCGATGGCGGCGAACTGTAGGCCGGACCGAGCAAACCGTGGCAGTGCCGGAACATCGGCTTGGTCTTTGGCTTTGTCAAACCGTTGAGGTGTCGCGACACGTTCAGTAGGTTTGCGCTGTTCCGGCATGACGCGGCCTTGTTACCGGCCTACGTTAAGCCGTGCGACGTGGCCTTACAGCTTGCTGAGTTTCAGTGAACGCATTTCGAATCTGGTGGGGCCCCCTCTGCGGGCAGCAGCCAGAGGGAGATCTTGCCGGGCAGGTCTGTTACGTCGTCTTTGGTGGTGGCTGTGATCAGGCCGTCTTGCAGGTAGGTGTATTCGTTGCTGATTCGCAGAATGCGGATCTTTATCCATTCGCCTTGGCCTTCGTTGGGCTTGGGGCATGTTTGGACGGGAAGCCGACGAGATTCTATCCACTGGTCGTCCAACCAAGCCTATCCTGATGATCGCTGTGCGAAATACTGACCAATTCCGCGGACAGGGGTATTGATCAGGGGAGATCAATCATCGACTGCATCATCGTTTTCGAACAGCTCGTCAGCGTCCTCATCGGCGATTGGCTCGTCAGATTCGATGAGTTGCTTGCCCATAACGTCACTGATTTCATTCAGAAGCAACTGACGTCGCGATTCGATGTATCCTACATAGTCATCATTTCGCAGGTACGTTGGATCAATGACATGTGATGAGAGAATGGCGTTCATTCCGCCGACATCCAACAACACCGTCTTGTGTTTCTGAAGTTGTTCAAGGTAGGCACTGGGAGCTTTGCCACCAATCATCCGATTAGCTTTGTAGGAAATCGGCGTCTTGTTGAGGATCGAATTGAACCGTGCCGGTTCGATTCCGTATTTCTTGCACCAGTCCTGCGGAAACACGTGGTGAATATCCAGTTTGCACTCTTCCCAGTCCGTCTCGTCTAACTCTCGAATCGTGCTTTTCCAAAAGAAATCCTGTGCACCGTTTCGTTGAATTAATACGTTGATGCCTTTGTAGGCAGCACTGTTGCGAGTACGGAGTGTGTCGAGCCGACCGGGTTGAAAGTTCGCATCCCGCACCGTGGCCGGTTCATTATCTCCGCCGTCAACCCACTCCATTAGCTCCTGCAGGTCGTTGGCCATTCGTGTTTCCACGGCACCGCCGTAGAGTTCGCCCAACACACCGCTCCAGAACCAGCGGCAGATTCGATCGTAGACGCTTTGTTCCAGCCAGCGATCTTCCAGCAACGCAAGCACAGCGGCCAGTGGAACCAATTGCGTGCGATAGGGAAGGTCACGTTTGGAAAAGAACGACTCCTTGCGAAGGAACTTCGCCGCATTCCAGAATCCTTTTGCCAGCGGATCTTTCAACTTCTGGTATGCCGACAACGGTAATGACAGTACAGATTCGCGTTTCGCGCTAACTCCGGTTGCTTGTTTGCCAGACTTACCTGCAGCAACGTCATCCTTGCGTTTTTGATACGTGTGTAGCAACGAAAGCCCCTGAAAGAAATCCGTCGGCTGTATCTCGGTTAACATCCTCTGGCGGCCAAGCCAGCGTGCAGTTCCCTCAATGCCTTCTTTCTTGTTTCCGTACCACTCGTCCCGCAGATTGATGTTGTCCATCGCGTAAGTGGCCGTAATCAGTTCAAAAACTGACAGTGGCACTCCGCCAGTGTTCACCTTTTCGAATACGAGGCAGACGGCTTCCTTCTTGTTGTCTTTCTTTAGTTCGATGACGGGAATGTCATAGTTCCGGAACTCCGCCAAGACCGTTTTTCTGAACTGCATGTACCGGCCGAATTTGGTTGAATCGAACGCATTTAACCCTTCTTCCCACTGATCCGAGTTCAGAATCTGATTGCACGGGAAGTAGAAGTTCTCGTACTCTTTTTCCGCGGTCCGAAGATCAAGCGTGATGTCTTTGCCAAAGTTTGATGTCTGGGTTTTGTCAGCACTGACTCCAATGATGGCGTCTTCATAGTGCTCCGGTCCCAGAAGAGCTGTTTCGATGTCAATATAGTAGTAGCGATCTAGTCGACGCTTCTTCTCATCTCGCGTCTTGACGGGCTTGTCCAGAATTAGCACCTGAGTCAACGAAGTGAGACGTTGCTGGCCGTCCAGAATCAGCTTCTCGACCATTTCCGGAGGAACGGATGCGGGATCGATGCCCTCGACGGGACGCACCTTGAACTTCGCTTCACCGCCGGTTTCGAGCAACATGACTGCTCCAACGGGAAAGGCTCGAGCAATGCTCGTCAACAGCGAGCGAATGTGGTCATCGTCCCACACCCAGCCGCGTTGGAAGTCCGGAAGTTGAGTTTTCCCTGCCTCAACGTCGCGAAGGAGGTCAGCGAGCCGAGATTTAGTTGAATCGAAAGTGGACATTGAGTTCTCTGAATTGCTGGTGCGGAGAGGATCGAGTTGGGGCGATCTACCGGAAACGCGGCATATGTTAATTCGTGCCGCAATGAAGTTCACCCCAGCAATCGTGATATGTCGCAATGCTGGATTCGCCGTCTCGAATAGCGTCCAGCACTTAGACAATCTGCTGATGATCGATCATCGCCAGAGCCTGGCGTTCGGCTTCGAAACGATTGATGACTTCTTTGCTGGCCATTCCGCCTTCGCCAATCTTCTGCAGCAAATTGTACGGGCCAATGGTCGGGGATTTGCCGTCAGCGGGTGCGCCATCGACCAGACTCGCCGTGCCGTAGTCATCGTCTGCGGCAAGCGTGGTATCCAGGCTGGGGGTTTCACTAAAGTTCAGTTCGTTGTTTGAGTTGCTAGGTTCGGATGAACCATCCGCGTTGGAGGAGTCCTCCGGCTGGTTGCGATTTTGGGGTATGTAGGGTTCGTCGGTCATAGGGCGATGCAACGTGGCGGTCGTAGGCAGTGAAGAACACTGCATGATGCCGACTTGAGTGGTCATCCGCAATCGTCAACCGGCAGGATGACGGGATGACGGGATAGGCTGCGCTCATGGATTTCGGTACTTTTTTTGGGTGGCCGGGGCTGGACTGAGCTTGCGAGGGAAGCCCCGGGGTTTCCCTCGTACCTCGCTCCAACCCCGGCCACCCTTCCCGGTTTAGCAATCATCCGTGATCGCACCCGACGGGGCCGGGATAAGGTACGTTGATGTGCTGTTCGACCACATAAGGAATGCACGTGCTCTGGAGAACCGGAAGAATCGGAATATGCCTGCGTTTCGAACGACATCGCGTTGGTGTACGATATCCGAATGGCTGAAAACCTTCCCAATCCCCATGACGCCTTCTTCCGCCACAGCTTTTCGCGCATTGAGACGGCTCGGCAGTTTCTGTTGCAGGGATTCAGGAATGGACTGCCTCACGCAGTCTGCGTGAACTGATCGAAAGCGGCAACGAATATCCGACCGATACGCCTAACTTTGTCTCTCACTTGATCGATCTCGATCGCTATGATGATGAATGAAGACCACTTCGAAATTCTACGAGCGTCCCTGGTGTACGTTGCGACTGCTGGTGAACACATCAACAAACAACAACTGCAATAGCATCTTGCAGCCGCGTTCGGCCCACAAGGAATAGATATCATGGGAACGATTGCTGAAGAATGGGTCGAAGACGGACGTAAGGAAGGATTGGAGAAAGGTCTTGAGGAAGGCCGCATCGAAGGGCTCAGAGCGGGGTTGCAGGCGATTGTCGAACTTCGTTTTCCGGGAGACGCTGCTGCGATCACAACTCGGCTGGAATCCGTCGATTCTGCGGAACGACTTTCCGAAGTGTTAAAGTTGAGTCGCACGGCTGAATCGATTGACGAGCTGGTCGCCTTTATCGACAGGCGGCAATCGTAGTCGCAGTAACGGAATCAACTTGTGAACAATTCCGGCACCGACATCCACAACCGTTCCCCGCCGGAAGCCAAGATTGCTCTGTTCCGTTCGCTCTTTCGTGGCCGAGACGACATTTACCCGCAGCGTTTCGAAAGTCGTCGCACCGGAAAAACGGGTTACTCGCCCGCCTGCGGCAACGAATGGGTGCGCGGCATCTGCGAAAAACCGCGCATCAAATGCGCGGCCTGTCAGCATCGCCAGTTTCTGCCGGTAACGGAAGACGTGATCCGTTGGCACTTGAGCGGCTGCGACACAACCGGAGCCGACTTCACGGCGGGCGTGTACCCGATGTTGCTGGATGAAACGTGCTTCTTCTTGGCCATCGATTTTGACAAAGCGCATTGGCTGCAAGACACCTCTGCCGTTTTGGAAACCTGCCGACGACTGCAGGTGCCCGCCGCGCTGGAACGATCGCGATCCGGCAACGGCGGACACGTCTGGATCTTCTTCGACGAAGCCATCCCCGCCACGATTGCTCGACGACTGGGAGCTCACATTCTGACCGAAACGATGGAGCACCGCCCCGACATCGGACTGGATTCGTACGATCGTTTCTTCCCCAATCAGGACACTCTGCCGCGCGGAGGCTTCGGCAACCTGATTGCCCTGCCATTGCAGAAGCAGCCGCGAGAATCCGGCAACAGCGTGTTTCTGAACGATGACGGAATGCCTTACGCAGACCAATGGGCATTTCTGTCATCGATACAGCGACTCAACCGCAGCACAGTGGAAACCATCGTCCGCGATGCCGGTCAGCGCGGACGCATCGTCAACGTGAAGATCGCGACATCCGATGACGACGATCCCGAACCGTGGCTCGCTCCACCGTCGCGCCCCATCAAGCCGCCTGCCATCACGGAACCTCTGCCGAAACACATCACGCTGACTCTCGCCGATCAGATCTACATCGCCAAAGACGGACTGCCTGCCGCGTTGCGGAATCGTCTGCTGAGAACCGCCGCGTTCCAGAATCCGGAGTTCTACAAAGCGCAATCGATGCGACTGGCGACCTACGACAAGCCGCGCATCATTGCCTGTGCCGAAGATCATTCGCAGCACTACGGCCTGCCGCGAGGATGCCTCGAAGATGTGCAGACGCTGCTGAAAGACTTAAAGATCGGCGTCGACATTCAGGACGAACGTCAACACGGCGCACCGCTGAATGTTAAGTTCCAGGGCACACTGCGGCCCGGCCAGCAAGCGGCCGTCGAACAATTGATGCAGCACGACACCGGCATTCTGTCCGCCACGACCGCGTTTGGGAAAACCGTCGTGGCGGCCTGGCTGATTGGGCAACGTAAAGTCAACACGCTGGTGCTCGTGCATCGCCGACAACTGCTGGAGCAGTGGGTCGAACGCCTGGCCGAATTTCTGAACGTCGAAGAAACCGACATCGGTCGCATTGGCGGAGGCCGCAAGAAACCCACCGGTCGCATCGACGTAGCCATTATTCAAAGCCTAGTCCGGAAAGGAGTCGTCAAGGATTGTGTCGCGGATTACGGACACGTCATCGTCGACGAATGCCATCACCTTTCCGCCCGTAGTTTCGAACTGGTGGCTCGGCGGTCCAAAGCGAAATACGTCACTGGGCTGTCGGCCACGGTGACTCGCAAAGACGGCCATCACCCCATCATTTTTATGCAGTGCGGCCCCGTGCGGCACACGGTCAGTGCGAAGGCCGAAGCGGTCGCGCGCCCGTTTGGACACACCGTGCTGGTCCGCCCCACATCTTTTCGACCGATCGGCGAAGCGGCTGCCGACATGCGCATGCAGTTTCAGGATCTGTATCGTGAACTCATCGCCGACGAATATCGCAACCGGATGATCTGCGATGACGTCATCGCCAGCGTCAACGATGGACGATCTCCACTGGTGCTGACGGAACGCAAGGAACACCTGCAAACGCTGTCTGCGTTACTCGAACCACACATCGCAGAAGTCGTCGTTTTGCACGGCAGCACAACGGCGAAGGCCGGACGAGAAATGCTCGACCAGCTTGCCGACGTCGCCGCCGAAACACCTCGCGTGCTGCTGGCCACTGGCCGCTACATCGGCGAAGGTTTCGACGATTCCCGACTCGACACACTATTCCTAACACTGCCCGTTTCTTGGCAGGGCACGATCGCTCAATATGTCGGTCGCCTGCACCGATTGCACGAAGGGAAAACGGAAGTCCGAGTTTACGACTACGCCGACGTGAATGTGCCGATGCTGGCCCGCATGTTTGACCGCCGCTGTCAGGGCTACGAAGCGGTCGGTTACACGGTGATGCTACCCGGCAGCGCGGTTCCCGGCTGGCCGTCGGACGTTCCGTTGCCGGTCGATCCGCAATGGAAACAAGACTACGCCGCCAGTGTGCAACGCCTGATCCGAGACGGAGTCGACGAACCGCTGGCGAACCTGTTCGTGCATGCGGCTCGAACTGTCGACAGCGATTCCACCGGCGTTGCTCGAGCTCGCAGTGCCAGCGAAGCCTTCCTGTTTCGTCGCCTGGAAACTCTGTCAGCAACCAACGGACGGTTTCGCTTGAATGCGGAACTCCCGATCGCCTTCGACGGCTGGGGAAAAATGGAAGTCGACTTCCTGTGTGAAGAAACCCGCGTCGTCATCGAACTCGACGGAGGCCAGCACTTCACGAACGAAGACGCCTATCGCCGAGACCGTCGCAAGGACGCTCTGCTGCAGGAACACGGCTACTTCGTGCTGAGATTTCTGGTGCAGGACATCGGCGAAACACTCGACAACGTGCTGGATACGATTCTGCGAACGCTGAGCCACCGGCGTCGCCCGTAGCTCGCTGGCCAGGTGTGTCCCTAAGTTGTCCCGGACTGGCTGCCGACGCTTACGACGTCAGTCGCGGTGTGCTGGAATCGTTTAGCAGTGAGTCGATTTTCGATAGTCCTGCGGTCGCGTCCAGCGTGATCACCGTATGCAAAAAAACGCTCGACACATCGACGCACTCATGAGACAATAAGATCCACACGATTTGAGCGACAGGACCACTTCCCATGTTGAACCGAGATGATATTCTCCCGCACGCGCTGTCATTGCCAGCACCCGATCAGGCGTTCGTAGCGGATATGCTCGAACGACAGATTGCCGAGACGCAATCGATTTCACCGGAATTCGGCGAGTCATGGACGAAGGAGATTGACCGCCGCGTAGCTGCCTATGAACGCGGTGAAATGGCAAGTCTCGATTTTGACCAATCGCTGCATCAACTGCGACAGGCCGTCACCAAACATCGCAGCGCCAGAGATTCGGCATGAAGTTTCGTGTCATCTCGGCGGCTCAGATTGAAGCGACCGAATCAGCCCTCTGGTACGAAGACCGACAGTCTGGACTCGCCGATGAATTTTTCACCGAGATGCAAGAATCGTTCAAGCGGATTCGCGAGAACCCGCAGGGCTTCTCGCGGCTGGAACACTATTCGGGCCTGTATGACATCCGCCGATGCTCATGGCTCGGTTTCCTTATGCCGTGATATTCTTGGTTGGTCTCGATGAAGCTGTGGTCGTTGCTGTCGCGCACACGCGACGCCGTCCACTGTACTGGCTGTCGCGAGTTTAGCGCAATTTTTCCGAGTTCACCAAGCTGTCGATTTAGTCGCAATTCGTGAGCGGCACGGCGCTAGCCGCCGGCTTTGCCAGCGGTTTTTAGTGCGTTGCCGACGGCTAGCGCCGTGCCGCTCACTCAATCGACAGCTTGTTCATTTCAGTCGATTTCCGGCTTCAGCACGACCTGATTGCACGCATCGGAAACTCGGAATTCAAATCGCGAACCAGTGACCGAAATACATTTGTATCCAACTCCCCAACAACCTCTGGATTCGCTGAGCAGTTTTGGGCGGCTGTTCGGACCAGTCGATTTGGGCAACCAGTGTTCCATTGTCTTTTTCCGTGAAGACCGTACCTGCAGAGACAAAATCTCGAATGATACTCTGCATGCCCTCGATGGCTTTCGGATTGCAATTCAGGATGACGATTGTTCCGCTGCCTTTGTCCGGAGAAATCTCGAACGCGATGCCGGTGGCGTCGTAACCCGTTGAGTATCGAAGATCGCTGAAGTCCGTTTCCTTTGCTCGTTCTTTGAAATGTCGCATCCCCCAGATCGGAACGTTTCCAGAGAGATGCTCCCATTCTTCC
>JBDNHJ010000380.1:0-3223 GCA_041688835.1 Fuerstiella sp.
CGTAGGAATCCCGACCGGGTCCGGCGTACTTGTTGCCAGGACTGACGAGTTCAATAACCGTGACGACTTTCATGTTCGATTCACGATCCATGATCTCAATGAACGGCTGACGGATTTCCAGATCCGGTGCTTCCACAACGGCTGGTTCATCCACTTCGGTCTTCTCGGCCACCATCACGCCACCGTCATTAGGCTGCGTTGGCCCGGTCCGTCGCACCCACGCGTCCGGGATGATGGCATGGCTGCGACCGCTGGTCTGTGATTCGACATAGACGCGTTCGCCGACCGACGCGATGTAACGCGGGCGAATTCCCGTTGCCAGTTGATCGGCGAAATAGACAATCATCCGGCCGTGAATTCCCGGGAAAATTCCTGAAGCTTCAAGGTACGGATCCATTCCCGGAAAGATGATTGGCATTTTGTGTTCCCTGCAGCAATGTCGGATGTGCGGATGCCGCTGCGGATTGAAGCCGGCGGCACCAATACATCTTACCGCAACTCGCCGCCGGAATCACTCATCCAGTTTCGCAATCGCGTGCATCGACGTCACGGCTGCTCATTGGAAAAACGCAACGCTTTCCCAGCCAGAGCGCCCGTCATGCTGCCAGCGTTAAGGGCGGGGACTCCGTTGACGAAGACATAGCGGATGCCGCTGCTGTAGCGGTGAGGATCGTCGAACGTGGCTTCGTCTCTCAATCGCTTCGGGTCGAAGACGGTGATGTCTGCCGCGAGACTTTCTTTGATGAGCCCTCGGTCGCGCATGCGCAGGATTTCGGCGGGAAGGCCGGTCATGCTGCGGATGGCGGCTTCCAGTGAAATCACTTCTTCCTGCAGAGCATACTGAACCAGCTTGCGCGGGAACGTGCCGTAGTTGCGAGGATGAGGCCGGTCGGCGCCGGGCAGGTAGGCTCGACCATCGGACGCCGTGGCGACCCAGTCGATTGCCATGATGTGCCGCACGTCGTCTTCATTCATACTGAAGTTCACGACAGACGCATCGCCACCTCGAAAGATCTCCAGCGCGATGTCGACGGCAGGCTTGTCTTCGGCTTTCGCGATGTCGGCGAGACTCCTGCCAACCCACGACGTGTTCGGTTTGTAACGAGCGATCCGTACGGCGGCTCCGTCGTCTCGCTTGATGATCGCCTTGCGAATGGTTTCCTTCAGCTTCGGTCCGGTTTCGGCATCGTCCAGCCGCTGGACCAATTGGTCGTTGCCTCCCGCACGAGCCGAACTTGGTAACAAGGTGGCTCCCAGAGACGTGCTGGACGCGACGTACGGATACTGATCGGCGGTCACTGTTCGGCCGGCCTCACGTTCCTCTTCGATCATCCGAGCGGCTTCGCGCACCAGCCCCCATGCGTCTCGACCACTGGATTTGAAGTGCGAAATGTGGACGGGTAGATCGGCGTCTCGGCCGATTTGCAGAGACTCATCAACCGACTTCAGCAGCCCGGTGCCTTCGCCGCGAATGTGGCTGGCGTAGATGCCGCCGTGCTTCGACACCACTTTCGCAATGGCGGTGATTTCTTCTGTGGACGCGTACGAACTGGGCACGTAGATTAGCCCCGTCGACATGCCCCACGCTCCGTCCTGCATGGCCTTGTCGGCCAGATCCAGCATCTCCTGAAGTTGTTCGTCGTTGGGCTGAATGTTGTCGGAACCGAGCACTCGTTTGCGCAACGAACCCTGCGGAATCAGATGAGCGATATTTGGGCCGGCACCGTGGTCGTCGATCTTTTGATAGTAGCTGCCCGTGTCGACGGGGCCGCTGCCGCAATTTCCGGTGACCAGCGTCGTGCAGCCCTGAGTGATGTAGTTGACTGCGGCTCGCGTTTTCCGCTTCGTGATCGGCGTGTCGGAATGGTTGTGCAGGTCGATGAAGCCGGGGCAGATGATGAGTCCGGTGCAATCAATGACCCACGGCGCGGTGACGTCGAGGTCGATTCCCACGGCCACGATCTTGTCGTCGGAAATGGCAACGTCGGCCAGCGTCCGTTCAGAGCCAGATCCGTCGATGACCGTGCCGCCGCTAAGCAGAATGTCGGCTTCGATCGGCTGCGCGTGAAGTTCAGTTGCTGCCAGCAGGAGGACACAGAACGGCAGAATTCGTGACATGAGAGACTCCGGGGTAACGCAAAGTGGTGAGTTCTTCCCAGCCCCAACTGCGATGCGAATTTGCTTCGTGGGCTCGGACGAACAAGATTGTATTCAGCAACAATATTCCCTGCTGAGACCGGGGCTCCGCAAACTCGTCAGCCGGCGATTTTCGCCAGCCGGCGGGAAGGTTGTCGACGTTCAATTCAGCAGCATACCGAAACTGTCAATGCTTTGCGCGGCGGGAAGGTTGCCATTGGTGTTCGTTGAGATCGATGCGATCTGATTCGCTGAACACGACGCCTTCGTCTTCCAACAGAAAACGCTGCAACCCTTCGAACGTCGACGAGTTTCGTTCGCTGATGTGGCCCTGGGAATTCACAACTCGATGCCACGGCACGCCGGAATCTTCAGGCAGCGACTTCAGCACCGTGCCGACTTGCCGCGCGTTCTTCGGCAGTCCGGCGAGCGTCGCCACCTGTCCGTAGGTTGCCACTTTGCCGGTAGGAATGCGACGGATAACGGCAGTGAATTTTGAAGCAGCGGTCGGCATCCGAGTTATTCCGGCAAATCAGGTGCCATGCGAGCAAGTCAGATGAGCGAGTCAGAGGCCATGCACCTGGATGGGGGATGTATCTGCTGATCGCAGGACAACCGCTGCCAACATTGCCGGTCTGGCTGGACGACGAATTCGCCGTGGCTCTGAATCTGGAAGCATCGTACCAGACCACCGGCAAATCGCTGCGATTGATTTAGTGGGTATGGATTACCGTGAGCATAGTTTTGTCGGTACTGCAATTCGCCCTTCCGAACCGCCTCGTAAATCTGCTCCTGAGTCAGGCCGTATTCCTTGATTGCTGTTTTGTCGCTCAGGGCTGCGCCTTTTGAATTCCAATTACCGTTCGGCATGTGCTTCAGTTCCTTTCTTCAGTCGAGCTCCGCGACACGGGTTTGGCGAAATCAGACGTTCGAGCCTGTATCATTTTTCCTGCGCCGAAAACAGTTCTCTCACCCACGCCTGGCGGGCTTCGCTGAGTGGTGGCTGGCAGGGTTGAGTGTAGTCGATTCTTTGGTCGTAGCTGCCGGCATCGTAGGCCTGTTCCAGAGCGGCGCGAATATCCAGACG
>JBDNHJ010000381.1:0-28232 GCA_041688835.1 Fuerstiella sp.
GACAGGATTCGATGACGTCATTGATTCCGCAAGGGCAAACGGTCAAAACCTGACCACCCGTCCTCCGCACACGAAGCGGAAAAGTTCAACGCACGATCTATACATCGGCATCCCTGCCGCCGCATAGATCGCAATTCGTTCGACATCAAAGGTGACGACAAACTTTATCATGTCGAATGGTTTTCCGGTTCTGGTGACGCCATTCTCGTGGACTATGCGGCATTGCAAGGTAACGAAATAGACGGTGATGCGTTATTCGGTGACGGTGGTTTTGAGAAGCTTGCGGGCTTTGACGGGGACGGCAACCATCTCCTAGATAAGAACGAGATGTCACGGTTGCGACTGTGGGTCGACAATGGGAACGGCGCTATCGATTCCGGTGAACTGCAGAAGCTCAGCGATCACGACATCTATTCCTTGGGTCTGCAATCTTACCAGGACGTACCGGAAGGACGCGATCATGGGCCTTCCTAGAGGACGACTCCCACGTGGTGACCGAAGCCGTGGGCTAATTGCAACAGAAACACAGGACAAGGACGACTCACCGCCCATCGCGGTCGATGACGTCGCCACGACGCAGTCGGGCCAGTCTGTGACCGTAAACGTCCTTAGCAACGACATCGACCGCGACCAAAACCCATTGACAGTAACCGGAATCACTCAGGTGGAGCACGGCGACATTGCCCTGAACGCTGACCACACCCTGACGTATACGGCGCCCGTCGACTTTACGGAATAGTCCACGCTCAGTACTCATTTCAAATGGAACGGAGAATGCGATCGCCACGGTGCGAATCGATGTGGTTCCCGCAGTGAATGTGGCCCTTAATGTTGTATCCGGCGATCCGCTGGACACAAACGGTCAACCTGCGACACCCGAAATATCGGGACTGTTGACGAGTGGGGAACTCAATCAGGATGAGTCAGACACCAGCACCAACAGCGAAAACCTGAACGATCCCACGATAGCCAACGATTCCGATGAACAAGACGCGCCGTCGATCATCACGGGCACAGACTCCGCTGACTGGATCAGCGGGACAGACTTCGATGATGTGATCGGAGCGAGCGCTGGCAACGACGAAATCCATGCTCCGATCGGAAACAATATCATCTACGGTGGTGATGGAGTGGATTCTCTGATCGTCTATGAAGGCAATATCTCAGATTTTACGTTTGCCGTGAATTCCGACGGCGAACGCGTCATATCGGGTCGCGGAGCTGATGGCCAGAGGACGAGCAACGTACTGATTGGCGTCGAGAAAGTCATCTTTAACGACGGGGTTGTGGACATAGTAGCCACTGAGTCTGCATCCGGAGAAAATTCCGACAGCGTGGCACCTGACGTTTCTGAATTGGATCGTCTTACGCCGGCGGAGCCACCATTAGTATCCAACGAAGCTGAAAGCACTTCGACTAGCACGGAAACAGAGCCCAAGGCGGAAGTCCTTGGACCGGCGACAATCATAGGAACGAACGCCGACGAGTGGATTGCCGGAACGGCCGACGATGATTCGATTCACGCCGGAGACGGAGATGACTACATTTATAGCCCCGACGGCATCAACGACGTCAATGGTGGCAACGGAGTCGATACTTATGTCGCCAGCAAATGGAAAGTCAAAGACATGACCGTCTTTCGCCAGAGCAACGGAAGCTACGTGGTTGAAAGGACTGATTCCAAAGGAAACGTCCATGCGAGCATCCTTACGAATGTTGAGAGAATTCTTTTCAAAGATCGACTTGTTTACGTTCAGGACATTGCTGACGATGGCGTAGGAGACTTCGACGACGATCTTTCGGGTTCCGATAAGTCCGCTCAGAAGTCCGCTCAGAAGGCCGCTCAGAAGGCCGCTCAGAAGGCCGAAAGGAAGGCCGTCGAAAAGGCTGTCAAGAAAGCCGCAAAAGGCGACTAAGAGCGAAGAGAGTTTGGGGAGTTGCGGCCGCGAAATCAGCGTTCCGGACGGCGGAAGCGCGTTTACCGCTAACCGGGGACGCCCTGCTATACTATTCGGCATTGAGTGGACAAGGGTGGACAAAACGCAGCGATGGAAGCCGCTCTGACCTCGCCGCACCGCTTGCAAAAATTCGGGAATCAATTCGCTTCCAGGCCCTTAGGCCGCTTGCTCTGCGTTGCAGAATAACTCTCTTTGACGCAAACTCAACGTTGCTTCACAACAACGTCGACATCGGTCTCTTCCATCATTGTGGACGATTTCATTCCGATCCGAAGTTGGTCGACATTATTTCCGTCTGAGTCCTGCGGATTGGAGAACGTCAGTGGTTCATGAGGCTTTAGAATTCCGCGGCTACGATCTATGTCAAACAACTTCGCATCGTCTCCGCCGATCATCCACCACATCACCAGTCCGGTGTGAAGCCCCATCGTCGGCATGACAGTTCGCGCCATCGAACCTCCGTCGGTAACCTCAAACCGCTGACTTTCGCTGGCAATCACACATTCGTGACTGTTTGTCGACGTCGTTTCGGCGACACTAATATTCGCAGGAAGAGCGGCTGGATTTTGGTCCAAGACTTGTGCAAAAAAAACGCCCGCAATCCCGGCCAGAACGAACTCGGGCCGCAGCAATCGCAGTGGCTTAGCGACCTGGCCTCGAATACGACGATCAGATATCGATTTGCCATGAGCAAATTGATTGAGCACATGTTCAAGCTCAACGGCAGATTGATAGCGACGCTCAGGATCGTGAGCGACCGCTTTCATAATGATGTCAGCGAGACCCTGAGGAACGTCGGGATGGAGATCCGATATTTCCGGAAGCTCAAATGCTGATTGCGCACCCAACAGATCACGCTGCTTCGTCGTTCCCCATGCGCGATGCCCACTGGCAAGTTCGTACAGGGTGACACCCAGCCCATAAATGTCACTGCGTTCATCCGCTAGCCCACGAATCTGTTCGGGCGCCATGTACCGCGGTGTACCTATGAGATCACCAGTTTGACTCAAGTCACTTTCTTCGCCTCGAAGCTTGGCGAGGCCGAAATCGGTCACCCAGATTTTATCATCCGTATCGAGAATTAAATTCGCCGGTTTGATATCTCGATGAATGGTGCCCTGCGAATGTGCCTGCTGTACAGCACTGGCAACATTGGCCCCCAACTTGGCAATCCGCTGAAAGTCTTTGGCGATCCAAGAAGATGTTTTAGCGAGCGATGATACGTCGTCACATAGATCGCCCTCCCAGCATTGTGCAAGTAAATGGTCGAGGCTCTGCCCGTCAACGAAGTGCATTGACAGATACGCCGTTTCACCGTCTTTACCGCAGTCAAGGAACGGAACGATGTTGGGATGGTTGAGTCGTGATGCGGCCTCGGCTTCACGCAGAAAGCGTTCCTGAAACTTTCCTGCATTCGCTTTCTGCGGTTTCAGAACCTTAATAGCCATGCGTCGACTGACAGTTGGGTGTGTCGCTTCATAAACAACTCCCATCCCGCCGATTCCAAGTCGTCGAATGATTTTATATCCGGCGATCTCTGTGGGGGCAGGCTCAGCGTCTCCTGCTGAGTGCAGCGATTCACCCAAGTTCCCGAACATCATGAGTGCCGGAAAGACGCTCGCGATCTGCTCTGCCAGTTCGGGGTACGCTGCTGTGTATTCCGCCACCGTGGGGCGTTCGCCGTCACGCGTTCGGTTCGTAAAATCGTCACACAGTTCCGCCAGCAGAACGCCATCATCACGATCTTCCGTGTCTGCTGACGCTGCGAAACTTACAGGATCGCCGGGTAAGACTGAGGACATGACTACAAACTGCCTCTCAAGTGTCCCGCGATATCCCCCAATCGAAGCACGGCACGCTGAAAGCGTTTCTTGGCCGCCTCCTCCGTGATTTCGAGCTCCGAGGCGACTTCACTAAATGATAATTCTTCGAATTGTTTCAGCGAAAGAACCTCTCGGTCCTCCGGCGACATTGTCTCGACGAGCTTCTACAACTGATCCATCAACTCAGCTTTGGCGACCTGTGATTGAGGAGACATCATAGATCCCGCAAGTTCCCCGACAAGAGATCCAGAAGTTGTCGACCCGAGCTGTCTGGACACCACTTCTCGATCTACAGCTCGTTTTGCCGTTCCGACACGAGCACGGTAATGCACTGTTATCATTTGCCGACACACCTGCCTTAGCCACATATAGGGCGAAACTTTGGGAGATGCCAGATACTCGGGAAGCCGACGAGCGGCTTCGATGAACGTTTCCTGAGCCACGTCGGAAGCGTCCACGCGACCTAGGAGCTTGCGGTCCAGCCGAAGATCGATCATCCTTTTTAAGCGGTCAAGTGCTTTCGCAAATTGCTCCGCCAACTCGGGAACACCGACAGCGCGCAGACGCTGTACATCAGAGGATTCGGCATGTTCCAAAACGGAATTCATAAGACGGCAATCTTCTTCGAAAGAACGGTGTCTTCTAAAGAGATAGCTCGCCATCAGCCTGCGTGTGGCGTCTTGGCATCAAAACTCTGAGCAGTCAAGGGAATGCGAAACGAATTCGTGCTTGGAACGATTGTGACGACTTTGCTTATTGCGCTGTCGCACGATGCATGAGCCGAGGATGACTCACGCAACATTCGACGAACATCAAGCCTCGCGTCTGTAATCTCACCGTTCACCACAACATCGAAGGAATAGGTGATCATTGCTCGTCTCTTTCCTATTTCGGGCATTTGCTATTCTCTCGCAAAATCTTGCCCGCGTGATGTTCGGGACTGCGTGGCGTGCCATAGACCGGCACGATACATAGACAGCCATTTGGACAATATCACTTGCTATACGCGTGAGCACGTGGCCCTGACTTCACGAATCGCCAGCCACGTTGTTCGGCGAATCGAATCGCCTTTTTAATGTGTTTGTTCGAATGTGACTTCTTATCTCCGCCGTGTTCCCGCAGTCAACTACGATTTCGGTCCAGTAGCACGTGCTGGCGCGTGTGCCGCAATCGACGCAGGCTGTCACGTCTCGTCACCCATCGCTGCATCATCCCTGAAAGTCTGACCGTTGGTTGCAGTTTCCCTGAATTCGCCAACAGCTGGCAATCTGAAGACCTCAGCTAACAAGACTATTGAACGAAGGACTCTCGCTGGCTGGATCCGAGCACGAGGGTGACCGAATCGTCTTCCGTCACGATCACTTCGTATTCCAATTTCAGTTGCACCAGAACATCCTTCACAGGAAGAAACGCTTCAAACGAATCTCGCGAAACAAACAACTGCACGAAGTCATTTCCGGCCGACATTTCGCGAAAGGCGACGGTCATCGCCGCTGAAGTGTTATGACTGACTGGCATTCCGCCCGTCGGACGCGGTTGAATTATCTCCTGACCGTTCTGGGATCGCTGTTCGCAATCCTGAGTATTCACGGTGCCGTATCGCGTGGTGACCTGATACAGACGACCATCGTCAATCGCGTAGACCGTCGGTGTTTTTTGTGTTTTCCGCACCTGCGGAATTCGGGCTGTGCGAGCCGCATCAATTGTTTCCTGACGCAGCGCTTCGCTCGTCGCCTGTTGAACTTCTCGGGCTGCGTCACGCTCCAGCTGCTGATTGGATAGCGTTTCCTGAAGAACGGCAGCGGCCCCTTTGGTGTCCACCACTTTCTGCACGGCCGCAGATTTCTGCTGCATGAGGCCGATTCTTTCGTGAGTCTGCTGTTTCAATTGTCCTGCGAGAGCCATCGATTCCTTGTTGGCCAGCGTGGATGTGATACGCCTCTGCTGGCGAACCTGACTCGAAATCACACGGAGGCGTTCCTGCGACTTTTGGATGTCCGCCTGGATGCTGGCCACATCGGAGGCCGTGTTCGCTGAGACTTCTGCAGCAGACGGCGTTCGTGAACTGTTGCTCACAAGAATGGCAACCAGCATCGAAATAAAGATGACAGCGCCGAAGGTGTTGCAGATGGTGTCCAGCAACAACTCCAGACTGTCGGTCGAGCTATCCGTGTTTCGACGAGTCATTCGACAACCGCTCCCACAACGGGATCGATTGCCGTTTTCTGTTGTGGCAGCAGATCGAACCCAAAAACAACATTTTTCGTTCTCAAATCATCCGTCAATGCATCCAGCACGTCGGCAGCAGCGGGCTTAACAATCAATAAGAAAACAGATCCTTGCCGATGCTGCTCTTCGATCCAGCGCGTTACGCTAGCGATGGACTGAAATTTCTGAGGAGCCTTCCGTTGTCCAAGTTCCGCCGCCGCAAAAGTGCTCTCATCAGTCAGCTCAACCAGCCAACACGATCCAGAAGTGCCATCGTGCGAGTTATAGACCACACGCCGCCCGCTTTTGAGCTCCTGCAGTTTCCGCGTGAGCTCCGAATTCTGTTGCTGTAGGTTCTGAGTCTCGGTAATTTGCCCTGATCGCTCAACGCTCGTCTTCCGCAACTGATCCAGAGCAGACTCTTCAGACACAGTCTGTTTCCACAGGGTATCAATGTCTGCCGTGGCCAAATTATTTTCATTTTTCAGGGCCGTTGAACGCTGTCGCAGCAACTCGGGATCATCGATGGCACCCGACTCCAGAAGAGACGCCTGTTCACTCGCTTCAGATTCCAATTTCGAAATCTCCGCCGCCAGCGCGGCTGCCTGTTGCTTGAGTTCGCTAACCATCTGTGCCGCCGGTGCCGCATCCGCAGATGCCACCACGGACGTAATCTGCAAGCACATCATCAGAGTCAGCAGCAACATAATCCCCATGACGCACGTAATGATGTCTTGGAAGACGAACAGCGAGAAACGGGCGTGGTTACTTCGTTTGCGTCGAGACATAAGATTAGGGAATCGGGGAAATTAGGGAACGAATCGATAGTCGCCGTTGTTTTGATTTGCGATTTGCTTCAGCTTCGCTTCACCAGCGCGAGAAACCAAGGCGATCGTGTGAATTGAAGCGTTGCTGGCATTGAGTGCTCGAACAAAGTTTGGCGTGTCGTCGGAGAATTCCCCGTCTGTCAGCAAAAACACCGCGTCTGGTGGTGAAGGCTGCCTCAACGCGAATTGCATACCGACTTTTGCATCGGTCCCGCTTCCCGTGGAAACATTCCTGACCCAGCTTTCTAAAGCGCTGATTCGCGAGGCAGTCAGTTGACCGGAACCAGCCGGATCCGCCAGAACGCCATCATCAAAGAATACGACAAGCACGTAGACATGTTCTGGCATTCGATGGATGCACTTCATCAATTCCTCCTTCGCTCGTGCCAGAGGTTCACCTTGCATACTGCCCGAGCGATCGACGACAAAAACGAAACGATTTCCTGACGCGCTGAGCCCGAAAAAGGTGGCTTCACCGGGCGCGGCAATCGTGAACTTGGACAAAGGATTACCGGGCTGAACGGCGTTCTTTTCCGGAAAGGCAGACGAAACACTGCCGGTTTCGGGTGGAACGGCCTGGTCACCTTGCTGCGTGACTGACGGGTCTGCACCAACAATTGCTGAGTCGCCGGTCGCCGTTGAGTCTCCACCAGACGCCTGAGCTGTGGCGGTTTCCGTGCCTTCGCCAGCGGCCCCGTCGGACGTGGACTCGCTGGCATCTGCGTTTTCAGAGCTAACGTTGTCACCAACCATGTTCTGACCGGCGTTTGCGCCACCGGCGGCCATCTGCGAAAGCGTCTCTCGAAACAACCAGAACATCAGCAGTAGCACCACCGCCAGCATGACTCCGGCAATCGCCTGTTTCTTAATCGTGCCATCTTTCCGGTCAGCCGTGGCCAACTGCACTGCAGGAATCTCGCTCTGTTTTTCCTGAGGGCGCGAGACTTCGTCCGGCTTCGCTGTTTCCGAATTCGCTGTATCCGGCTTGGCTGCTGCGGTCGCCGTAGCCATCAGAAGCGGCGCGTCAGAAACCACCTGACGTTTTTGAGCTTGCAGCCGCCGCCAATCTCCAACTTCGCCGCAGCGAACCATCGTCGAACGTCGCACCTGCCCGATCGTCAGCAGATAGTCCAGCTCCTGTCTCGTAACAGGACCGACAATCCGATCTTCAATTTTGTAATACCAGTTGTCCATGACAATTAGTGCGTCTGAGCGTCCTGAAACGGCAGCAGCTTCAATTTATTGACGACATTTCGAGTGCAGTATTCTGTACAGCTGTCCAGAAATTCCTGTTCAGATTTGCGAAGGAACGTGACCAGTATCTGAATCGCCAAAGCCGCAACAAGTGCTTCCAGAGTTGTATCGAATGCAATTCCCAGCCCGGCCGTCACTTCCTGCAACGCCGGCACTAGCTGTTCAGCGTTGCCCGAAGAACTCATCACCGTTCCAAATTTCCCGATCGCAATGGACAGTCCCAGCACTGTGCCGATGAACCCCAAAATGGGAATCGCCCACAGGAATCCGTTGAGTAAAACGTACGAGGATTCCGAAACCGCTTCATCAGACTCAGCCTGAGACCGCAGTATCTCATCCACGTCCGAAACCCGTCCAATGTTCCGAAGATTCGAAAGAGCAATCGAAATCCGATTCAGCAGCATAAACTGACGCGGATCGTCGACCAGTATCAGCATCTGATCAAACACTCGATTCACCGTCGTTGGTGAAAGAACAAAGTCCTGTTCTGCAGGAACAATCTGCATGGCAAGACATCGCTGTTGCAACGCCAGCTTTCGCCACTTCAAAAACAAGATGGCCAGACACCACGCAGTCACAAACGCGATCGATGTCGGAATCATCCCTTGGCCAATGAACTTGCTGTGCAACGCAGTCCCCGGCATCGCCAGCAGCACACCATGAAATCCGATTGTCAACAGCAGCCCGATCAGGAACGATAACATGGTGTTGACACGCGTAAATCGATTGCCTGAGAACATCAGTCGCTGCTCGATGTCTGAGCGAGCCCAAGAGAGGACGCTCGGACTCGAATTCAGCTGGTTAAACGCTTTAGTTGACATTGCCTGCCTCAGAGAGCGAAAGTTTACGACGATGTCGCAGTGTTGTCTTCGATCTTGATGACGACCCGTACAAATTCAAGGACGGCCATCAACGAAATAAAGATCAGCCACATCAACAGCACCATGATCGGGACTGCGATCAGGGCACCAGCGGCGTATAGCAGGTTGTTTAGCTGCATCGCTTCGCCGATCACATAAAACACGGACGACAGTTGCAGGATCAACAACACGACGAACATGATACGGATAGATGACTCAGCGATTCGCAAATAGCGAGTTAGGTTGGGATATTTGTGGACGGCATCATTCGGTAGCTTTGCCCCTTTCGACGTCCCCATAAATATCTCGACGAAACCTGCGGCAGGTGTCGCGCCAAGACTCGACGCGGCCTTGCCGCCGCCACGAGCCGCATTGGCGAACTGCGGTAGGTCGCCAGCAGGAATCCAGTTATCGAACGATTCATGCCACACCAGATCGGTGGTGCTCAACCCGCCAGTCGACAACCACATCTGAATATCAGATGCTGCAACGGGCCCTAGTTTGTTGCCGCCTTTTGTGTAATACCATGAACTCGTGGCAGCGGGTTCTGCCAACTCCTCGACACGCTCTTCCTGCCTGACCGTGTCTTTTTCAAGCGGCTCTGGCGCAGGCTCCGCAACGACTCGTTCTCGTGCCGTGACAGTCGGCTCAAAAAACTCGGGCATCTCGCCCGCTTTCTGCCAGTTGAGAGCATCCGTGGAAAGCTCATGGTGCCGGCCCACTCGTTTGCGACGGATCTGCGTCGCAATTTGCTCTAACGTAAGCGGTCCCTTAACCTCGCCCCGAACTCGAATATAATACGTCTCGCTCATTGTCGACGTTTGCCTAGAAAGATGTGGTGATGTCGTTCAGGAACAACTGCGACCGCTAATTGATGAACATTTCTCGATAGACCGCGTGCCCTTCCTTCGCGCCGTTCAGCGTTGGAATAGCTTTCACAGTTCCCAGCGCACTGTTTTCGAGTTGAACAACCGGATAAAATTCCGCCCCAGAATCCTCAGCGCGGTGTCCCAAAGCCAACAGGGGAATTGGCTCCGTGATCGTGAGTTCGTTGGTCAACTCCACCACCCAAGCCCCTGCGATATTGCGATGCAACCAACCGACGCATTCCATCGCAGGGCCCGGCTGTTCATTCATCGCAGTCTGCGTGTCTGCCTCGACCGCCTGCAAATCCTTGACAATTTGCTCGCCGTACTGCTTCACGAATGCACTTGCTTTTTGTCGTTCCGACTCGGCCCTCGAATCCACAGGTGCCGCCCAATTCGTCAGCCGAGAAACGCCCGATGCGTTAATCGCTGTCACGTACTTTGCCATTCGTTCTTGGATGAACAGGTTCCCGTCCGAACCAACCAAGATCAACTTCTCCATCAGCAACAGCCGCAGAATTTCGTCCAACTCAGGTTGAGCAACAGTCTTTTCGACTGCCGATTGAATGGCCAACGCGAAGTTCTTATCCAGATTCTCGGCAGCCAGCACACTACCCAGGCTCCGGGCAAGATGCGTCTGCGGTGCCAACCATTGTTCGTCGGTGAGAGTTCGGCTGCTAGGAACCTTTGCCAAGGCCAGTGTTAGGCTATCACGCTGCGTGCCTGTGGTTGTGGTGAAGTATTGAAACTTGATCGCTGACCCGGACACGGTTGGCGTTGCTTCGGCAAAATACCGCAAGCCATCGGAGGTGTTGACAATGTGAGCCTCCGAAATCGTCCTCGGTGCCAGCATACGCGTCAGCTGCTCCAAACTTGATCCCGCCTCTCCACCTTCTCGAGCCGCAATGGCCGTTAACGCAGCGATTCGGCGTTCCACATCGGTTTGGCCCGGATACGCACCGGTTGACTTCTGTAGGTCGTTAAACTGCGTGATAAGGATGGTCGCTGCTGCGGGTGAAATCCCATTTAACGATGTGCGCTGCAGTCGACGGCGAATGTCATTCCATTGGTCCACTCCCTCCCACAGGGAAAGATCTGTCTTCACAACATCCAGCATGTCTTCAGCGCGCTCCGTGCCCGGATGTCGCTGAGTAAACTCGACCAGCGCTGTCCGAAACTCGGTCGGCCGACCGGCGGATTTTGTAATTCTCTGCAGGCTTCGGGAAATTTCCAGATTGGCCGCCACCATCCCTTTCTGTCGTGTCACCTTGGATTCCAACGCTTTCAGTGCAGCTTTGAGTCCTGATGACACGTGCTGGCGAGAATCAAGCTCTGCAATCTGGGATTCGATCTGTGCATAAGGCGCCAGCGAATCATCGGGAAGCTCACCGATGCTGTGCACCAACCCTTGTTGATCGGTTTCAAACTCCGCATCCACTGCCGCCTGCATGTCACTTTCAACACGCTGAATCTGACTTCTGGTGTTCACGATTCTCGCTTTTTCCGCATCATTCTTCGCCAGCCCTGCGGCTTCGTCGAGGGCCGTGTCGGCTGTCGGGAAATTTTCCCAGCGTGGTGATTCTGTTCCAAGTTGCAATGCGTTGCTGATTAACCCTTCCAACTGTTGCTTGCGACCGATTTCCTGACTCCGCACAGACTCCAGTTGTTCTTTCCGTCCGAGAATATCGGGGTGGGACAGAAAATCTTGATCGTCCGCTTCGACCTTCGAAAAGTACTCGTCAACAGAATTCAGTTCGCCCGTTGAATGAGCGGTCACCAACAGGCGATCCATTTGCTCAACGTGTCCCGCAACCGTGGCGTTGAATGTCACGCGTTGGATGATCATCACCACAAACACAATCGCGATGAGGCTGCCGGAAACGATCGACGACATCACGACAATTCGTTTTCGAGCTGCTGCTGCTTGCAGGCTTTCAATCCGGTCAGCCAGCCGATTCTCCAGTAGTTCCGGCAAAGCGTCGCCGTGTTTAATCGACTGATGGTACAGGCGTTCCAATTCCTCAATCGTCGTTTCACGTTCCAAAGCCGCTTCGAGTTCCGCTTTTCCGTGTTCAAAGTCCGCACGCGCTGCTTCTTTTGTGTCTTCTTCCTGCAACCAATCCAGAGCCGGACCAGCGATGTCGTACAAGGGGTCGGTTTCGGTCAGGTCAAGAATTTCTGACAGCGCGAAAAAACGTTTCTGCAATCCAGCAGCAGACGGACGGTCGAAGTCGGCATACGCATCAGACAATTGGTGGCACAGCGGTTCCAACTCTTGTCGGGCTGCGCGTTTTCGGTGATGAACGTGAGATTCTCGCGCGGTCTTTTTTAGACCGCTGGGAATCTTGACCGTCCATTGCCCGGAAATCTCTTGATCCAGTGCCGCAACCCAATTCAGGTCACGTTCTTTGACGGCGGCCTGCAGGTCTTTTTTCAGCTGACCGACGCGGTGCGTTTCGAATTTGATGACATCCTGATTCCAGCGGGCGTTGCTGTGATCTTGCAGGGCCAGTTGCCTGAGCGTGTCGATTCGTTCCGAGATCGGCGCGCGAGCCAGAGATTGCGTCCGGTATCGTTGCAGCAGTCGCTCAAGTGGTGCGGAAACGGCATAGGCGTCGTTGAGTTCCGCCGCGATATCAACCGGCAACTCACGGACGGCCTGAATATGGAACTGCAGCAAATAATCGTTCCACGCATTGAACTCCGGAAAGTCCAGCGCCGTCACGATATCGTTCAGGTTGGGACTCTGTTCCGCCAACGCAATGGCTTCTTCTCGCCGGCCCTTGTCCAGCAATTCTTCGACATTCCGCAGACGACCACTAACCGCCTCAACGGCCTCATCATGCCGCGCCGCCAGATCAATGACTTCTTCTTCGGGCAGGCCAGCGGGCGTCGACAACGCCTGCTGAATTTCCTCAATCAACTGCCTAATTTCATCAGTGGTCATTGGGCCGGCTCCCTTGGGTCGTTAACCGATTTGGCATCAATGAACACGATGGTGATTGGAGCGTCCGTGCCCATGGCGTACGTCAACCTAAGATCCACGTCGACGCTCTTGAGACAAACGTCAAGGGCGTCTAGATTTTTTTTCGCATCACGATAAGGCCTCTGCCCACCAGTTAGCCTTAGCTTACTCCCGAGGCCTCTTATGCCTCTTATGCCTTTTTGGATTTTTTGCAACAGTTGTTTTCGCTTATCCTGTGCTGGTGTTGGCTTAACTGTCTTCTCTACGCTAATCAGAGTTGACGAGATCCATTCATCCCATTCATCCCATGTGATCCAAGCTTTCTGGAGCTTCAGAAAATCGGACTCATTATCGTCAACCTGCTTCTTCGCAGCATTGATGTGGACTTCCCCCAAGTACGTAATTGGAGGAAAATCAATTCTTCGGGTCCACGCCTCCCATTCCTGCAGAAACTCTTCAGTCCGCTCTTGAGGAAGGGGAAGGGCTGGGAACGTTTTCTGAATAGCGTCTGTGGCTAGCGGCAATTGCAAATTGATCAGCGATGACATTTTAATCTCAGGACGCTCGCGACTTTTTCCATCCGCGGTTATTCCCATCTCTAGGTCGAATTCGAATTTCAAAATTCCGTACATCGGCTGGTCGGCAAGGTGCTCAATTGTCGGCTGAAATACAATCTGCCGCGATCCCTCTGGCGGCATTGCAAAGTAAAGTTCATATGAGAGGCTTTCCGGCTCTTTCGAGCTCTGATGCTTGCCGTCTCCAGCCTCCTGTTCGGAAAACAGCTTCGTGAATGTTTGAGGTTCAGCGTTCGCAGATTGCAACGCCAATGACACGACCGTTTGTGCCGAAGCGGGAATCATTAGCTCATGAAACTCTTGGCCACTCACGTGCAGATTGTCCGCAGCGGGATCTATGGTCAGAATAGTCTGATGAAGTGTTGCCAATTCGGGAATCACCCAACGCTCGGCTTCCCGTTGCAGATAACGTCGCTCTTCGCCATTCACTTCGATTGTTAATGGGCACCATCTCAGCCACTCCCCATATGTTTCGCAATCAGAACCGACCCATTCAAAGGACAAGGTGTACTCATCGTACTCGGGTGTTGTTGCTTTGAGAGTGTATGTCCCCAATTGCGAGTCTGTAGAGTCGTCGCTAACCACCACGTCCCACGTTCGCAGTTTATCTGTGACAATCCGCCCGACATTCAGTTTTAGTGTACGCCCTTTATCGACAGTTAAATCCTCAAAGCCAGGATAGAGCGTGAGTTTCACTGAATTCGGATCAGCCAATCGCATTACGATTGATGCTTCTTTTCGTCTGTATTTCGTAGCGGGATTTGGTAATTCAAACAGCCCCGGTTCCTCGTTTTGCTTACCATGATCGACGAACGGCGAAGGCGCTGGAAAATCCAGAACGACAACCACTTCGTCAACCTCGGCTCGGTCTGCCCTTTCCGATTTCACGGTCAAACGTGTCTTCGCCAATAGATATCGCCCGCGGGCACTTGTGATGACATCATTTTCGTCTTGCGAAAACTGCCATGTCAGTTGCACGCGCCCGTCCTCCAACTTCTCCGGTAGGACGGAGGCAATGATGCAATCATCCAATTTGATGTGCCAGCCCTCCATTTGCGGTTTGGACTCGCATTTCAAAGCAGAATTCTCTTCTCCGATTGCCCAAGAGATTGAACGCGGATTGTAGTTATTAAATGCCACCGGCGTGTTTGCATTCCATCCGACAGGATCGCTTGTGCTGGTAACGAATTCACTGAGCGGGCGTGCACCGTTAAATAGCTCCGGGAGATCAAAGGAGAGAGAGATTTTCTCTTTATCCCCTTCATCCGTGTTTGATGGTGCGGCGATCTCAATTGTCTCGGCGGCAAGACTATAAACGGCCGCTCGGAAGTCATCATCTCGAATAGAGCGATCGTCCGCTTGCCAATAAAGGGTGCAGGTGTTGTCGGCCTTCCTGCCGGCCACAAACTTCCCGACGGCTTGCCCATTCAGAAAAACGCTGTGCGACGCATCCTGGTCTCCGGTGTCGTTTCGCTTGATAACCAGTTTTACGTTTTTCGCTGTAAAGCTCAGCTTTTCCAAATCTTCCAGCAACAGCGTAGCCGCTGCGGACTTCGCTCCCTCCTGAATTGATTCAAGCTTCAATTGAAAATTTGGAAAGGATCCGCCCCACGTATCTCCCACATTCTCAAACGGACTTCGCCCTTCGAACGGCAGCCCTGCAACTACCGGCTTATTCTGTTTGTCGATTTTCTCCTTGGGCACGACATCAGCGGCATTTGTGTTAATTGCTGCGTCCGCTAACTGCCGTTGTTGTTCGGCATACGTCAGGGTTTTCGGCACAACAAAGTAGGCACCAGCCCCGATGGCACAGATCAGCAGCGATGCCAAGACTGCCACCAGCCATTTTCCGCTGCTTGGTGCCTTTTGTTCAAATGCCTGATTGAGCCGTGACACAGGTGGGGGAATCGAGGCACTTGCCATGGCAGGGAGTGCCTTGGGTTGCCCGTCACTCGATGTTGTCCGCTCGGCGTCTAGCAAGCCTTCCAGTTCTGCATCCGACACAGTCTTTCGCTGGACCGGGCGGGCGGTCGCTGGAGCGGCGTGCATTTTGAATTGCAGCGTTCCCGATCGGGCCTGATCCACAAGCGGTCCACCAGTCGCTTCGGGTAGAGCGGTCGCAAGATCCACTCGGATCGCCCGCGCGTCGTTTCTGAGGCTCGCCGATTCGTTGGTTCCATCCAGAATAAACCGTAGCTGACACTCCGTGCCCGCCTGCAGTCGTGTGAAGTACGTGCTGAATGTGATTCCCCAACGTTGCGGAATCGGAATCACATCCAGAACTTCACACACCAAAGCCAGCGTGTCGGTGCCTGCCGGAAAGAGGACATTCACAGCAGCGCGGCCGCCCAGCAATTGCTCCGCGACATAGCCACACCAGCCGCCGTCTCCAGTGACCGACTTCCACGCAGACAGCGAAACGGTTTCCGGAATGTCGGCACCGGAAAGTGTTCGCGGTGGGCGTGTGGCCAGCTTTCCATCCCAGACGGTCGTGATCACCTGCGGATCGGCCAACACTCGGGCCGGCCCCGCCAGTAAAGCACTCACATCGTCGATCACGATGTGATGAGCCAACTTGTTGGTTCTCCCAGAATAGTCCTGCCCGGCATCTGCGACACGTGAGATCACGTTGAGCTTCTGTCCCGCCATGCGCGTGGTCACATGAGCGTAGTTGACCGGGTTCAAAGCAGACTTGGGATCGTTGATCGGAAACGCATGACGATAGCCGCTCATTGATTCCAAGCGTTCGGCCATGTTCGCGGCCATGCCAGACGTGCTGACCACCGTGCAGAAGCCTCGACTGCCCTGCTTGAGCCCCTTCTGGGCCGACGTATAGATAATTTCCTGAACCATTAGCGTTCTCCGCGTCTCTGAACAGACATCTATGTCGCCCTCGCTGCTGGCTTGGGAGTCGGCGAGCTTCCGATCATGCCGGGCATGGTTTTGTGCATCGCATACAGCAATGGAACTTCAGACCAGATCGGTGAAATTTCTCCGGGCAGCACTCCCAGAGGCAGACGAGGAGGATCACCAACCGGCTCTGCTCCCGGAACTTCTCGTGGAGAACAGCCCAACGCACTGACCGGAATGTAAATCACATCTTCCGAAAAGGCTTCCGAAGTCGAAACAATCTCGGGTGCCAACCTCTGCAGTACGGATCGAAATTTCTGCGACAGCAGCTGCAGCTTGGCGACGTTCAACAAACACAGTCCGTCTCGCAGTTCGTCAAAAATCCATTCCCGCCGAAGTGTTTGGCCACCCACAAGTGACGCCCAAGCGTCGTACTTCGACAGCACGACAATCAGCGGGCGTTTGTCGCGTTCGTCTTGAGACAATCCCATTTCCCCGCGAATCCTGCGAGTGGCTTCTGCCAGAATATGGTCCTGACGAAAACTGACAAGATCCTTGCTGACTTGTGGGTCGTCGGTTTTGCCGCGGCAAGCTTTGCGGAACTGTGGATGCTGGGTTGGATCGAAGACAAACATCAGTGCCTTAGAAATGGCCAGATGCCGCGTCCCCGGCGCGTTGGCGGTCTGCGCACCGGGCAGAAAATGTTCGCCCGCGTTATCGTATAAGCAGATGGCACGACCGTTCTTTTCCATGCGGTCCACTTTGGGATGCTCCGGCATCATCCGCATGCGAAACACGAATGGCCGGGGCAGTAACATGGTGCGGCCATGTTCGATTTCGACCTGTGCATACAGATCGCCATCCAGTTCGGTCTTCGGCAAAGCAACCAGTCGGTCTTCTCGGCTATTCACAAACAGCGTTTCTTCGTATTCGTGCAGCTTTTCGTTCGCAACAGGATCGGAGTCTTCAAAACTGATCGCAAACTGCTGCGTCAACGTGGTCCGTAATGACCACAGCGACGAGGACAGGAAGTAAGATTTGCCCGAGCTTGGCGAACCGAGGATGGAAAAAAACGCCGGCGGCAATTCAACCAGATCCCGTGGAATCACCAAATGGCAGCGAGGACACGCGATGTCAGAGCATTGTTCGCCCAACGCATCCACTGCCTGCCCCGACAATTCGAAGTGCGTCGGAAGAAACCGTCGCTGACCGTCGGGGATTTTCGGGTCGTCACGCAGATTCGGGTGAGCCGACACCCACTTGATTTCGAAGGGGCGAGACTTATGCCAACAATGCGGACACGTGATCTGTGACAAAACTCTAGCGTTTTTATGATGCTGAACCATTTTCCCCGACTCGTGCCGCGCCGACCGAAACAATAGGTACCTAGTGATAGCGTTTTTCACAGTGTGAGGCGGATCGTCGGTTTTTCAAGCGGATCATCCGCATACATCTCCCTAAATCCTGAATTTGCTGAGCCGCTTCGAAGACATGCTGGCTGGCGGCTGACGGGCTTTCTGTCAAACGATGCTGTTTCGCTGGAATTCGCAGCAAACTTTTCACGACACTCCCGTCGGACGGCCAGTGGTCTGGCGAAGCATAGTTTGCGGGTTGGCAAAATGTCGCTCGGTGGTCTCCACCGTGATTTTTCGGCGGAGACCGCCGAGCGACAACAGCGGACAGCGCGAAGGGGTCGGTTCAGGAGCGGCACAGTCGGTCGAGTGTGCCGGTGGAATTGTTGTACTGCTCTGCTTCCACTCCAAAGTGCTGAATCAGAGTCAGCAGCGTATTGGCGTGCGGCGGTTGTTTGGGATACGTCAGCAGTCGGCCGGTGTTCAGGCCGCTGGATTTTCCGCCGGCCAGAACCAGCGGAAGGTTCGTTCCCAAATGCTGGTTGCCGTGCCCAAGTCCTGATCCGAACATCAGGATGCTGTGGTCGAAGACACTGCTGCCATCGTACTCCTTAAGCGACTTCATCTTTTCAATCGCGTTGCCAAACTGAGCCACGTACCACGTATTCGCTGAATTGAATTCTTCCGCCAGCGATTGTTTGTTTTCAAAGTGCGACGACCAGTGGAAGTCAGCTTTCAGGTCCAGAAAATTGTGGATTCGGCGGCTGCTTTCCAACGCCATAATGCACGAAGCGACTCGCGTGGCATCCGTCCAGAAGGCCAGCGCGACCAAGTCCGTCATCGTTCTCATCTTCGATGGAAAATCGTCCAGTTGCACAACGTCGTCGGTGACGAAATCCATGTGCGGGCGAATCCCTGCGGACTGGTCATGTTTTTCGATCGCCAGCTCGACATCACGAATGGAATCTAAGTACGTGGAAATGACGGCTTTGTCGCGTCGACTGGCCTTCTTCAATAGAGCTGCCGTCGGATCGCGAACGGCATCCAGGACACTGCCCATTTTTCTGCGAGTTCCCGCGTTACTCAGTCCGCGAAACAGTCGGTCGAATGCGAACTGCGCGTTACGTTCTACAAAGCGGGCGCGGCCTTCTTTGTCGTAAGCCAGACTGTTGAGTGTCGTGGAACGCACGTCGACGGGATCGGCGGACAACTGGAACGAATCGAACTGAGTTGTCTGGCCAACGTGCTCGGCGATGACCTGATCGAATGTCTGACCGGGATTTCGATTCTGGACGCCCGTCATAAACAGCGGCATCGCGCCGTAGTGATCTCCCTTTGCCTGGTTGCTGACATTCGACAGCACGACAATGTCATCGATGTACGACTGCAGCGGTGCTAGGTTGCGCGACAGAGTGAATTCCGTTTCGGTACCGGTCGCTTCCCAACCGGCCGGGTCGATGCCGTTGCCTTTATGAAAGATGCCCAACCGTCTGGGAATCGGTGTGGCTGTTTCACTGGCAGACGAAATCGCGGGGCTCATGATCTCCAGCGCCGGCAAAGCCAGACAAACGCCGACGCCCTGCAACATGCTGCGGCGAGGAATAAGAAAGTTGTGTGTCATGGCATCTCTTTATGTCGGAATGGAAAACTGAGTGCGACGGCTTCGATCAGATCCGTCATGCGAAAACCGTTGTCGCGGATGGAACGTTTAATTTCTTCAATCGCGGGACGGTCGACTGGCAGAATCTTTCGCCCGACAGCATACCCGAGAACTCGTTTGATCGCACTATCGATAATCTGGTCGCGGTAGTCGGCCAGCAGCAGCTGTTTTAGTTCCCCCGGTGAACGAAACGAATTGCCGTTGGGCAGTTCGTAACCCGGATGAGTATCATCCGGCCCGGCGATAGTGATGACTCCGTGCGAATCTGTGCCGCCGTCCCCTTGAATCTCAGCCGTCAGGTTCCAGCCAGTTGCAGGGGCATCGGCGGGAATCGGTAAGAACCAGACGTTGTCGCGTTTGGCTGCTCCCGTGAAACCGAAGTGTTGATCTTCGATCAAATGATCGCCAGCGGTCAGACGCACGTTGCGAACATTCAGCCGCTGCCCCCCCTTTGTGTACTGAAAAAAGATTCGCGTCTCTTTGCCGGGGACCAGTGGTTCCGTGATTGTCCACGAATGATCGGCGTACGACCTTGGCGTTTCTTGAGGCGTCCACGCTAATTTTTCGCCAGCGGGATTTGTGTCTGGAATCGTGCGGCTGATGCCAAGCTGATCGAACGCTTCCAGACCGAATCCGATGGGGTCGATGTACTGATGGCACGACGCACAACCGACCTGCGACGAATGCAGCTTCAGCAGTTCGTTATCGGTCAGTTCGCGGTTTTCAACTTTTGCCTTTTTCTTCGTCACTTCCAGATCCGGAATGTCGTCGGGCACTTCCAAGTGTTGCCCCAGAATGCGTTCCATCACCCAGACACCGCGTCGAATCGGACTGGTACGATTTTCTGTGGACGTAACGCTCATGGTTGAGCCCAGTGTGACAAATCCACCGCGGTCTGAATCCGTCAGTTTCATAACCGTCAGCGGAGCGTGTTTGTATTCGTAATTCTGAGTCTGAACCTGCCGGGCATTGTCGCGATAATGCAGGTTGATCGGCGGCAGAACGTTTGTGTCTTCGAATGATTTCGCTGCGGTCTGCATGCGGTAGATGTTTTTCTGATGATCGTTCAGATAGGCCCAGTCGGCATCAATGAGACTGAAGATCGGCTGGCGATAGCGAATGACGCTGTCGAAGAACAACACAGCTTCCTCAAACTGCGTGCGATAAAACCCAGCCATCTTGTCGCTGCGTTGATTGACAGCACTCTGCTGACGCAGTTTTTTGTAGTCGAACCATTCGCCGCCAAGATCCTCCGCCAACGCGACACGTTTCGGATCCGCAAGCATGCGCCGAACTTGCTGCCGCAGCACTTCGTCGTCCTGCAGCGTCCCGTTTTCGGCCAGCCGCAGCAGTTCTTCGTCCGGTGGCGCGGACCAGAGAAAGTAAGACAACCGCACGGCCAGCTCCGTCGGCGAAACCATAGCACTCGGTGGCACAGCAGCGTCACCGGTTTTCTCAGCAGCCGCGACCGTATCTTCCAGCCGAAACAGAAACGACGGTGACAACAGCGCCGCCAGCAGCGATGCCTTGATTCCTTCGTAGCTCGATCCGTTCTGCGAAACCTGTTCGAACACGTTCGTCAGCGCCGCGATTTCCTGGGTCGTACCCGCGCGACGCCAAGCTGATCGGACGAACGATTCGATCACCGACCGAGCATCCTGAGCCGAAAACTGTTCTGGCAGCGATGCCTGGCCGAACAATTGTTTCCGCGCCGCTGCGTTGGAATCCAGCAGAGACAGCACCAGCGAAAAGCAGCGGGAATATCTCTGAATGTCGATTGGCTCCTGACTGAGCGTTACGGCATCGTTTGAGAATCCCGAATCGCCGATGACTCCGACGCTGAAGAATTTCTCGATGATCGTATCCGGAATCACGTGCAGTCGGCTGTTGGTCACGATCACTCGGAGATCGACGTGCAGAATATCTTCGAGCGTGTTTTGCAGCTCTTCGCGAGTCAGCCGACGAGGCATATTCGGACCGGGATGCAGCACTCCACCGGGCATCACGAATTCTGCCTCAAACCACGCATGGAACTCCTGCTTTTGCATCTCGGTCAAAGTTGTTTCACTCGCCGGCGGCATTTTTCCGCTGACGATCGCGTGTTCAATCTTCGCCCAGTCGTCGACGTCTTTCTGCACGTCGAAAGCCGCCAGTCGAGCTTCCAGATCCATGCCTCCGCTCTTCGAATCTGAGTCGTGACATTCAAGGCAGCGAGTCTTCAAGATCGCACTGACCGGATGCATCAGCGGAGGTCTCTCAGCCGATGCCTGCTGTAACGCACCGGTCAGATAACTTACTTCGCCGGTGGATTTCTGGTCTGCACCTTCATCGGCGAAGGCGACAGAAATCAGGCAGAACACAGCGATGCTAAAAACACGTACGGTAGGCAGCGTCATAGTCAGGAGGCGCAGTTGAAGGAGGGGAGATTCGGGCGGAGCTATAGTATAGCCTCACGTCCAGTGCAGTAAAGATGCTGCTCAACAAACGCCGCGGGTCATGAGCCATCTTGCCGCCGTCGTTTGATGTCGCAGAAAAAACTGCCGTTTGTTTCGGGCAAGGTCTGAAGTTTGCGAAGTCCACTTCCACTTTCGCTCATTACTGGGGAGAGTGATGACGACTCTGCTTCGGCTACCGGAACGCGGTCAACAGTGAGCTCACGATCGGCAACACTTGGATGACAGCGAGAATTCGCAGCATCGTCAATCCGTTCGGAGCACCTTCGGGCGTGACAATCAGTCGTTCTCAGGCTATGCTAGAACCTGACAGGATTCCATGACGTGATTGAATCCGCAAGGGCAAACGGTCAACGTTTGACTGACGTCCTCCGCACACAAAGCGGAAAAGTTCAACGCACGATTTATCAGTCGCCATCCTGCCGCCGGATAGATCGTTATTCGTTAGCCAGCAAAGCGATGAAGAAGCTAAAAAGCGACAACGCACGTTTCTTGATCGGGATAACTGCCGTCAACGCATGTTTCGTCGGGCTTTACTTACTCAAACGTCTGCAACTGTTTCTTGGCTTAAAGGAGCGTGAATTTTACGAACAGTACCCGATAGGCTGGTATGTCGCGATCGCCTTGGGGATTGGTTTCATCGCCAGTTTAGTCTTGTCGGTCAAGAAGGCCTATGACGCGAATCCAAACATCCAACTCCGATCTGAAACAAACGAGATTCTGGAAAACGTATTGGCTGACCCTGACTACGAGCCTTGGCATAAAGAGGCGCGGCGTCTACTCGAAAAAAGAAAAGCATAGACTCCACGCTTTTGCCAATAAGAGTTAAAATAAGAACTCGATCCAGATGTCCAAATCGCCTGAACGCCCGGCGGCTAAACACTCGCCCAAGGCGACGCCATTGTTTAGGCAGTGAAACCAGCCCCGGCATTCTGGCGTGGCACCTTCGCCGCACCTTCGCCGCGATATCACGGCGGCAGGATGCTGCTGATACGGAATTGGTTTCTGGCCGATTTCTACGGACCCACGTAGCGGATGTCGTCGAGGTAGAATGTGACAGGCTTGCCTTGTCCTGCCAGAGACCAGCCGAAGGCGGTTTTGATGCGACTGACGTCTTTGCCTTTCAGAGGGAACGAAAGCTTTTGCCAGTCGCTGGTCAGCTTGACATCCTTGAGTTCCCCTTTGGCGGTATCGCGATACGGTTGAGTTCCGTCCAGAACGCCAAAGACAAAGTTCACGACTTCTCCGCCGTTCGCGCCACGCACCCAGAATTCCAACTGTGTGGCCCCCGTCAGATTAGCTCCACCTGGTTTTGTCCCATCCCAGTCGTCGGCCGGTGATTGCCACAGAACTCCACCCCAATCCGCACCAGAATCATACGAAACCTTCAAGCAGGTTTTTCCGCTGTGGGGCTGATCCGAACTGTCCAGCTGCATGCTGACTGCAGTCGTGTTTCCCATGTACCCTGATGCAGCAAACACCGTTTGATGAGAGTCATCCTGATACACAGCAAAGGGCAGTTTCGCGGGCGACAATTTAGACGGTGCCATCACAGTGCCGTCAACGTAAATCGGAACGTTCGCGACAGCCGCGCCGCCTTGTCCATCAGACACATAAGCGAACAGACGGTAGCCGCCTTTCCCTTGAGGCACGGTGACGACAGCCTTATCTTTGGTGGCTTGGATCGCGTCTTCCAAAGTCTTCTCTGCGGCCTGAGCGTCGCCACCCACGCCGATCGTTCCTGAATCGCTGCGCAACACCCACTTCATTGTTAGTGGGTCTGCTTCAGGATCACTGACGGATATGGTGGCACCGATAATGGTCCCCGGCTTCAGAGTCTGCGTTTGATCAACACTTAGCGATGCTATCTGCGGGCATCGATTTTTGGGGGCCGAACCCGTCCACGCTTCGCTCATGGCATCCACAGCGGCCAGTCGCGTGCCGTCGGGCAATAACATACCAAACCATGTGGCCGTCGTTTCCTGCTTATGCCCCCACAGAAAAGCGTACGAACCGAGACAGAGCTCGGGTTGCTCAAGCACGGCAGAACGATATCCGTCCGCGAAGGCTTGGCCTTTTTGCGTGCTGGACAATTCCAGTGGCGCACCCCAAGACGTTTTTGCCGTTTCCCACGGACCTGCGGGACCATGTTCGGTGACGACGTAAGGCTTGGTGATGCCGGACGCCTTGTAACGCGATCCCAAGGTGGAAATTCCACCGTAAGAATTCACTCCCACGATGTCGATATCGGGACAAAAGCGGTTTAGGTTCTGCAACTTGATCGCATCCTGTCCCAGTTCAGCGATCACCGTGATTGTTGGATGATGGGGGTCAATCCGTTTGACTTCACGAGCAATCTCATTGACGGCTTTCCAGACCAAGGGATCGGTTCCTTTACCTTCCATTTCGTTGCCGATGCCCCACATCAGCAGAGCCGGGTGATCTTTGTATTTGCGAACTTCCGCCAGCGTTTGTTCCAGCTGCTTTCGAACAGCCGCTTCGTCCGCATAGTCGAATCCATGTCTCTGATGCCCCAACCACAATCCGGCACAGACCGTCAAGCCATGCTGCTGTGCTTCGTCCAGTGCCGCCTCAAGCTGTTCCGCCCCCCATGTGCGAATGGCATTGCCACCGGCCTTGGCAAAATCAGCAAGATACTGATCCCCGCCAACACCCTTGATGCGATAGGGTGTGCCGTTACGAGTCAGCAGAAACTGGCCATTCACATTTTGCAGGGCAACATGCGATTGAGCGGCAACAAAGGGCAGGGCACTGACGAATGAAAAAACGACAGCGGCCACTGGCAAACAGAACGACGATAACTTTTGCATTGATATTTCTATTCGTCAAAAATGACCAGCTGAAGATCTGTACCGATCGACAGCAGAATATGGTGGAACTGTTCACCGAATCCACGCGGGGCGTATTGAACCACGAAAAACCCGAACAAACAGCAAAAACCCGCGAAATTCGCGACGGGCGAAGGCAAGTCTGTCAGCACTCAGCGGGTGGCCGTGGTTGGAACGAGGAACGAGTGAAACCACGGTGAGTTCGACGTCGCACTCCGGGGGCTCCCTTCGCAAGCTCAGTCCAGTCCAGCCCAAGGCCACCGGTAAAAAGTGAGTCTGTCAACACTGACCGGGTGGCCGTGGTTGGAACGAGGAACGAGTGAAACCACGGTGGGTTGACATCACACCCAGGGGCTTTCTTCGCAAGCTCAGTCCAGCCCCACCCGTGGAAAGCAAGTCCGTCACATGGAAGCCCTATTTATCATCTTCCAGCCAGTCCCACGGGACAGAGTCTGGCTTGAGCGTATTCAGTGGTAAATCTTGATACCAACCCGCGCTCGACCATTTCCATTCGGCGACTGTTGCGACCAACTGCTTTCGGACCGGGTTCATATGTGTGTACTCAACCATCGCCAGCAGCGTCCTGCCGCGCATGATATTGCGATCATAACCTCGCCCAAGTTGCCAAAAATGGTGTTCGGATCTTGATCCTCGTCGTACACAAATACGTTCAAGCCATTCCGGAGCTTCCTGTTTCAGAAACTGAACGGCCTTTCGACTCACTGGCTCTTTCAGTCGTTTCAGAAACTGTGACGTGTCGTATTCTTCAAGGCGAGGGTAAACAATCAGGTGGACATGGTCGGGCATAAAAACGTAGGCCCACAAATCGTATTGCAGTTCTCGACAAACGACTTCCAGCTGTTCCGCCAGCCATAAGCAAGTTCGCTCTTTCAGCAGCAACGGATACTTCTGGTAACAGGAAAATGTCAACTCATGCGCATGCTTCGGGTCGTTGAAGCCTCTTGGGCGATGCTGACGTTTTTGATGATCCATAACGGTCGCTCTGTGCAGGTGTTCAGACGCCAACAATCATAGCAATTAAGTGGTTGGGGGCTGGACTGAGCCTGCGGAACGCTGGAATCGTATCCGAGGTCGTCCGTCGCTGATGGTTCGTTCCGTGGTTTCGCTCGTACCTCGTTCCAACCACGGCCACCCGTACAAGTCGTCGCTGGCTGGTGGGCCACCCGGACTAAGAATGTTGCCAACCAGATTCCGGCAATACAGATCGGTTTCCACAGGAATCCTCCAAGAATACTTGCCCAACTTGATCACTGACCGTGCCAATGTCATGAAATTCGATGGGCGCTGATTTCAAATCGGCGTCGTCTGTCACCGCCAGCAACAGTTCGAAGTCTTCGCCATCAGACAGTGCGGCGTGCAAACGCTCCGCAACCGAAAGTGACACGGGCACATCGTCATGGATCGGGATGCAGTCCTGATACAGCACCGCCCCGGTGCCGCTGGCTTCCAGCATACGATGTAGATCGATGCTCAGACCATCGCTGATGTCCATCATTGCGGTGACTGCAACATTTTCAGCCAGCCACTTCGCCGTCTGCAGCTGTGGTTCGAAAGTCAGATGTCGACCACTGGCCAGACTTCCTCCCAGCGGCCCGGTCACAAACAACTTGTCACCAAGCTGTGCTCCAGACCTCAGGATCGCCTGCTTGCCGATCGGCACACCAGTCAGACAGACATTGATTGCAAACGGCCCGTCCCAGCGATTGGTGTCTCCACCAGCAATCGTGAACTGATATTGATCGGCCAGTTCCGACATCGCATTGTACAGCTGCGTCAAAAACTGATCCGGTGCAGCCAGTGTCCGAGGAATCGCGATCGAAACAAACGCGGCTGTTGGCCAACAGGCCATGGCGGCCAAATCACTGAGATTCACCGCCATAGCCTTGCGTCCCACACACGCGGCCGAAGTCTGACGCAGATCGAAATGCACGCGGTCCAAAAGCAAGTCCGTGACCACAACCTGCTGCTGTTCGGCTACACAGTTCAACACGGCTCCATCATCGCCAATGCCGACCAAGACAGGAGGCTTGGCTGGAAAGCGTTGTTGCAGCTGTTGAATAAACTGACGTTCAGTTGTCACAGTAGGTCACGCTCCGAAACGTCGATGTGTTACTCCGCTCCGCTACTTCGCTATGCCAGAGTCATTCGATCGACGTCCCCCCGCACAGGAACAAAGACGTGGAAACTACTCCTTTTTGCCGTCGCCAGCCCCCTTCAGCATCTGAAACAGATCGTTGTCAGTGGTCATAATCAAACGCGTGTCACCGCCGAGCGCCTTTTCGTAAACTTCCAATGTGCGTTGGAAGTTGTAAAACTCACCTGTGGTCTGTATCGCTTTCGCATACATTTCAATGATTTCCGCCTCCACTTCGCCTCGTAAGCGTTTGCTTTGTTCTTGGCCTTCGCCCAAAATCTTTTCGGCTTCGGCCGTCGCTTCGTTGATAATTTCCTGCTTACGCTGTTCACCTTCGTTGCGGTAGCGTGCAGAAATCGCTTCCATGAAGGCTGTGAGCCGTTCGAAAGCGGCGATGCGGACAGACTGCACGAAGCCGATATCGCTGATCCCAACGTCCACCAGCTCGATACCACGATTCGTCCCTTGAGTGCCTGCATCGTCGGCATCGATCAATTGCTTTTTAATTTCGTCACGCATCTGCGCCATAATAAACTCACGACCAAAACGAATCGTCGCCTGCTCGCCTGCTGCAGCCAGGTCGGTGGCAACATCTTCTTCGACACCGGGCACGGTTTCTGGAAGACCCTCAAGACCGAACGAGTAGGTCATTTCGCGATCTGAGCTACGGACCACTTCGGACAAATCGTAAGCCGTAATTCCGTCTCGCACACCAGCGCGGACGCGTTGTCGAACCTGCTGTTCGGCGTTGTCAACCGTTCGCATGACCTTCACAAACTGCTCCGGATCGGTGATCCGCCAGATCGCCCAAACCGAAATCTCAATCCTCTTGCCGTCCTTGGTCGGCAACTCCACCAGCACATCGTTGGACGCATTCGCCCAAAACTGTCGTGTCTTCGGCAGACGACGAACCTCCTGAATAAACGGAATCTTAAAGTTCAGACCCGGTTCTTTGATACTCTTGACGGGTTTACCAAACTCTAACACAACCGCCATTTCGCGTTCGTTGACGGTAAAGACGGAAGAATAGATCACCGCGACCAACACGAGACCAATGACGAGGGCGATCGGCCCGCGGGCTTCTTTTGAAACGGGCATTAGCGGCCTCCTTCGTTGAGATTCAACAGCGGCAACAGTTGCTGCATGTCCGAATCAATAATCGTTTTATTTTTCACAGTCGACATGACTTTCTCCATCGATTCCAGATACAGTCGCTGCCGCGTTTCTGCTGTAGCCTTCGCGTATTGTTCGTACTGAGCCATCAATGCGTCGATTTCGCCTTTAACTTCCGAACGCCTGCGGGCCGCATAACCTTCCGCTTCACGAATCGCTTTGTCTCGATCCGCTCGAGCCTTAGGCAGCAAAGTGTTCTTCTCTTTATTGGCCTCGTTCTCCAGCTTGTCTCGTGTCTGCACAGATTCGTTAACTGCTGCAAAGGAGGCTTTCACCTGTTCGGGTGGAGTGACTCGCTGCAGTTGCAGGTCCGTAATTCGAATTCCGCATTCGTACTTGTCCAGCATATTCTGCGTGCCTTCGAGGGCTTGCTCGCGGATCTCATTACGCTTTCCGGTGAGCAC
>JBDNHJ010000059.1:0-30556 GCA_041688835.1 Fuerstiella sp.
ACGAAAGAAGTGGGCTGGTTTGAAAACGATCGGGCGAATGGACCGCAAGCGAGTTCTCAGCGATGGCACGATACAAACAGAAACGTCGTACTTCATCAGCAGCCTGCCACCGCAAGTGCGACCTCACGCACACCATTTTCGAGAACACGGGAGCATCGAGAATACACTTCACCACACTTTGGATGTCACATTTGCAGAAGACAACAGTCGCATTCGCAAGGGCAACGGTCCGAAAAAGTTTTCCGTCTTTCGCCGTCTTGCTCTGTCGATTTTGAAAGCCGACACCACGGTCAAAGATAACGTGCGGGCAAAACGCCTCACCGCAGGATGGAATTTGGACAAACTCAAAGGCATTCTACGAGCCTTTCAAGCTGCCTGAACGTGCGATTGCCCGGCTTGACTACCCAGTCGACGATCATCGGCTGCAACCTCCGTGCAAACTGCGAATCAGAACGTCACAATGAATATCCACCGCCACTGAAAAGGCAAGAAAAAGTTGTGGGGGATAAAAAGGCTGGAAGCCGTATCCTACGGTTGTTTTGGAATTCCCTCCATCACACTTGCCCGACTATTTTCCACGAAAGCCTCTTCATGACAAACAAGATTTTCGGATGCTTCGCGATCTGTACGTTCCTGTCAGCCGCGTTTCCAACAGACGTTATCGCTCAACAACCCATTACCGATCCGTCCGTGGTGTTTGCCGAACAAGACGGACTGCTGGCGGTTGAAGCGGAGCATTTCTTTCAACAGACACAAGCCGATGTGCGCGCCTTTTATCTGACGCATTCGGAACTGACTCCCGACCTAACGCCCGACGGCGATCCGGCTCATGTGGGCGGTGCCAGTGGGGGCGCCTATCTGGAAATCCTGCCAGATACTCGACGCAATCATGACCACAAACTGATCAAGGGCGAAAACTTTTCTCCCGCAGCCGGCAAGATGGCGATCCTGCATTACAAAGTGAACATCACGACACCGGGGCGCTACTACGTGTGGGTTCGCTGCCATTCGACAGGTCCGGAAGACAACGGCTTGCACGTCGGCATTGACGGCGAATGGCCAGAAACCGGACAGCGACTGCAATGGTGTCAGGGCAAACAAACGTGGCGGTGGGACAGTAACCAGCGGACTGAGGCAGAACACTGCGGCGAGCCACACAAGATCTTTCTGGATATCACAGAAGCGGGCGAACACGTCGTCCAGTTTTCGATGCGAGAAGACGGATTCGAATTCGACAAATGGCTGATGACCACCAACCACGACTTCGAACGCCCGGCAGATCACGGACCACAAGCGGTGGTCAGCCACGGCAAGCTGCCCGCCAGTTTTCCATTGGTTGAAGCTCCAGCAGCCCCACCGACCAAAGCCGTCAAAATTCAGCCCGTTCCCGAACGAGCACACAATGCGAAACCGTCTGGCGAACTACGGATGACAGCGGCGATGTTCGCAGACAGTCAGGCGACGGGATACTATCTGGACAACGGAAAATGGATGGCCATTAACCCGGACAAACACAAAATCGGGACTGTGCGCCTGACGTTTCCTTATCCCACGGGCGTGTACAACGTCACGTTGCGAGCGGTCGGTGAAAATGACGGGCAGTCGACTTACGAAGTGAAAGTCGATGACGATCTGGTCGGTGACTTTAAGTGTCCGCTGGGCACGAAGATGTTTGAAGAAGGCAAAGACTTCAACAGGACGTGGAAGAATATCAAGATCACCGAAGGCGCTATGATTGGAGTCTCTTCCACGATCGGCAGTGCGGATGGTCAAGAATACAGTCGAGCTCGCTGGTCGGCCGTCACGTTTCGTCCTGCCGACGAAGCGACGAAAATCGCGGCCGCACCAATGCTGAAACAGCAGGCCACTGAACAACCTGCCGTCAAGTCAAAATCGACCATCGTGGGCAGCCCCACAAAAGCGTCTTCGGACAAGATCCTACAGCAGCCTCGACAACCCGACGGTGACGGCGCTGTTGTTGTGTCTGGCGAAAGTCGTGTCTGGCACAATGTCACACTGACATTGAACGGCCCGTACGCTCACGAAAAAGACAACCAACCCAATCCATTCACCGACCACTGCATGACAGTCACGTTCACGCACGCCGACGGTGATTCGTTTATCATTCCCGGCTACTTCGCTGCAGACGGCAACGCGGCGAATTCATCGGCGGAAGCTGGGACGGCTTGGCGAGTTCACTTTGCACCGCACAAAGCGGGGCAGTGGAACTACAAAGTTTCGTTCACAACCGGAGACCTCGCGGCATTGAAAACGGACGCGACTGCAACAGCCGTGGCTCCCTTCGACGGAACATCCGGCCGCCTGACAATCGCTGCATCTGATAAAACGGGGCGCGACTTGCGCGCACACGGACGCTTGCAATATGTCGGCAAGCACTATCTGCAATTCGCAGGTTCGGGCCAATACTTCCTGAAGGTTGGTGCGGATGCTCCGGAAACGTTGTTGGCGTATGCCGACTTCGACAACACGCTGGCCGGCAACCCGAAGAAGGCTCCACTGAAAACATGGTCGCCTCACCTGCAGGACTGGAACACAGGCGATCCGACGTGGGCAGATGGCAAAGGCAAAGCCCTGATTGGGGCGGTCAACTATCTTTCCGGCAAGGGCTGCAACGCCTATTCGTTTCTGACTTACAATGCGGGTGGCGATGGCGACAACGTGTGGCCGTTCATTCAACGCGGAGACAAACTGCATTACGACTGCAGCAAGCTTGATCAGTGGGGCACGGTCTTTGATCACAGCACGGCCAAAGGCATGTATCTGCACTTCAAAATGCAGGAAACAGAAAACGATGACCACCGCAAAGGCAAAGGCGGCGGCAACGTTCCGGAATGTCTGGACGGCGGAGACCTCGGTGTCCAGCGCATGCTGTATTGTCGAGAACTCATCGCACGGTTTGGTCACAACCTCGCGCTGAACTGGAATCTCGGCGAAGAGAATACTCAGTCGACTCAGCAGCAACAGGCCATGATCAACTACATCGCTGCACTGGATGCCTATGGTCACAACATTGTGCTGCACACCTTTCCGGATCAGCAGGACAAAGTGTATGGTCCGCTGTTGGGAAACGAATCGAAGCTGACCGGACTGTCATTGCAAAACAGCAGCTTACGGACGACTCACGAGCATACCGTGAAATGGGTCAAAGCTTCCGCCGCTGCGGGCAAGCCGTGGATTGTGGCGTTTGACGAATCAGGCTCAGCCAAACACGCTCAATGTCCAGACCTCGGATACAAGGGCTTCGATGGCCACGACCGCAACGGCGAAATGGCGCACACGCAGCACGAAGTTCGCCAGCAAACGCTGTGGGGAACTTTGATGGCCGGTGGAGCCGGTAACGAGTATTACTTCGGCTATCAGTTCGACGAAAACGACATCGTGTGTGAAGACTGGCGCAGCCGCGATCAAAGCTGGGACTACTGTCGTATCGCGATTGGTTTCTTCCATGACAACCACATTCCGTTTTGGGAAATGCAGAATGTTGACGCACTGGTCGGCAATGCGGACCACGGAATTTCGAAGTTTTGCTTTGCCAAAGCGAACGACACTTACTTGGTGTATCTGCCGAGCGGCGGTGTTTCGCAGCTTGACCTGAGCGACGCCAAGGGCGACTACGAAGTGCGGTGGTTCAATCCGCGTTCTGGCGGCGACCTGCAGTCCGGTTCTGTAGCTGTCGTCAGTGGAGGTGGAGCAGTTTCGCTGGGGACTCCACCAGTGGACGAAGCGGAAGACTGGCTGGCCGTGATCCGCAAGACAGCGAAGACGGCTGCGGTTTCGGCAACCTCGGAAAACGCGGAAACGATTATTGAATGATTGCCAGTCACGAAACTCGCCCCGAGTTTTCGGCGGCCCGTGCCGTGTGTCGGGAATGAACTTTGGTTCCGAGCGATTATGACTGCCTACGGGGTGCTTCCCTTTGTTCGCGTTCAGAGTCGGCTTTTCCTTCGCTCAATCCTTGCCGAAAGGCTTGGATTGACTTGGTCAGGTCGTAACCCGAAAGGACAATAAATCCCGTAGCAGCCCCAACGACAGTGAGGATCGTCACTGGCCAGCCGATTGTGCTGTGCAATTCGAGGAATTCGCAAGTCCCAAGTCTGACGATGTAGGCATGCAAGATGCTGAATGGAATCTCTAAAATTGGCCGCGCCCGCTGCCATAACAGTTTCCAACGCATGATGGACCGCTTTTACACCTTGAATAGGCAGCGAATCACGCACTCAGGGACATTCTATTTCTTTCATAATTGCAATGTCGCGTGGGAAGCGTCAGAGGTCAAGCATGCCAAGTGTCAGCCGTCTGTATTTGATTCGGTTGGCTTTGAAAACGAACTCGAAATCAACCTCGGGGATGAATAGTGGATTCCAAGTTGAGCCATCGGGCAATGGATTCCTCCCAAGCTTCGTCGCTCACAGCCTTGCCTCGCCTAGATCCGATGCTTAGTTCCAAGCCAACGCCGGACTTCTTCGAGCTACCGAATGGCGCGGTTCGCTGGCGATGACTTCGCACAGGTCGGACCACAGATACAGATCGGCGGTGTCGGTTCCTTCTGCGGGCACTCGGATGCGCAGGATGGTGCCGGCGGCTGAACTGTAGATGTCTGGCAGTGTGGCCAATGTGGCTTGGGCGACGTTCGTTTGGCGGCGGCGGTGACTGCTTCGGGAAACGCGATTCGATTTGGCTTCCGCCATCATCAACTGTTGCGTGCTGTCGATTTCGGCCTCGTCGGCCAGCCCGGCGGATATGTCGTCGACGTTTCCAATCGCCGCTCGAATGACGACACGGTAGTCGCCAGCAGGCACTCCGCGGGGCACTTCGTAGAATCCGCCGCCATTGGACTTGCCAATATACGACTTGGCTGGCCCGCCCAGTTCTTCCGGAACGAAGAACACGTCCGCATTCCCCAATGGCTGGTCATCGAAAAATACAAAGCCACCCACAGCCGGCCCGGACATCGACTGATTGCCGGACCACATTGGGGGCAGACAAGCCAACACAAACACGCCACCGCATATTAGTACGAGATTTCTTCTGCGAACGCTCACCTTAAAATTCTCCGATCGTTTGGCCGTCCTGCAGATAATTCAATAAGCAGAACAATCGATAGTCGACGTTATCGCTGATGAACCGGACCGAACCGTCGCCCAGCAAAAACTGTCCGCCACCAACATGACCACTATTAAAGACCCATGCGTAGCTGCGTTCCGACGCATCCCAAGCGGCGTTTAGTCCCCAGCGGGTGTCTGTGAAGTGGATGGGATCAACAGACGAATCGCTGTCGCTTAACACTCGACCATGGCAGCATGTATGACTGCCCGTCATGCCCCACGGCCCGAAGTGCGTGCTGACTTTGCGTTTCTCTCCACCGTGCGATTCGCCGATCGCGATGGAATTTGACGACCCGTCCTGCATGTCTCGCATGCGTGCGGAAGAATTGTTTCCGAACATCCCGCGGCGAATGTCATTCGCGGTTTCGCCCCATGTCACGTCCCAGTCGGTGAACCGTCCGGTCGAAAATAGATAGCTGGTTCTGCGACCGGCTCGACGAGAATACACGTGCGTCGAACCCGGTGCGAAGGAAGAAAGTTCTCCGGCAGCGGTATCTGTGGGGCACTCCAGAACCGGAACAAAGTGGCTGGTGACTTCAGAATTTGACAGGTCATCACCGGCCACCGGCATGCCGCCATACGCTGACTGCGACGAACATTGATTGAAGTCATACTGCTGATAAGCCGCTGCTTGATCCAGATACGGCAACAGCAACGTCCAGCCTGTTGTATTGAGCACTCGATTTCCGTTGCTGTAGAACGGAAAACTTTCCAGCCGACCGGGGTTAATCATGGCTGGGGGCAGCATCTTGTTAACGTCATGATAGTTAGCCAGCGCGATGCCGAACTGTTTGAGGTTATTGCGACATTGCGTTCTGCGCGCGGCTTCGCGCGCGTTCTGAACAGCGGGTAACAGCAGGGCGATCAGCACGGCGATGATGGCAATCACCACCAATAGCTCAATCAGCGTAAATCCGGGGCGACGACGGCGTGTCCCACTGGCAGCATTCGTATCAGTCATTGGTTTCAACAGTCTGTGACAAGTGAAGATGGTCTGCTGAAGAAGATGCCATCTGTGGCCGTTGGGGATCACAAAATTTGTCGCACCCGTCTGGTTTTTCCCACCACCGTCGGTTGATTCTGCGTTGCAGATAAGACAGGAAAACTATGCCGATCCGTCTGGATCGGCATGTGTTCACGTCAGGAGCGTTCACGGATGATGATTAGCGTGGTGAATCCCAATCGGCGGCTCTCACGGCGCAAAACCGGTTCCCCCCCCAGCCGCGCACCCATTTTCTAACCCAACATTTTCCAACGTCTCGCGATTTCCCTTAATGAACCCATTAGGCCGGTCCAATGATCGGGGGAGCGATTGTTAGAAAATGGCGGGTTAAAACATGGTTGCGCTTATGCTCATGTCCACGGGGCGATATGCCCTCGGTCTTTATCTGTGTCCATCTGTGAAATCTGTGGTCAAAAAGACGAGATTGTCAGACGCACATCTGCGTCCGGAATTGTGGTCGCTCGCATTGGCGGGAATTGGCATTTATGCTCCCGGAATTCCCGCCTTGATCCTTCAGTCTCCCTACCTGCGAATTAGCCATGAAAAACAGAAATCGATTCACACTTGCGACGCTCGGCATTCTGACGTTTGCATTGCCGCCGATCGCTTACAGTCAGGTTTCGACGGCATCGGACACCGCTGCTGCCACATGGACGCAGACAGTCGAAGCCCAGCCTTCCGTCGCACGCGGTCCGGAAAGACAAACGGATGCTAAGCAGACCGAGCAACAGAAGCTGGAGATTTCCACGGCGGACTTCAACGCTGGTCCACGGCCGACATGGATTTGGGGCCCCGAAAACGGCACAGACTACACTCTGCAAACGACGTTCACGGTCACTGACGTCAGTGCGGCCAAGCTGATGGCATCCTGCGACAACGTGGGTTCTGTCAGCATCAATGGCGTGCAAGTCGCCAGCAGTTCCGAATGGCAGGAACCGATGTCCGCCGATGTTGGGCAGCATTTGAAAGCTGGTGAAAACACGATCACAGCTAATGTGCAAAACCAAGGCGGGATTGCGGCATTCGTGCTGAAGCTGGCCGTTCAGGATTCCCGTGGCAAGGTCACTTATGAAGTCACCAATCCGGATTGGATGATCGCGACCAAGAATTTGGCAGACGGTTCGAAGGTGGCCACGCGAGGCAATTACGGCGAAGGCCCGTGGGGCAAGGTGTTTGAAAATACGGTTGCTGAAGGTCGAGTTCCGCGCGGAGTCTTCGAAACGCTGCCGGGGTTTCAGGTGCAGAAATTGTTCACCGTTCCCAAAGAGGAACTTGGTTCGTGGGTTTGTATTGCCTTCGACAACAAAGGCCGACTGCTGGCCAGCGATCAGGGAGACAAGGGCATTTGTCGGATCACGCTGCCTGAAGTTGATTCCGCTGCAGGTTCGGACGCACAAACCAACGTCGAACGTCTGGACTTCAGTAAATGCGAATTTCAGCCGTCTGGGGCTCACGGCATGTTGTGGGCGTTCGACAGTCTGTACTTTTGTTGCAATGGCGGGCCGGGGAGCGGTTTGTATCGAGCTCGCGATACCGACGGAGACGATCAGTTTGACGAATGCGTCAAGTTGAAGGAATTCCGGGGCGGCGGAGAACACGGGCCACATTCCATTCGACTGTCTCCCGATGGTAAACGCATCTTTGTGATCGCGGGAAACCATACTGATCCGCCATTCAAGGCGGGCGAAGAATTGGAAAACGAAAACTACAGCAGTCGCATTCCCACCAACTGGGGCGAAGACTTATTGCTGCCACGCATGTGGGATGCCAATGGACACGCCCGCGGCAAACTGGCGCCCGGCGGCTGGATTGCCAGCACCGATCCAGACGGCAAGACGTGGGAAATTTGGAGCATCGGTTATCGCAATCCGTATGACATGGCCTTCAACGCGGATGGCGAATTATTCGCCTACGACGCCGACATGGAATGGGACTTCGGCAGTCCGTGGTATCGTCCGACGCGAGTCGTCCACGCCACCAGCGGCAGTGAATTCGGCTGGCGCAGTGGGACGGGCAAATGGCCGGAATACTACATCGACAGCTTGCCAGCGATGATCAACATTGGCCCCGGTTCGCCGGTTGGCGTTGAGTTCGGTTATGGTCCGCCATTGGCGGCCGATTCAGAAGCAGCGAAAAAAGCATCCGCGACCGTTCCGAGTGGACTCGACGGCTACGTTTATGCACCCGTTAAGTTCCCGGCGAAGTACCAGAAGGCACTGTACATCTGCGACTGGACGTTCGGCACGATGTACGCGATTCATACCGAACCACACCAAAGCAGCTACATGGCGACGAAGGAAGAGTTCGTTTCCCGCAGCCCGCTGCCACTGACGGACGTGGCGGCGGGACCGGATGGAGCGTTGTACTTTTCCGTTGGTGGACGTGGAACGCAGTCTGAATTGTTCCGAGTTGTCTATGTGGGTGACGCGTCGACAAGCCCAGCGGCACTGAATTCTGCTGAATTCGTCGACGCCCGTGCTCACCGCCACGAAATCGAACGATTTCATGGACATGCAGGAGCTCTGCAGCCAGACCTCCCCGCAGATTCCAATGACTTCGCCAACCGATTGAGCGAAGACATCGCCACCGGCGATCCTTTCCTCAAGACTGCGGCTAGAATCGCATTCTTTAATTCACAAGCGCTTTGGAACGATTTCTCAACAAGCTTCCTCGAAAAGTTAAAGACTGATATCGGAGCAGATGGTGGCATGTTACCTGATGAGCGAATCGGATTAGCAGTGTCCCTTGCCAAGGCCCCGCACTCTCACGTTAGCACCGTTCGCGGTTCTGAATTGGCCGCAAAAGAATGGGACGCCGCCGCACGAGGCGTTGCTGTCGAGGCCTTGGGCTCCTTGAATTTCACAGCACTGACGCAAACGCAGCAACTGAATTATCTGCGCGCACTATCGTTGACCTTTATCCGTCGCGGAGAGGCCACAATGTCAGACAGCGCGGGATTTCTTCCACGGCTTGATGCTGCTTTTCCCTCATCAGACAGCCGAGTCAACCGCGAACTGTGTCAGATGCTGGTCTACCTGAAGTCGCCGACTATTGTGGCCAAAACCATCGAACTGATGAACCAGCCGGCTCAACGTGAAGACGTCGACATGGGCGAATTATTGACGCGCAATGCGGGTTACGGCAAAGCGATCACAGCGATGATCGACAACCAACCCGACAAACAGCAGATGTGGTATGCGTTTTGTCTGCGAGTTGCCGAAGTCGGCTGGACGCCGGAACTGCGAGCCGACTATTACCGCTGGTTCGGTCGTGCTCAAACATGGTCCGGCGGCAACAGCTTCAAAAAATTCCTGCAGAACATCGAAGACGAAGCGTGGCAGAAAACGTCGTTCGACCATCGAGTCCTCGTCGAAAAAGCGGGTGCTCGCACGCCGTACACAGTGCCCGAACTGCCGAAACCAACCGGACCCGGCAAAGCGTGGACACTGGAAGAAGTTCGGACCCTCGCGGTCGACGGGCTCCAGAATCGCAGCTTCGAAAACGGTCAGAAGGCGTTTGCGGCCACACGCTGTATCGTGTGCCATCGCTTTGGTGGCGACGGCGGTGCCACCGGACCGGATCTGACGCAACTGGCGGGACGGTTCAACATCGAAGCTCTGACCGAAGCGATCATGCAGCCCAGCAAAGTGATCAGCGATCAATACCGTGCCAGCACCGTGGTCACCAGTGCGGGCAAAGTCATTGTGGGGCGGATTGTTTCGGAAACAGACGATCAGATCAGCGTGCTGACTGATCCGGAAAACAGCACCAAGATCGTTGATATTCCGAAAACGGACATCGATGAAATGTCGCCGTCTGAAGTTTCCATCATGCCGATGGATTTGTTGAAGCCGTTGAACCAAGACGAAGTGCTGGATCTGCTGGCTTATTTGTTGTCACGCGGGGATGAGAAGAGTGGCATGTTTGCGAAATGATTTCGTCGGCACACCGGACCGTTTAACCCGACTCGAAGAAAAGGCTTTTGACTTCTGCACCTTGTGCTGAAGTTGTCCTCTGCGAGTCGAGTCAAACGGAGCCAACCTTGAGGCTAGTCGATGGCGGTTTCATTCGCGGCAACCGTCATTGCGGGAACGACATCTGGGAAATAGACATAGTTCCGCATGGCCATCGCCAAGCCGGGTTGCTGAAAGTAGTAGGGCCAGTAATGCGAGGCACCGATGATAGGCGTGACGTCGAAGTCCAAAACCTTGCGGCTCATGGGGCCCAATCGGCGACGGTCGAGTCTGGTGAGCCCCGTCATTCCCAGTGCCGGCCTGACCAGCAACGGCATGCGAAACGGATACACGGCCAGCGCGGGATCATAACAATTCGTCATGTTCAGCAGGCATTGTGTACTGCTGAGCGCTCGATCATAGCGCTTGCCGGGATTCAACCAATGATGATCGATGGCGGAACCTGTAAACACGGTTCTGATGAGTCGTCCGTTGACGCGCGCGAACGGATGCTGAATCCCCTGAATGGCTCCTCCAGCCAGCAAATGCAGGCAAGACGAAATCACGCGTGTCCCGTGGCTATGCCCAATCAGGCACACGGGGCATTCCGGAGGCAAGTGCTGAATAAGTTCGGCCAAGTAGTAGCCGTTGCGGCAGGCGCGGCGACCAAGCTGGTTGGTGTCGAAGGCCACCAGTGGAGTCAGATCTCGATAACTGGCCAGTGAAAATTGATCAACTGCATCTGGTGCCCGCGGCCGGCACTTTTTAGCCACTTCCAAGTATAAGTGGATTCGCGGCAACAACTGGCGGTGTCAACGAAACTACCATGCACCATGATGCACACCGGAATACCGGGTGCCAAAGATGCAATCATTTCCTGAAAGTCTGACTGACGGAAATGCTGGCACTGCTCGTGTCGCAACACAGCAGGACAGAATTTGGGACCGGAATAATCAAACGATTGCGACGAATGGTGCGTGTGGACAAACCAGAATCCCGTCTCCGGTGAAGCGGGCGGTGTTTCCGACGGAAACGTAGTTTCCTGAGCACTGACCGTAGCGCATAGAAACACACACAGGCCACAAATCATATGTGCCAAAGCCGGTCTGATGAACTGCTTTCGGTGTTGGGCTAACATAACATCGCTCGGTGTTGCGGAGAGGAGTTTCATCCTTGAAACGAGTTTCAGAAGCCAGTGGAAGGTTACGTACGATCGGTCTTGAGCAATGTTCGCAGGCAAAGAATGCCATACAAAGTGTCGAGACTCTACCCCGATATCGGCTGAATTGAGACATCGCATGGGCAAAAATTGCCGCAGTTCGAGCGACGCGGATCACGCCGAACAAGAGTTCTCGCAGGCCTAGGTGGACGACAGCGGACTTTGCCGAATGTTCCTGCACAGCAGGGTTCAAGTTGAGCAAGGCTTCCTCGCAGCGGTGCGGACTTTCACGCAGTTTGAGCTTACGGGCGTGCTCCGCCGAAGACGAGTTCCAGTTCTTGCTTTTCTCGTAATCGCCGCGAACGAATCTGAATCGTGTCCTTGACCATCCGGCGGGCGGGAGGCACGATAATCATCAACTGGATTTTGTTGTCGCGGACTTTGATGGATTCACTGCCACTGGTGATTTTGATCGCCTGCAGATTTTCATCCGTGTAAAACAAATTATGCGGGGCATCGGGATCGTACGGAATCCTTTGCTGGTAATCGTCCGATCCAACCAAGCGACCGCTGAGATCATTGATGCGGTACGCTTTGATCTTGTCCGGCAGACGCACTTGCACAATCAGTCGGTAGGGCTGCCCTGGCCGAGGAACTTCGGGTTCGGACCAAACGGTAAAGCTGCCTTTGGTGACTGCGAAACCGGACTCTGGGATCTTAAACATAAACTCAGCGCCGCCTGCGCCCGGTCCGTCGCTGTCGGGGCTGGCGAACGAGGGCAGGAAGTCTTCTGGCCGAGTGCTGACGGTGCCGTTTTGCGAAACAGCCAGATTATTGGCGAGTCGCTCGATCGTCGATTCGCTGTTCGCAGGAGCGATATCGATCTCGGTTGTCGTTTCGAACAGGGGCCGTTCTGCTTGGCGATCGAAAGTATCCAGACTGGCACGGATCGGAGTCACCACTTCGTCCTGATCCAGCAAATGATGTCCCAGCAGTGTGAAGACGACCGCAGACAAGACATAAGCCAGCAGATGCACGGCCAAAGACAAATAGTAACTGGTGGCCGATGGACTCCGCAAAAGTTCCACCAACGACGGATCGGGTTCGTCTTCCTGAACCTCAATCTGCGGCGCAGCATTCACATCCACCGCAACCTGCTCGATCGGCGTCGAGTGTTCCGTCGCTGTGAAAGCGGGGCCTAATATTGGAGTATCAGTTGCCATTCTCGGTTGCTATTCGCAGTCGCGATCCTGAGGATGTGGTGTCATCCTGAGTGATAATCAGCGTGATCTTTTCCCGGCAGGGCCAGATAAGGATGGTATCGGCCATGAGAGGTAACGGCGTCCACTGACAGAAATCATCGCCTGAACCGCCTGTTTTGTCCAATTGGGAAGGTTGACGTACTCAATTTCACTGGATTTTCGGGGAACCAAGTGTACGAATCACCACATCGGAAGCACCATTCTAATGACGACCTGCGATTGAATGGGTATTATGCGTGCTCAGTGCCCTTTCAGCCCTATTCCGCTCGTTCTGAGCATAGCCACAGGTGCAGCGATTCGTGACTGAATCACGGAAGACGATACCATTTCTAAAAAAACGCGATCGTTGGGGTCACGGTGTTTCACTGTGGATCGTCGTGATTGTCGCTTTTTTGCTGCCGTTTCTGGTCTGGTCCTTAAAAGACCTGAAACTGGACAACGACATTTCGGGCTGGCTGCCCAAGGATGATCCGCAAGCCAAAATTCGCGATTGGTACGAGGGGATGTTCCCGTCTAAAGCTCGCGTCTTGGTGTCGTGGGATACCGCGTCACTCACCGACCCGCGAATGGAATTACTCCGAGATCGCCTCGAAGGCTCATTAACAGCCGATGGCGAACGCGAAGGCGGATCGCCGTACGTGGATGGAGTCAACTTGCCGACCTCCGTGCTGTCGCGCATGTTGTCGCGTGATATCCCCTTCAAAACGGCCATCGATCAAATTGACGGCGTCTTGATTGGCAAAGGGCCGCTGCACATTCGGTTGTCGGACGCGGGCGTGCTGCGTGGCGAATACATGCAGCAAGAGATTCTGCGGATCGCCAACAAAGAGTTCGGGTTAAATGCCGAATTTGTCGACCGAACTCTACTGCCGCCTTCTTCCGAAGGACTCGACGAAAACGACGCCAAAGCGCGATCACTGTATGAGCAAGTCTCGGCCTATGTTAGCGAACAGCCGCTGTATCATTTGCAGATCGAATGGTCTGAAATGCACTCCAGCACGGGCCAACTTGCGGCTTTCCAAAAAGCCCTGCTGGAACTCAAAGCGCCCGGTTCCGGATCGGAAACCACTGGAAAACTGTGCGTCGAAGAATGCTTCCTGACTCCCGGATCATTGGCGGCCGCTTCCGTCGCGCTGTCAGAAGCCGGAGCGGCCGACAAATCGATGGCGATCGCAGACATCCGGCGTGCCGTCGAAGAATGCGGAGTTCCTGTTGAACTGATTCGGCTGGGGGGCCAGCCGGTTGTCAACGCTGCGATGAATGTGTCGGTCGGAGAAGCGGTTTGGAATCCTAAACATCCGAAGTGGGACTTGCCGCATCGATCGCCCATCTTTTTCTCGGCGTTGGTCAGCGTTGTCTTTTCGTTCATCATGTTACGCAGCTTTCGGCTGGCGGTGTTAGTCCAAGCCGTTTCGTTTTTGGTGGTCATCTTCGCAGTGGGATTCGTGCCGCTAACCGGCGGCACTATGAGCATGGTGCTGATCGTAATGCCCACCTTGTTGGCTGTGCTAACAACGTCTGCCTCCATCCATGTGGCAAACTACTGGAAGCATTCAGGCAATCCCGACCCCATCGAATCGGTCCTGAAGGCTGTTAACACGGCGTGGTTGCCATGCTTGCTGGCGAGTGGAACAACGGCCATCGGACTGGCGTCGTTGTTGGTCAGTAACTTGATTCCTGTGCGAGACTTCGGGATCTATTCTGCATTGGGCTGTCTGCTGTCATTCTTAGTTGTGCTGTATGTCCTGCCGTCTCTGATGCTGTACTGGCCAAAATCACCGCCACAGCCTGAGCAATTGCAAACAGCACACTGGGAGAAATTTGGCATCTGGGTGGCGCGGCATCGTCACATTGTCAGTTTGATTTGCGTGTCAGCCACAGCGGCTGCCAGCTGGGGGTTTGTCAACTTCCGTACAGAAACCAAAGTGATCCGTTATTTTCCGACGGAATCTCGCCTCGTCCAAGACTATGTGTTCCTAGAAGACAAATTGTCTGGCGTGATTTCGATCGACACAATTGTCAAGTTCGATACGGCCGCTCAACAGCTGCCGGAATTCCGATCGTTCATCGATCGTGCTCGCAAGGTGATGGAGTTGCAGCAGGAAATCCGAAAGCATTCAGAAATTAGCGGCGTGCTGTCTCTGGCCTCGTTTCTTGATCTGCGAGCACCCAGCGAAGACATGTCGCGCGGGGAACGGCTGAAGTTGTCTGTGGCGCAACGCAAGATGAGTGCTGACATTCGAGACATGCTGACTGGCGAAAAGCCCGACAAGCAGGGTGTCGCCACGATGCTGGCGATTCCTGATTTTTCGACGGACTGGCTGGCGAAAGGCGATCAGCTGCTGAACCGCAAAGGCGACGAAGTCTGGCGGATCACAGCCCAAACGTCTGCACTGTCCGACGCCGACTTGGAAGTCCTGATTGGCGACATGGATTCGATTGCCGAGCAACATCTGCAGTTGGTCGGAAGCCCCCACACCAACCACGTGGTCACAGGATTGATCCCCGTCTTTCTGCGAACTCAGCAGGCCGTACTAGAAAGCCTGATTCGAAGTTTCGGGATGGCGTTTTTGATCATTGCCATCGTGATGATGATCTTACTACGCAGCGTGCGAGCCGGCATCATCACGATGCTGCCGAATCTGATGCCGGTGATCGTGGTGTTTGGCGTGCTGTCGTGGATGCGGTTGAAGGTGGATATTGGAACCATGATCACGGCGTCCGTGGCTTTAGGAATCGCGGTCGACGGCACGCTGCACCTGCTGACTTGGTTTCAAACGCTGGTCCGTCAGGGACATTCGGTCGAAGCTGCGGTCGGAAAAGCATTGTCGCATTGCGGCCCTGCCATGTGGCAAACCAGTACGGCCATTGGGCTGGGAATGTTGGCGTTGTTGCCGGCTGAGCTGCTGCTGGTCAGTCGGTTCGGAATTATTATGGCCGCGTTAATTTTCGCAGCGTTGATTGCTGATATCGTGTTCTTACCAGCGTTGCTAGGCGGTTCGCTGGGGCGTCTGATTCAGCGTGCGGCCTGTGGCCCTCCTGGGGATAGTGCGTTGAGCAATGCGGCCGAGACCCGCGAACGGGCCGAAGCGGCGACTTCATTTCGCTCAGGTGCAGACGTCATTCCGAAGCTAAACTGAATGACTGATGCGGTCTAAACATCCGAAAGAGTGTTGGTTGTGAATGAATATGTCGAACCGCTGGGAATGCGGATCTTGATTCGGAAAGACGAAGCTCGCCAAGAGACGAAGGGTGGCATCGTGCTGCCTGATACGTCTGAAATTCCCACAATCACGGGTCGCGTGGTTGAGATCAGCGTGCAGATTGAGCGAGACCAAGATTTCCCAATCCGCAAATACGACAGAGTCCTGTTTCATCCCAAAGATGCGATCCCGGTTGACTTTGAAGCGGACAACCTGCTGTTTGTGGTGCCGGTCGATGACGTTGTGGCCGTATTTCGTAAGCCCCCCAAAGATTTGCCGCGCATTGAGTCGGTGTCGGATTCTGGTGACGAAGACGAGTAAAAGTTTTCTGGTTGTTCCGCGTGGGGTAAGTCTGCCGACCACAACGATCAGCGGCCTACATTTCGGCTGACAGCGCCAATCGGACGACGCCTCAAAATTCCTCGGACTCTCGAATGCTTCGCAGATTTCTAAAGAACTATCTGCCGCGTCATCAAAACCGGACCAATCAAGCATTGCATCTGGTGGGAGTCGCGCTGTGTTTTGTCGTCGCCCCCATCTTGGCGTTGGGTGGCGTCACTTGGTACTGGCATGTGGGTTGTTTCGCTACCGGTTACCTATTGCAATTTGTCGGTCATGCGGTTGAAGGCAATGATGCGGGTGAGGCGATCTTTGTGAAGAGGATGCTTGGTCTGCCGTATAACGAGTATGCTTCGGGCACCTATTCATCAAGTGATCCCGATTCCCCCGACGATACGACTTCAGCCTGCTCGTAACTGTTGGGTGCATGGATTGCACAATCCCAGTTATGAATCCGGCAACGATCGAATGTGGTACTCTGCCTGTTCGATGAGCATTCAAACGGTGACAAGGAAGTCACATGAATCACGATCGCATGAAGCACCGTTCCGTTCTCCGTGGTTTTTGCCTGAGTTCATTTGCGGCAACCATTCGCCTGACTGTGGCCACTTGCGCCCTGACTTTTGTTTTGGCCGGATGCGCCCACCAAAAGGCCACGGTCAGTGATCTGCAGTATTGCGATGACATTTCTGGCGTCCAGCATTATCGCGGGCATGCCAGCAACATTGCTTACCCATGTCTGGACAATCAGACGGATCCCGCCGTGGCCAGTAGCTTAGCGCCTCGCAATCTGCTGAATCGAACTGAAGATCAGCCACTGGAATTTTCACTCGCAGAAGCCATCAACACCGCTTTGACTCAGAACAAGGTCATCGAAACCAGTGCTCTGGGTGGTGTTGGTTCGAAAGGCGTGCTGACAAATCCAGCCACCGTGATGTCGGTCTACGATCCCGCCATTCAAGCGTCTGGAGTTCTGTTCGGTCGCCGGAGCGTTGAGGCTGCTTTGGCGGATTTCGATACTACGTTTCGAGCCGGAGTGAACTACAGTCGCAGTGACATCGGTCTGCAATCAGGAGCACTGAACGGCGGCGGCAACAGAACCGCATTCGCGTCTTCGTTGTCGAAGCAGCTCGTGACCGGGGGGTCGTTGACACTAAACAATGACTGGACACATTCCGTCGACCCGGTCACCGGGACGGGAACAGCAGCCACGCCGAATTACTTCGGACGTTTAGGAGCTGAAATTCGACAACCATTGCTTGCGGGCAGCGGCGCCGATTTCACGCGCATCGCAGGTCCGGCGAATCCGAATTTCGGTGCGATTACCGGGGTGACTCAGGGGGTTGTGATCGCCCGCATCAATCAAGATATTTCTATCGCAGACTTCGAAGTCTCTGTCCGCAACGCTTTGCGAGACATCGAAGACGCGTATTGGGATTTGTATCTGGCCTACCGAACCTACGATACCGCTGTGGTGGCTCACCAAAGTGCGTTCCAAACGTGGCGTGAATCTCAGGACCGTCTGGAAGTTGGAGTCCTGAAGCCGGCAGATGAATTGCAGGCCCGTGATCGTCTTTATGAAACGAAGGCTCAGGTGGAAACGAATCTGAATGGGCTGTACAGAGCGGAATCCGAACTGCGTCGACTGATCGGCTTGCCGGTAAACGACGGCAGAGTACTGCGTCCGGTCGACGAGCCGGCGATGGCAGAATTCGTGCCCGACTGGGAAGCTTGTCTGACAGAAGCACTGACGCATCGTGTTGAGCTGCGACGACAGAAGTGGAACATCAAAAGCCTGCAACTACAGCTGCTGGCCGCTGAAAGCCTTGTGCGACCGCGGTTGGACTTTACAGCTGGCTACGACATTAACGGAGCCGGAGATCGATTCCTGTCACAGTCGGGAAATCCGTTCAGCAGTGCGGTTGGCTCGATGACCAATCAAGATATCGATAGCTGGAATGCTGGGCTGCAACTGAGCATTCCACTCGGGCTGCGATTTGCGAGAAGCCAGGTGCGAAACATCGAATTACAGATTGCGAAAGCGAATGCCGTGCTCGCATCACAGGAAAAAAACATCGCTCACGATATCGCCACGGCGATTCAGGATGTCACCTCCGCCTACACGGCGGCTCAATCGAACCACAAGCGTTTAAATGCCGCTGCAAAACGAGTCAGCCTGCTGGAAGCAGAACGTGAAGTTGGCACACTGACCTTGGACCTTGTACTGAGAGCTCAATCGAGCCTCGCCGCTGCAGAGAATTCCTACTATCAACAGATGGTGTCTTACAACAAGGCGATCACATCGCTGCACTTGGCGAAGGGCACACTGCTGGACAACGATGGTGTGCTGCTGGCCGAAGGCCGCTGGTGCCCAGATGCGTATTGCGACGCTGATCTCAGAGCACACGCTCGGACTCACGCCAAAGACGCTCCGCGCCTGAGATCAGCTCCCAGTGAATTCGTTTCTTACGGCCCGACAGGGACGGTGAATCTGGACCACAAATCCCAACAGCCGACGACCAATGGGCACCTGCCGATGAATGATCTGCCTGCGGAATTGGTACCGGCTCCCGAGGACGCCGTCCCCGCTCCGACAGACTCCGCCGACAACGCCATGGCAGCTCCGTTTCCGCCCCCCAATTTGCGAATGCTGCCACTGAACAACTACGAACTGGACCCACCACGTTCGGCGTCAGCAGACAGCAAGTGGCCGGGATTCGAGAAGTCACGGAATTAAATGACTTCCCGAGGCACCGTTCTTTCGCGACACTGTGACAAGATCTTCAGTCGCTTTTCTGCATCGGTGCTGCTTCGTCCATGCTGCTTTGGCTTTTACAACATTACGGTCATTTGCTGGAACAAGTGACCTCACACACCACCGGTGACTCGCGAGTCTTCCTGACAGCACGGATCGCCGCGTCCAGCATCATCGCCTTTCTGCTATCAATCGCGTGCGGTCCCATGGCGATTCGCTGGCTGAAAAAACGTTTTCGCGAACGCATTGCCAGTGCTTCAGAAACGCTGAATCAACTGCATGCCGCCAAACAGGAAACGCCAACGATGGGCGGGCTGTTTGTGATGGGAGCCGTGGTGCTGTCGACTTTACTGTGCGCCGATCTTGCCAGCGCGTTCGTGCAGCTGGCGCTGTTTGTCGTCGTATCGCTAACCATAATCGGCGGCTATGACGACTGGGTGAAACAACGCACGAAACGCAATGGCCTGAGTGCTCGACAAAAACTGGTCGCTCAAATCATGGCCGCATCGATCGCGGGCTACGTGTTGTACACACAGCACTTGGGCGATCATTATGGTGCGTCGATTGTGTGGCCATTCGGAAATCTGGTCCTGACAATTGGGCCGTTGTTGGTCGCGTGGGCCGCCCTTGTGATCGTCGGATCAGCGAACGGTGTTAACCTGACTGATGGACTCGACGGGTTGGCCGCCGGCTGCACCGTGTTTTGCGGCGGCGCTGTGGCGGGGCTCGCCTATCTCAGCGGGCGCAGTGATATGTCGAGCTATTTGGGCATTCCGCACGTGATCGGCTGTGGCGAATTGGCCGTTGTCTTAGGTGCACTTGTGGGAGCGATGCTGGGCTTTCTGTGGTTCAATTGCCATCCCGCCGAAGTGTTTATGGGAGACGCGGGCTCTCTGCCAACCGGTGGGTTACTGGCCATTGTGGCTTTGGCCAGCCGTCAGGAAATCCTGCTGACAATTCTGGGAGGTGTTTTTGTGGTGGAAACACTGAGCGTGGTGCTGCAGGTGGGCAGCTTCCGCTTAACCGGCAAACGATTGTTGCGTTGCAGTCCGCTGCACAATCATTTCGTATTTCGTGGCGATAACGAATCGCGAATTGTGGTTCGATTCTGGATCGTGTCGGCGTTGCTGGCGATCGTGGGCATCGCCAGTCTGAAGTTGCGCTAACAGCCAGTCGCGTCAGAAGTTTCGAAGCGTTCTGCTCTGTGGCCGATCTGTCAGTTATTGTTCTGACGTTACGAAACAGCTTTAGCGGAGGTCGTCCTCGTCGTCGAAGTCTTCGAACTCGCCATCATCGTCATCGTACAGTTCTTCGCCGTCAGCGTCGTCGTACTCGTCAGCTTCGAAGCCATCGTCTTCGAATTCGTCATCCTCGTCCGTCCCCGGCCGTTGTTGCGGCGGGGCCGTGGGGGCGGTACCGTCAGCGGCAGGCGGGCTAAACGCACCAAAACCTTCGGCCGGATAGAAGGCCATCACCGCAAATGGGCTCAGACCAAGACACAGCACCAGCAGCCCTGTAATGGCCACGATCACGGTCATGATGCCTGAGAACATCTTGCTGCCGTCAGCGAGTGCTCCAAAAACTAACGCAACCAGCAGGCCAAGGGCAGGTAGAGCCACCACGGATGACAACAGGAGAACTTGTTTTTTGGACATTGCAGCACGACCCATGTCGGAGAACAAATAGCAGAGAACCCATTATTTTCTGTATCGACATCCTATGCGGTGGGTATGAGCCATGGCAAGAAGTGCCTGAGGAATTCCTCAAGCGATACGCGGGCTGTCGTTACGGATGCCGAGACTGTTTTAACCCCTCATTCGTCAGGGCTGGGTTGCAGCTTGGTAAAGACCAGAATGTGCTGACGGGGCAAGGCGTCGATCGTTTCGGTCCATTTGAGGTGAAATTCAGCCTGTTCGGCCTCCTTTTTCGCCTGTGCTTGCGACATCTTATGCACCAGTTTAATCGGCACAGTCGGATCTTCCATCCGGTATTCCACCAGCACCACTCGCCCGCCTGGCTTCATCGCCTTGCTGATTTCGAGCATCATTTCGTACGGAAATTCGAATTCGTGGTACACGTCGACCATAATGGCTAGGTCGATCGATTGCGGCGCCAGCGAGGCCGACTTCTGTGAACCTTTGATGGGGACAATGTTTGTGATGCCTTTGTCACGCGCGTTTTGTTGCAGCCTTAACAGCATTTCATCCTGCACGTCGACTGCGATGATGTAGCCTCCCGGCAGAACCTGTTCCGCCATCAACGCACTGATCACTCCACTGCCAGCACCAATATCAGCGACCACGTCGCCCGGCTTGAGTTGCAGTGACTTCACCATCAGCGTCAGACGTTCTTCTTCTTCGCGAGTATCACGTTCCAGCCAAATCGCGCCCGCGTAGCCCATCACATGCGCGATTTCTCGGCCCATGTAGAACTTGCCGATGCCGTTGGGATCGTGATCCGCCTTGAAGACATAACGTTCGTCGTTGACACGGGTTGCAGAATCTGCACCATCGTTCGACTGTGCCATGGCCGGGTTGATGAACAACATCAAACAGCAGGTGGCTGCAAGTTGTCGAAAAACCCATCGTTGATTCGTCATTTCAGTCCGTTCTGTTCAAGAGAGCGATCAATATTCGGTGAACAACAAAGTTGATCAATGCACCATTCGACTTTCGCGGGCGCACTAACCGCCTTTAGCCGATGACGTCACGCAGTTGGGCGAGGTACTTTGGAATTTCTTCGAACGGGTGTTGCTCTTCAAATTCCAGAGTCACGTAGCCTCGATAGCCCGCTTGTTTCAGGATGCCCACGGCTTTGGGGATGTCGGCAGCATACGCTTGGCCATCAGGGGATTTCATCATCACTTTGATCTGAGCGTTGACGGCGTAGGGAGCAATTCGAGCTAGATCTCGATAGGGATCATCTGTGCGGAAATTGCCGCTGTCAAAGTTCACTCCGAACCAAGGCGAATCATCGACGCGTTCAATGATCTTAAACATCTGATCCGGAGTGGCCGTGATGCCGCCATGATTTTCGAGGGCTAGAAAAATCCCCTTGGTGGCAGCGTACTTGAGGCTTTCATTGATGCCTGCCACGCAGCGTTCGATGGCGGCGTCTTCGGTATCCCCCTTGGGCACTTTGCCCGCAAAAATTCGAATCACGGGAGCCCCCATGATGGCCGCATAGTCAATCCAATCGCGGCAGTCCTGCAACTGTTGATTGCGTGGTTCGCCGTCCGGCAAACAGAAATCATTTCCGATCGCTGTCCCGGAGATATCGATGCCCAGCCGATGACATTGCTGACGGATCTGCAACAGATATTCCGGCGTCACATCGCGTGGGAAATAGTAGCCAGTCAATTCTGCGGCCCCGAGTTCTTGGACGGCGCAAAAATCGATGAACTTCTCCAGCGTCATTTCTGCGGCTGAGATTTCTTCCGGCGTGCCTCGCCGGGCCATCATTTTATTGAAGCTGTAAGCGGCTAGGCTGAGCTTCAGGAATGGTTTTCCGCTTCTGGGCGGAGGATCGGCGGCAAGCGCAGCAGACGGAAAACTCGCGAGAGAACCCCAGCTGCCGGCAGCAGTGACTGCCGTTGCCGCAGCACTTAAGAATGAACGTCGTGTCGTAGTCATTTCGGGACGATCCTGATCGATGCCTGTCTGTGAATCACGGAAGTACGTGGCAGCTTACCGGTTGCAAGACCTGAGCCAAACGAAGTTGCCCTTTGCTGACCGTTATTGTTGCGAATTTGCTGACGGAAGTCACACTCAATTGCCCGACAAAGGCTGAGTCAGGTGTTGGCAAGTCGGCGACGAGGTTACAATGGGGCGGCGAGTACACTTGGCGATATTAACAGTTTAGAGATTTCAAGAATGCAGACAGCGATGAAACAGCATGATGTTGTCATTCTGGGCGGAGGCCCCGCAGGTAGTACGGTGGCCACGTTAATGGCATCTCAGGGCTTCGATGCCGTCGTGGTCGAAAAGGAGCACTTTCCACGATTTCATATTGGTGAGTCTCTGCTGCCGGCATCGGTGACTATCTTCGAACGACTGGGAGTCCACCAGCCGATTCGTGACGCCTTCATCCGAAAACCAGGTGGCAAATGGCTGTACGGAGAAAAAGAAGTCCCGGGTGAATTCTCGCAGTCTGACACCAAGGCGACATTCAAACAAAATCCGTATTCGTATCTTGTCGAAAGATCAACGTTCGACAAAATCCTGATCGACCGTTCCATCGAAGTTGGTGCGGACGTCCGCTTCGGCACTGAAGTGACCGAACTGATCACCGACAATGGACGTGTGACGGGCGTTCGATGCCATGATGACCAAGGGCAAAATTACGAACTGCACGCCAGACTGGTTGTCGACGCCAGTGGATTACGATCGGTGATTCCTTCGAAGCTGCGAATTCGCCACCTGACAGAACCGCACCGCATGGGGATCTATGCTCAGTACACCGCCAAGCCAACGCGCGATGATGTCAAGGCGGGCTGGTTTATCGGCCAAATGTTCTACGACGGCTGGACATGGCTGCTGCGACTTCCGGGCGATCGGTTCTCCGTCGGAACAGTCATGACCGTCGATCGCTTCAAGAAATCGGGGCTATCACCAGCGGCCATGCTGGATCGACTGGTCAAAGAAAATCCGTTGCTGAACGAAGGCATGACGATCGACCGAGAGCGAATTTCGGACGTGATGGTCACTGGCAATATGGGCAATTCTTCGGAACGCTTAGCGGGTGACGGCTGGGTGGCTGTCGGTGATGCGGCCTACTTTATTGACCCGTGTTATTCATCAGGCGTTCACTTGGCCATGAAGTCAGCCGAAATGGTGGCTGATCAAGTGATGGCAGCGCCCAAACACAAGGCGGTGGAACTTTCGTTATTTACCAGATACCAGAAGGAAATGCGGCGTCACGAAAAAACGGTCCACAACATGGTGGATGCCTTCTATATCGCCAGCCGAAACACGTCGGTTCAAAAGATGGTGACCAGCTGCCAAGGCGGCTATTTTTCTCGGAAATTCGTCACCTTCGTCGGGGGTGATTTTCAAAAGAACGCCAGCTACGTGAGTCGCGTTCGTGTGTACTCGAAAATCACGGCCAAGCTGTTTGGAAACGATGCCACACGGTCTGCCGAAAATCATCCCGAGTATCTGCATCCCGTGGCCCAAGCCGATCAGCCGATCGCCGCCACTGGAAAGCCCACGGAAGATCGTTCAATGGCTGCGATCAGCCTCACCGACTAAGTCGTCAGAAGGAGAAAACGGACTACGAAAACACTGGATCACAGCCCGCTGGCAGCAATCTGGAGTTGTTATCAGGCTGCGGCTTTGAATGGTCACCGTCCGTTGCTACATTGCCAACATCGATTCCGTCAGGCAAATTCCGCAAGCTATTTTCAAGGTGTATCATCCGTGTTTCGCATCCCGGATTTCCAGCATTCCACTCGTGTCGCGTGTTCAGCGGCAACGGTTTTCGTTCTGTCAGCACAAAGCCTGATGGCTCATCCAGGGCATGGCTCCGCAGTCAACCAGACAGGTGTGTGGCATTATCTGACTTCCCCAATGCACACAGCCCCTGGCTTGGTGCTGATCGCCGTCGCTGTCGCAGCCATCCGATGGTTGTCGAGAACGCGGCAGGACGATTCCAAATAGCGGAATCGAAAAACACTTCACAAACGGCGTCAGGCAGAAATTCCTGACGCTTTTTTGTTGGAACGGGCTCGAAGAAGAACCGAAGCGACAGTCAACAGACCGCGGGCAAGCACAATATCGGCGTTTTATTATCGTGAACGCTGTAGGCGGAACAAGCCGCTACGGGCGCATTTCCGGCAGGTAGGCAGACTCGTTGTCTTCAAGACAGGCGGCCCCGTGTTGTCTGGCCGGAACTGCGCAAACGCAACACCGACCGCAATACGTTCATGGCCCCGGCCGTTCACGCCACGAACCTCGTCGATAGACGCTCCGTTTGCTGTTTGCCGGCCCGCAAAACTGCAGAACAGGAACATTGACTTGTGAGCGAACCGGCAACTTGATTTGATCTTGGGATAACAGGCGGCAGTTGTTTGGTAACTCTGACGCAATCGATAATCTACAACCCCAGCGTTGCACGTCTGTTTGTCACCCTAATCTTTTTCCTGCAGTATTTCCGCCGATGTCAAACCGCACCATTGTTCTGGCAAGTCGCAACCAGAAGAAAACTCAGGAGGTCGCGGATCTGCTGGCCACGATCGGCTTCACCGTGATTCCTGTGACGGATTTTCCGGACGTGCCGGAAGTCGAAGAAGACGGCGAGACGTTTGCCGCCAACGCTGCCAAAAAAGCGACCGAAGTCGCACTGGCGCTCAACCAATGGGTGATCGGAGAAGACAGCGGCCTGCGAGTTGACGCGTTGCAAGGAGCGCCCGGAATCTATTCTGCTCGATTCGCCGGTCCCGCTGCGACCGACGAACTCAACAACGCCAAGTTGATGACCGAGCTGGCCGATGTTCCGCCAGCAAAACGGGGCGCGGGCTACGTCAGCAGTGTGGCGTTGTCGAATCCGGCGGGCGAAATCAAAGTGGCGGCCGAAGGCACGTGTCGAGGCCGAATTCTGCAGGCAGCCAGCGGCAGTGGTGGCTTCGGCTACGACCCCTATTTTCTGATCCCGGAATATCACCGGACATTCGGATCGCTCAGCCCGCTGGTCAAACGAAAACTTAGCCATCGCGCACGAGCGTTCGCGGAATTTATGCCGCTGCTGCAGAAGATTGCCGACGAATTCTGATTGCTGAAGAACGATCGTTTTGACTTCTGACGAATCTGGCTAGAATCAGGGCAATCGACGTGCAAAACGTATGGTTTTTCCGAATTTCGAGCCACAGAAAACAGGCCAGCATGGCAACAGATACCCCAACTCAAACGCCAATCAGTGCAGTTCCCGACGCTCGTGGACGGTTCGGCGAATTTGGTCGTCGCTACGTTCCAGAAACGTTGATGTACGCTTTGGACGAATTGGCCCAAGCCTACGAAGACGCCAAAAAGGATCCGGAATTCGATCGGCAATTCCGCGACCTGCTGAAAAATTATGTCGGACGTCCCAATCCGCTGTACTTCGCAGAACGCCTGACAGAAAAATGCGGCGGAGCTCAGATCTGGTTCAAGCGCGAGGATTTGAATCTGACCGGAGCCCACAAAATCAACAACACCATCGGCCAGGTGCTACTCACAAAACGCATGGGCAAAACTCGCATCATCGCCGAAACCGGTGCGGGACAGCACGGTGTGGCCACCGCCACCGCGTGTGCGCGGTTCGGGTTTCCGTGCGTGGTGTACATGGGCGAAGAAGACGTGCGTCGTCAAAAGCTGAACGTCTTTAACATGCGGACGATGGGCGCCGAAGTTCGTCCGGTGACAACCGGCAGCCGCACGTTGCGAGATGCCATTAACGAAGCCATGCGAGACTGGATGGCTTCTGTGCGAGATACGCATTACATCATCGGCAGCGTGGTTGGTCCGCATCCGTTTCCGATGATGGTGCGAGATTTCCAATCCGTGATCGGCGTGGAAACACGAGAACAATCGTTGCAGAACATCGGGCGACTGCCGGATGAAGTGATCGCGTGTGTCGGTGGTGGTTCGAATTCCGCCGGGATGTTCTATCCGTTCGTCGATGACGAAGGCGTGGCTCTGACAGGTGTCGAAGCCGGTGGCCGCGGCCCGGAACTTGGCGAACATGCCAGCACGTTGACGTACGGTCAACCGGGAATTCTGCACGGCAGTTACAGTTATGTTCTGCAGGACAATAACGGACAAACATCAGACGTGCATTCGATTTCTGCCGGGCTGGATTATCCGGGTGTCGGCCCTGAACATAGCTATTGGAAGGACACTGGTCGAGTCAACTATGTGATGGCTCGCGACGACGAAGCCTTGGCCGCGTTCAACACGATGGCGCGCACAGAAGGCATTCTACCGGCCATCGAAACAGCTCACGCCATTGCTTACGCGATGCAGGCCGCCGCAAAACGCAACAAGGACGAAGTGATCGTCGTCTGCTTGTCGGGGCGTGGCGATAAAGATGTGAACGAAGTGGCTCGCCTGACCGGGCAGGACATGTAATGGCGTCCGTCGATCAGGCAACCGAAGACCGACTGCTGCGGATTGAAACCGCGATGGCTCATTTGCAGCACGATGTCGAAGAACTCAACCGATCGCTGACGGAGCACTTTCGTCGGCTACAAAATTTTGAACAACGCTTCACTCGGATCGAGCACGACATTTCAGCCATCACCGAAGGCCCGGACGGCCGAGATGCGGAGTCAGAACGTCCGCCGCATTATTGAGCCGACAGTGTCGTGAGTCTAATCAAACAGGTGTTGACGTCCAAAGTGGAATAGTTTTCCGAGACCAACCGTCCTCGCTATTCTTCGAGCCGTCGGATACTGGAAATGTTTCGTATGCCGAATCAAGTCTCCCGGAGCACTCGCATCTCAGTCTTACGTTATCTTCAAATATGGAAAATCGTTCCAGCAGCGATTGTCATTTTGGGACTGTGGGGTTGTTCGTCAGAGCAGCATGCAGGTGGATCTAGGGATTCTGGTTCGCCGCAATTTGATATGGCGGCAACGAAACTCAGCGTGAAAATGTTTTGCGGTGATTGTCATGCGTATCCTCAACCCGACACATTCCCGAAGCGATACTGGGCCAAAGAGGTCGCGGCAGGCTATCAGTTCTACCATCTGTCCGGTCGGAACGACCTTTCACCGCCAAAATTAGCGGACGTGGTTAAGTACTACGAAGAGGCGGCTCCTGAATCGTTGAGATTCTCTCCGAACCAAGGCACTACCGGAAATGGATTAGTTCGCTTCGACAGAACGGACGTCGATCTCTCGGACGATCTTTTGTTTCCCACCGTAAGCTTCATCCGTCATGCGACCGGACAGGATTCGAAACAAAACGCCCTCTTGTTTTGTGATATGCATGCCGGGCGCATAGTACGAACGCAAGAGTCAAAACTTTCGACGGTCGTCGATCAAGTTGGCTTTCCTGCCCACGTGGAAACGTGCGATCTTGATCAGGATGGACATCAGGATCTGCTTATTGCAGATCTCGGCAGTTTTATGCCCCAAGATCATCAACTCGGGCGTGTGCTGTGGGCACAGGGCTCTGAGGACGGTCAGACTCACACGGTCCGTGTGCTGGCCGAAAATCTCGGTCGCGTCGCGGATGTGAAGCCAATTGACTCAGATGGAGACGGAGACTTGGATCTCATCGTTGGGGAATTCGGCTGGCGGGCAACCGGCCGCTTGCTGCTGCTGGAGAATGTTGGTGAACCTGGCGAACCACGTTATCAGCAACAAATTCTGGACGAACGCCATGGGACAAGTCACGTGGAAGTCTGCGATCTCAATGGCGATTTCGTGAACGATTTTGTCGTTCTCATCAGCCAAGAATTTGAAACCATTGTTGCCTTTATCAATCGAGGCGACGGAACGTTTCGCAAACAGACGCTTTTCGAAGCAGACGATCCGTCGTATGGTTCCACTGGGATTCAGGTGGTCGACATGGATGGCGACAGTGACTTGGATGTGCTGTATTCCAATGGCGATACGCTGGATTCAGGAGTGTTAAAGCCAAGTCATGGAGTCCATTTGCTTGAAAACAAAGGCGATCTGCAATTCGTGCTGAGGCGTTTGACGGAATTACCTGGCGCATACAAGGCACTCGCAGGCGATCTCGATGGGGATGGTGATCTGGATGTTGTCGCCTGTGCGTTTTTATTCAATCCCGGATTTGACGCAAGCTCACTGGTCTGGCTTGAGCAGCAACCGAACAAGAGTTTCGTTCGTCACAACTTGGCCGGCCCCGATCGCAAGTTCTGCACATTGGAACTGGGCGATTTCGACGGCAGCGGAACGATCGATATCGCGGTTGGCAACTTCGACATTCAGCCGACATCAAACAGAGCATGGCTGTCGTTTTGGTGGAATTCCGGCACAAGTGACAGTGACAGCCAATGACGTTCGGCTCGGACGTTACTCGCGATCAGTCTCCCCGACATCCAGAGTCACAGCACCACTGGCACTCCTTCCCTGAATCAAAATCGATTCTGTGCCAACCGGAACGTCCACCCAAGTCTCGATTGAGTCATGAGACCAATGCACTGTGACTTCTGACAGCGTGTTTGCTGTGCCGGTTGCAACAATACTTCGCTGGTCGTGACTTGCCTGAAAGCTTCCTCCAGCTGGAATCTGCGTTGCAAACTGCCTGTCGGCGATCAACACATCAACACGAATTCCGAGTGGTTGTCTTGCGGCCTGTGTTCCGACAAGACGCAGCGTGGCAGAGTTGCCTCGCCATGTACTTTCGTTTTGCAGTATTGCAGGTGGTTCATGCAGATGTGTGACAACAAGATCCGTGTCGCCGTCGTTGTCGAGATCTCCGGATGCTGTCGCGCGTCCCACCCAAGTGTTCCTGAAATAATCTCCGCTCGCTGAGGACACATCTGTAAACTTGGTGCCGGTCTCATTGCGATACAGCGACGGGAACATGGCGTATTGAAACGTGGGGTCAGCTGACCTGATATCCCAGACGTGGCCATTTGCGACAAATAGATCGGGCGAGTGATCGAGGTCGAAGTCAGCCAAAACGATTCCAAACGACAACTTTGATCGAGACAATGTATCCAGTCCAATTCGCCAATTGGTGGCGATAAACCCGCCGCTTCCAAGATTCATAAATGTGTCGTGGACTTGGTCCTGAAAGTTCGTCACGAAGATGTCGAATTGGCCGTCGCTATTGTAGTCTCCGGTCGCAACGCCCATACCGGCACCAATTGTTCCATCAGCGCTGATCGCGACACCCTCCATCACAGCGTCATCGCGAAATTTCAGATCACCTAGATTGTGAAACAGGTTGTTAGGAGTGGTGTCATTGGCGACGTAGATATCCAGTCGCTCGTCAGAATCAAAATCTGCAACGGCAATTCCCAGTCCTTTTCCGTGAGGCAGAGCTACAGTTCCAGCCGACTGGCCGACTTCCCCGAATGTCCCATCGCCTTGGTTGCGATAGAAAGAGTCCGCCTGCCCAGCACGCGACATTGGGCTGCATGAAATCTGTACGGGACTCTTGTGTGGAAAAAAACATGGTGGTTCGTTGGGAAACCAGTCCACGTAATTCACGATGTAGAGTTCGAGGTCACCGTCTGAATCGAAATCTGCGAAAGCGGCACTGCAACTCCACGCCTCGCCTGCAAGCCCAGCCTGCTGTGAGACCTCTGTGAAACTCCCGTCCCCATTGTTCTGCCACAACTGATTGTGGCCGTAGTACGCAACGAAAAGGTCCGTGAACCCGTCGTTGTTGTAATCCGCAGCCGTACATCCCATGCCAAATCCGGCTGCTGTTACTCCGGACGGAAACGTAACATCGTCATAGTGAAACGGCTCCATCGCAGAGCGGTAGAGTCGATTCGTCTCGGCACGTTTTTCGGCAGGTTTTTGAAAGTTGGAGCCGTTCACCAGAAAAACATCACATCGACCGTCGTTGTCAAAATCAATTACGCCGACACCTCCACCGTTTTGCTCCGTCATATATTTTTCGTCGCTGGGGCTGCCATAATACACCGTGTCGATTTGGCGTGCTCCCCGAATTCGGTACCAGTTAGAATGAGAGTCTTCAGAGCCCAATACTGGGCGCGGAGATTTTAATGAGCACTACGAAACGAAAGCGTCGCAGCCCAGAGCAAGTTGTGAAGGCTTTAGCCGAAGGTGAGTC
>JBDNHJ010000382.1:0-112518 GCA_041688835.1 Fuerstiella sp.
AAAATCGGGCGCACGAAATAACGGAGAATATCAAATTTGCAATCAAAAATCGGCAATCAAAAATCTGCAATCTATTCCGTCAGCGTTCCCTTCGAAGACGGAACCCCCCGCTGCCGCGGATCAACAGTCACAGCCTGTCGCGAACGTTACGTGTCGCTGGCGCTTCTCGGCCGCAACATGCACACGCTCGGACGAATTCTGATCGCCGAACAGGCTCCGAACAGTGAGGCGGCCATGACTCGCCGCAAAGCGGCTGCCTGACGCAGCCGCAGACCGTCACAAACGCAACTTCTGGTGCCGTTCTGCGGGGAAAGTCCGCGCCGAACGCGCTGAAAACACGCAAAATGCACCAGAAATCCCCGTTCAACGCAGTTTTGATTTCTCAATCGAATCCTAAGATGAACTCTTCGGATTTCCTAAGGGAAGCGATGGCCATCCGATTCCCTCGCGAAGCCACTTTAAGGACACCCACCGAGCTACGGAAACTTCCTTAGCAGTCGAAGTACATCGCGAATTCGTAGGGGTGAGGCCGCTGCTGGATTGCGGTGACTTCCACCGTGCGTTTGTATTCAATCCACGTTTCAATCACGTCCGATGTGAACACGTCGCCTCGCAGCAGGAATTCGTGATCTTTTTCGAGCGCCGTCAGGGCGGCCTCCAACGACGCCGGTGTAGAAGCGACGTCCTGTTGTTCTTCTGGAGCAAGATCGTAAAGATCTTTATCCAGCGGTTTGCCGGGGCTGATGCGGTTTTGAATTCCGTCCAGCATGGCCATTAGCACAGCCGAATTTGCTAGGTACGGATTGCAAGAAGAATCTGGACAACGGAATTCGAGACGACGATCTGCTTCGTCACCGGAATTCACGGGAATGCGAATGGCGGCGGATCGGTTGCGATAACTGTAGGACAGATTGACGGGCGCGTCGAAGTTTGGAATCAGCCTTTTATAGCTATTGGTTGTGGGGCAACAGAACGCCAGCAACGCCGGGGCGTGGTGCAGGATGCCGCCCATGGCGTGCATGGCTGTTTCGCTGAGGCCGCCGTAGCCAGAACCTGCAAATAGCGGCGTGCCATCTTTCCATAACGCCAACTGCATGTGCATTCCAGAACCGTTGTCGTTCCAGACAGGTTTCGGCATAAATGTGGCGACCTTGCCGTGAGACGCCGCGATGTTGCGAACGATGTACTTCAGTCGCAACAGCTTGTCACTGATCTGTAGAATGGAATCGGCTTTCAACGCAATTTCGCATTGTCCCCCCGACGAAACTTCTCGATGATGCCGCGCGACTTCGACGCAGCTGTCCTGCAGCGCGAGCATGATCTGGGTGCGAAGATTTTGCAGATGATCATTCGGCGGCATCGACAGATAGCCTTCTCGATGTCGCACCTGAGTTCCCGAACCGGCTTCCCGATCTGCACCACGACTCCACTGACCATCCGCACTGTGCAAATGGTAGTAGCCTTCGTGTTCGTTCTGATCGAACGACACTTTGTCGAACACAAAGAAGTCCACATCCGGCCCCACGGTCGCTCGATCGGCAATGCCCGTCGACTGCATGTACATTTCGGCATTGCGAGCAACGTTGCGCGGATCGCGGGGGTAACTTTGGTGAGTCACCGGATCTTTCACATTGCAGAGCAGCACCAGTGTGCGAGTCATGAATGGATCGACGTATGCTGACTGAGAATCCGGCACGACCAGCATGTCACTTTCGTGAATCGCTTGCCAGCCCTGCATCGACGACCCGTCGAATCCGAAACCATCTTCAAAGCTGGCTTCTGTGAGCTGTTCAACAGGAATCGTGAAATGTCGCTGGTGACCGCGAAAGTCCGCAAACCGCAGGTCAACGGCCTGAATTTCGCACTGGCGACAAAGGGCGATCACTTCCCGCGGGGAATTACTAGATGTGGTCATATTCGAAATGCAATAATCGGAATCCAAAGGTGTGTAAGCTCGCCTGAGTCGTCGGTGTGGAATCGGAATTCTGCATGCGACGGGTCAACCGTTCAGTATACGAAAAAAACCACGCATTGCGACGCAGCGTTCGTCGCAATCGGCGGCACGTGAACAGCCGCGAGGTTCCACTCGTTGACAAAACTGTGTGGGTTCGTGGATTGTAATTCGAAACAGGACACGGAACACTGTCTGGTCCGCACTGTTCGCCCCACCGCAGTTCTTTGCCTTCTGAATCCCGGAATCAGCTCCATGCGTCCCCGCCGCCCCAACTCCAACTCCAACTCCAACTCTATCACTGTCTTGGTTCTTGCCATCTCCTTCGGCTGCACTGCAACGACATGGGCGTTCGACGAAGACGAAGCGAAAAACGAGGCGGTCGTCCATCCGATTGAAGTCGCCCCCTCAGATTGGCCTTGGTGGCGAGGCCTCGATCATACGGGCATCGCCGCGCAAGACCAAGACCCTCCCACAACGTGGAGTGAATCGGAAAACGTGCTGTGGAAAGCTGCGATCCCTGGGCGAGGCCACGGGTCGCCGACTGTCGTGGGTGATCAGGTGTTTTTGGCCACGGCGGACGACCAGCAGCAGCAGCAAAGCGTGTTGTGCTTCGACCGTCAAACGGGAGAACAGCTGTGGTCGACCATCGTCCACAAGGGCGGTTTCCCTGATCCAAAAAACGGACGCGGAGCAGGAAACGAAAAAGCGTCGCTGGCATCATCGACGATTGCCTGCGACGGCACGTTGGTCTTCATCAACTTTCTAAACAATGGCGCGTGCTATACCACCGCGCTAAATCGTGATGGACGACTGACTTGGCAAACCAAGGTCAGTGATTATGTCATCCATCAGGGCTACGGTTCGTCGCCCACGTTGTATCAAGATCTGGTGATTGTCTCTGCCGACAACAAAGGGGGCGGCGCGATTATGGCCATGCAACGAGCAACAGGTGCTGTCGCCTGGAAACGCGATCGTCCGACCAAACCGAACTACGCCTCACCCATCATTCTAAACGTCGCTGGCAAGGATCAGCTGTTGTTCACCGGTTGCGATTTGGTCACCAGCCTGAATCCTCTAACCGGCGCGGAGTACTGGGAAATCGAAGCCGCCACCACGGAATGTGTGACGACGACAGTCACCGATGGAACGCACATTTTCACCAGTGGAGGCTACCCCAAGAATCATATTGCGGCCGTGGCCGCCGATGGTTCGAGGACAGTGGTTTGGGAAAACACGGTTCGCGCGTATGTGCCATCGATGCTGCAGCAGGACGGCTTTCTGTACGCTGTGCTAGATGCCGGAATCGCCACCTGCCGCAACAGTGCGACGGGCGAAGAAACGTGGAAAAGTCGCTTGGCGGGCACGTTCAGTAGTTCTCCAGTGCTGGTTGGCGATCGGCTGTACGCCACAAACGAAGACGGGGCCACGTTTGTCCTGAAGGTGACGCCGCACAGTGTGGAACGTCTGGCAACCAATCTACTGGGGGACAGCGTCTTCGCCACACCTGCGATCTCCGGTAGCCGCATCTATCAACGCGTGGCCCACGGGGAAGACGGCAAACGACAGGAATACCTGTACTGCTTGGGCAACAAGTAGTCACAGGCTACAGTCGATTGCTCTAAGGCTTGGTCGGCGGTTTGGCGTCGAAAATTGTGACCACGGTCGCCGTCTTTCGAAGTTCTTCCAGTGCTTGATCGCGTGCTTCTTTTTGGAGTCGTTGGCGAATCTGCTGTTCGATTTCCGCTTGCACTTCCTGCAGTGGAGCCACGCGCTTTTCCTGGTGATCCGAAACGCGATACACTTCAAACTGATCTTCGCGGACATAGACCTTCGTCATCTCGCCCTTCTTCAGTTCAAACAAGCGAGCTTCCAGTCCCTTGTCCGCCAAGCTTCCGCGCTGCAGCCATCCCATTTCGCCGCGTTTCTCGGCACTCAGGGCATCGGATCGCTGAGTGGCCAGTTCCGCAAAGTCCGCACCTGATTGCAGTTCGGTGATGACTTCTGCCATGACCTTTTCTGCCGCTTTTCGGCCACCATGTTTGTCAAAGCGGACAACGATTTCTTGCCAGCGAATTCGTTCTTCGGTGGCGAACTCGTCCGTATGATCTTGGTAATACTGCACCAGTTCCGGCCGCTCAATTCGCGATGGCGATTCTGCCATGGTTGACAGATAGCCTTGGACTTTCTGGATTCGCACAAAGCTTTCGCGCAACAGATCAATCGACAGACCTTCGCCTGCGAGGACTTCGTTGAGTTCTTTGTCGGTCTCGATTTTACGATCCGCTTTGATGTTCGCCAAGACTTGCTGGAAAGGTTCTTCCAGTGACTTGTTGATGACTTCTTGGCGGTCGGCTGAAACGGCTTTGTTGAGAGCCGCGATGACAATTTCTTGTTCCAGATAACTGTCTAATCGAGCCTGAATCTGAGCGTTCAGGATTTCCTGCCGTTGTTCGGGCGTGATTCTTGAATCCGCTTCAATCGTTAAACGCATGCTACCCACCAAGTCGTCGACAAAGATGGGATTGCCGTTCACTTCGGCGATGATCGTGTTGCCGGTGTACTCGATTGTTGCTGGGGCTGAAAACCCAACAGCCTGAATGGCAGGATCGGTGTCTTGATCGTTGCTGGCAAGGCTGGCTTTGTTTTCGTACGACCCACGAGGCGGCGCTGCAGCAAAGACGGGGTTGTCATCCACCAAACTTTTGCCAGCGCAACCACAGGCCAGCACGCAAACTGCAAGTAGCAGTGGCAGGCAGGCTAAGGTTGTGGGTTGAGTTGTCACTGGTAGTCGTACTGCCACAATTGCGTCCATGCAAACAGGGCGAGGGCGAACGGATTTATCCAGACGGTGTTGATATTGTATCGCCCATTCGAAAAACGCAGCAATAGCGCATGATCGCAGGGGATCGCGGATTCCCCGCATTTCTGAGGCAATTATTGCCGGAACCCGCATGTTTCCGCGTTTGCGACGCAGTGCCACGTGGAAAACCGCGTTCCAAGCAGAAGCCGTGGGATAGGCTTCCGGCCTATCCCACGTTCAATCGAACCATTCGTCCGCTGGATCGAATTCGGGGATCGCCACGATCAGCACTTTCATCTTTCCGAGGGCTCGGTGTTTAACGCCGGGCGGAATCACGATACTGACTCCCGGCCGCACCGAAATCGTTTCGTCGTCGAGTTCCATCTGAGCATCCGGCCCGCATTCCAGAAAGTAATAGGTTTCCGTCAGCGTCTTGTGGTAATGCTTCTGGGCATCTTCGCTAATCTGCGTCACATGCAACGTTCCAGGAAACGCATCCACGCCCTTGAACGCGCGCCGGGCTGTGCCGCAAGGACACGGGACGCCTTCGATTTCAGAAAAATCGACCAAGTGATAGCGTTTGAGTGAGTCAGTCATGGTTGTGATGTTGGAGTTGAGGGACAAGGCTGGGCTGTCGGTTATTTTGTACGTTGGCTGATTTCGCCGGTTTGTTTGTGTCGCAAGATGATCCTTGATGTTCCATCGGGCAACTTCTCTTCTTTGATCAGCAGATAGTCGGCATCGTAGTCACGACTGGCTCCGATTTTAGGAACCTCGACTCTGCCGCGCCAAACGGGAAGTTCAACGGGAGCCCATTGTCGGCTGGACACCGATGCGTAGGCTGCGTCGACAATCGCGTTCACGATATAGCCGTCGTAGAAATCTTCCAGCGGCGGACTCTGCTGTTCGATCGCATGCAACACATCGGCGAACATATCAACATAGCCCAAGGCGGCGGCTTCATCACCCACGGGAAACAACCAGCCCGCGCTGCTTTCTGCTTTCTCAGCCACATAGCCAGACTGGCCGACTGCGGAAAACATTTCGATCCCAGTTCGCAGCCAGTGATTCAGCCAGATGGTGCCTTCTGTCCCTGACACTTCGTCGCGCAGATCCATGCCGCCGCGAAACGCCCAGCTGACTTCAAACTGTCCGATCGCACCGTTTTCGTACTTCACCATCCCGACGGCGTGATCTTCGGCTTCGATGGGATGCACCAGCGTGTCGGCCCAGCACATGACTTCGACCGGGCGGATATCCTTGCCAATAAAGTTGCGCGCGATTTCAATGCAGTGGCATCCCATGTCGACAATCGCTCCGCCGCCGGATTGCGCTTTGTCCCAGAACCAGTCGCTGTGTGGACCGGGGTGAGTTTCTCGCGAACGGACCCACAAGACTTCGCCGATGGCTCCGCTTTTCACCGAGGCTAAAGCCTTCAACGTCTTGGGCGTATACACCAGATCTTCGAGGTAACCGTGGAACACGCCAGCCACTTCCACGGCCCGCAGCATTCTGAGTGCTTCGTCGGCATTGCGGCCCAGAGGCTTGGTACACAGCACGGCTTTACCAGCTTCCGCCGCCGCAATCACAGCTTCTTCGTGCAGATGATTCGGCAGGCCGACGATGACGGCGTCCACATCTGGATCGTTGACGGCTTCGTGAATGCTGGTCGTGTGTTTGGGGATCTTGTACTGCTGAGCGAATTCGGCAGCACGGCCCGCGTTTCTTGAGTACGCGATTTGAACACGATCAGCCGATCGCTTTCCCTGCAGCGCTTCGGTGTAGAAGCGGCCGATCAGTCCTGTTCCGAGTAGAGCGATTCGAAGCATGATGTTTTCGGTAAAATGAGTTGCGGAAATCGGTGAGATCTTGGTGAGTTGGACAGCGCCAGTTTGGGGTGTTTGCGAAGGCAAACGCTGGCCGAATCAGAATGAGACATCGAGCCGTCCTGCTCCCCCGTGGGGGAGAAGATGGCCGAAGGTCAGATGAGCGGGCCTCGGTCGACAAACGTAGCAAAAAATCGCTGTTGGCAAGTGACATCACTTCCCCGTTCCTTTGACCTTCGCTGTTGCTCGATCGACGTTGGGGCGTACAAGTCCGGGCAGCACATCGGCGTCCAGCGTGGCGGTCATGCCCTGTTCCAGATATTCCCAAGCGATGGCAGCCATGGCGGCGTTGTCGGTACACAGATCGGGCGCGGCAATCAGCAATTCGTAGCCATGCTTTTTGCACATCTGCTGCAGCGCTGTTCGGAACGGACCGTTAGCCGCCACTCCGCCGCCCACACACAAGCGGCGATAGCCCAGCTTCTTTAACATTCCGTGTGATTTGAACAGCAGGACATCCACTACAGCCTGCTGAAAGGAGGCGGCCAAGTCATGCACAATTTCCGGAGGTGTCGACTGCAGCTGATTCGGCCCCGGCACGCCTCGCGCGGCATACAACACGGCGGTCTTTAACCCACTGAAGCTGAAGTTCGGTTTGTCAGACCTCATCATCGGCCTCGGCAGATCGTAGGCGTTTGGGTTGCCGGATTCCGCCGCCTTCTGAATCGACGGGCCGCCGGGGTACGGTAGATCCAGAATGCGGGCCACTTTGTCGAACGCTTCCCCAGCGGCATCGTCGATTGTTCCGGCCACCATCCGGTAATCGGTGGCGGAACGACAGTCATACAGATTGGTGTGCCCGCCGCTGACCACAAATCCCACGCTCGGAAAAACGGCGGTCTGCTGGCCCATGCCGCAGGCGTAGATGTGAGCATCGATGTGATTCACGGTCACCAGTGGAATGTTCAAACTGAGCGCCAAGGTTTTGGCGGCCGTCAGCCCGACCAGCAACGATCCCACCAACCCCGGTTCTGATGTGACGGCGATTGCCGACAAGTCCTGCAGGCGGCAGTTCGCCTGCTGCAACGCCTGTTCAATCACGGGGATGATGCGGCGCACGTGAGCTCGCGACGCGATTTCGGGGACCACGCCGCCAAAATGTGCATGCAGTTCGAACTGCGACGCCACCACGTTCGACAATACAGAACGGTCTGCCGCCACAACGGCGGCCGACGTTTCATCGCACGAAGACTCGATAGCCAAAAGTTTTTGCAACGAATTTCCTGTCTGAACATGGATCACAAAAGAAGCCACACTTCCGCCGCCTGACGTGGTTCCTGTTTTCTAGCCGTTTTGGCGCTAGCCACGGTCGTTACGAACCGTTACCGCGAATGTTAACGCAGAAACCTCAGCCGTCGTACTCGATTGCACCCTTTTCTGCAGCGATGTTTCGCGTATCATGCACGCATCACCGCAATGTTGGCTTTTCCTCAAGGAACCTTGTCATGAATCGTACGCGCCTGCTACTCAGCAGTCTGTTCGCCGTCTGCTGCCTGTCCACTGCTGCTTGGGCAGACGATGCCAAACCGCCCGCCAATCAATCTGAAGTGGATGTCAAGCTGACTGCCGGCACTTGGCTGGATATCGAAAAAATCGTAGCCAAAAACGCGGACGCACGCACCGGCAAACTGGTGATTGTCGACGTCTGGTCGACATCGTGCGGGCCATGTATGGAAGAATTCCCGCATCTGCTGGAACTGCAAACCAAGTATCCGCAGCAAGTGCTGTGCGTGAGCCTGAATATCGACTACATCGGAATTAAGTCGAAGCCGCCGGAATTCTATCGCCCGCGAGTCGAAACATTTCTGACGGCCCAGAAATCAACAATCGCAAATTATCTGTGTACCACCGAGTCCGACGAATTCTTCGACGCGTTGAAGCTGAATTCCATCCCCGCCGTCTATGTGTTCGGAGCCGACGGAAAACTTGCCAAACGCTTTGACGATTCGCTCATCCAACCCGGATCGGACGAATCGTTTAGCTACAAAAAACACATCAATCCATTCGTCGCGGACCTGTTGGCGAAGTCAGCAACAAAGTAAGCGAAGTATGCGAACTCTGGTCACCGGCGGAGGCGGATTTCTCGGCCTGCACATCGTGGAACAGTTGCTGGATGCTGGCGACGACGTGCGCGTGTTTTGTCGAGGCACCTATGCGGCATTGCAGCAACTGCCGGTGGAAGTTGTGCAAGGTGACATTCGAGACGCGGCGGCTGTGGGACGTGCCTGCCAAAATATCGACGCCGTGTTTCATGTGGCCGCCGTGCCCGGTATCTGGGGTTCATGGGACACGTTTTACAGCATCAACACTGTTGGAACCCAACACGTTGTGGCTGGTTGTCGAGCACAAGGTGTGCAGCGGTTAATCTACACCAGTTCCCCGAGCGTTGTGTTCGACGGCACTGATCACATCGACGCCGACGCTTCGTTGCCGTACCCCAAGCATTGGCTGTGTCATTATCCTCATTCCAAAGCCCTCGGCGAACAGGCTGTGCTGCAGGCGAATGATGATGCTGGCTTGCGAACCGTTTCGCTGCGTCCGCACTTAATCTGGGGGTGCCGCGACAACCATCTGATTCCACGTTTGATTTCTCGCGCAAAATCCGGCCGCTTGCGACGCGTTGGCACGGGAGACAACGTGGTTTCTGTGGTCCACGTCGAAAACGCGGCCGCCGCACACGTGCAAGTGGAACGCGCATTAAGAAACGATGTCACCGCCGCCGGACAAGCTTATTTTGTGAATGAACGGGAGGCCGTCAACCTGTGGAGCTGGATCGACCAGCTGTTGCAGCGCGGCGGCTTGCCACCGGTGCAGAAGTCGATTTCGTTCCGCAGCGCCTATCGCCTCGGTTCCGTCATGGAAACCGCATGGAAGTGGCTGCGTCTGCCCGGCGAACCTCCCATGACACGTTTTGTCGCTTCGCAACTGGCCGGTTCACACAGCTACAGCATTGCGGCCGCTGAACGAGACTTCGGTTTCACTCCCGTGATTTCGATGGCCGAAGGGCTGGCCAAACTGGAACCCGAACTGCGAGCTTGGGCGGCAAAATAAGTCCAGCCGTTTTGGCGCTAGCCACGGGCTGTTAGAAATTCGGTATAGCACTGAGTTTTGGTTTGCCCAATTTTTGTTCCGCGCGATTCAGTCCCGGCGGGTAACGCCGTTAAGGATTTTCGCAAGGGAAGACATTAGTGAAACGTGAATTGCCATCTGCGACTCAAGCCCGAATGGGCTGACACAGCCTTTGCCGGGGCCGTCAGGCCCCGGAGACCTCTAGGAGTGGCTGAAAGGCCCGCAGGGCCGACACAGCAATGACGGTTTCCTGCATTTCTGTCGGCCCTCCGGGCCTTTTTTGCATGGTGCAGATACTTCCGGTGGCTCACGCCACCGGCAGAGGCTGTGTCGGCCTTCCAGGCCTGAATCGCACTCCCATCTTTTCCGCTCCTTATGTTTTTAACAGCCCAGTGATAGCCACGGACTTGAGGCTGGAAACCGTGGCTAGCGCCAAAACGGCTGGCTATGCTCCAGCGGCCTGCAAGCGATACAGCGACGTCACTTCTTGGGAACGCGCGGCGTACAGCGGGTCCGATTGATCATCGGACTTGGCGTGTGTGGGCGAAGTATCAAGCTTCTGGATCACTGTTAATCCGGCTTGAGCGATCCAGTTTGGCAGTTCGTCAATCGCCCGCAGTCCGATGTTTTCTGACAGGTTCGACATCACCAGCCACGCTTCGCCGTTTGTCGTCAGGCGCGCACCAACACCACTCAGGAATCCACGCAGCATTTGGCTGTTTGGATCATAGATCGAACGCTCCATGGGCGTATTCACCTTGGCCGGAATCCATGGCGGGTTGCAGACGATTAAGTCCGCTTGACCATCGGGAAACAGGTCCGCTTCCACCAGCTGAATCTTCGATTGCATCTCCAGCCGCTGAATATTCTCAGCCGCACACACCACAGCACGGGCGCTGTTATCGGTGCCGATCACTTGCGGAACCCCGCGTGCCACCAGCAGCGCCGCGATGACTGCTGTTCCCGTCCCAATGTCCCACGCCACTTGGGGGCGGTTGAGTGTCGCGGTGTTGATCAGATCCAGATATTCGTTGCGCACTGGAGCAAACACGCCATAGTGCGCGTGAATATTCGTCCCCAAAGCTGCGATCGGCACGCCCTTTTTACGCCATTCATGAGCACCGATCATGCCCAATGTTTCACGCAGCGATAACACCATCGACGCTGGCGGTGCTGTTCCCAGTGCGCCTTCGACGGCTGCCAGCATATCGGGAGACCGATTCAGAACGCACTTGCCTTCATGCAGCTGAATCAGAATCCGGTTGGTGATATTCGCTCGTCCAATTTGACGAGCTCGGTGCTGATGAAACGCCTCCAGCATCGTCGCCATCGGCTTTGCTGGTTTCCGATCCGCTCGTCGCGTCACCGCTTGCAGCAGCTGTTTGGCGTTCTGAAAATCACCAGCATACAGCATCGCCGTGCCCGCACAGGCGCGCCAATAGGCGGCATCACCGGTCATCGTATCGTCCACGATGATGACTTGCTTTGGTGGCGGTTGCCCCGCCTCGGATTGCCAGACGGACGTATGAGTTTCAGACTGATCCTGCCAAGACAGGTGATGCAAGGCGTTCACGCCGGACTTTCGTGTTTGAGAATGGTCGATCAGTGTATCACGCACTTTTCAAACACCTCCCCGAATCGCCGTATTTGCCAGTATTCCGTTGATCGTCGTGCAAAAACTTTTTCCCACCGAATAAATTCGGTGGAGAAGCGTCGGCCAACGTAATTTCGGCGGCTCTACCGGAACTTGTCGAACAGTTTATTCAGGCCGCGATCCAGTTGCTTATCGACCTGATTCTGAAGCTGCTGTCGTCCCAGATTTTGCAGCAGTCCGCTGGTATCCAGTTGAGGCCGACTCACTGTGCCGCCCACCGGGATCTGCAACGTTCGGCTGCCTGTCGGATCGTTGACGTTCTTTTCCAACGGCACTGTCAGCACCAATTGCACGCGTTTATTGAGCCCCACACCGCCACGACTACTGATCAGATAATTGCCAAATTCGACCTGCAAATTATCATGCCGCACCATGCCGTTTCGTAGCTCAAAAGGAATGTCCTGATTCGGAAATACGAGTTCTCGGGCTTGCCCAGAATTATTGCGGTCGACCAGATCCAGCACCTGAATCAACGGTCCAATCGACTGGCCCGGACTGGCTGAGGCATTCAGTAAGCTCAACTGACCAACGATGGTACTGGTGGACGGACTGTCCAGAAAATAATCGAACTGCTGCACGCGGCCAGAAACGGTGCCGCGCACATTCGCGGCTTCTGCCATCATCGGAGCCAGATAACCCAGCCACTCGCCGCTGAGTTCCGGCGTGACTTCCAGATTTTGGATGCGACTGCCAGACGCCAACTGCACGCGATTGGTGTTCAAATCCCACTGCGGCATCACGTTCACTTCGCCACTGCCCAACGCACAACGAATCGGTTCTGAACGCAACAAGCCGTTCTGCAATTCCGCCACAACAGCGCCTTGCCCCACTGCAAGGCCGTACAATCTTCCGCCGTCCCATGACAATTGGCCGGATGCTTTTAGCGGAGTCAACTGGCTGGCGTCATTGATACTGCCGCCCGACGATGACAAGTAACGCGCCACGTCGGTTTCGTTCCACAGACTGGGGCATCCTTGAAGTCGAAACACATCGCGCCGGACACCAGTCAGCTGAATCTTTCGCCGTGGATCGGCCAACAGTTTTGCTGTTAGCTGATCCAGATCGTATTGCGTGTCTGCTTCAAGATCGACAACCAGCAACCCACTCTGGACGCCCAAACTGCCAGTCACCGACGCCGTTAGTCCGGGAATCTCCACCACGCCGCGTTCCACCAACAACTGCCCGACTTGCGCATCGGCAACAAGGTTCACGTCCACACGCCCCTGATCGATCACAAAAGACGAATCGCTGGTGGCGGACGAGCGGCCTGTTTGCGACGGACGAATGACGGCCTCCAACGTCACCTGTTTCTTCGGATCGGCTCCCAACTTTGCTGCGACCGTCGAATCATTCGACAGCCACGTTGCATCGTGCCATGGCGCGATGAGTGTCTTAATCGCCGGCGATGTTCCATTGATCGCAATACTGCCGTCGAACATTTCCGTCAGCGACGCGCCGGGATAGACCGTAAGTTGCGTGCTGTTGACTTCGATTTCACTGGACAGCAACTGCACGTCCGATAACTGGACCGATTCATCATTCAGCCGCAGCGTGGCCTGCACGGCAATGTCGCTGGTGAGGCCTGGTCGTGGGATATCGATCAGTTGCCGAATATCTTGCCACAACCGATCCGGATTGACCGTGCCTCGGACATCAAAACCGTCGCTGATCGGATCTGCCGTCAGGTCTCCGAAAGCCCCCGTGATTCGGCCCCGACTAACGCTCGGCCCACTGGCACTCAGAGCGCCCTGCGCATCCAAACGCAACGTCGAATCCAGCGTCAACCGCTGACCGTCGCGCATCGCTTTGATCGGGGAATTTTGTGCCGCCAACTGCCAGCGAAAGTTCGGCTGACTGCTGGAAAACACGGCGTCTGGTGGAGACGTTGTTTCCAACTGCTGCACCCGACACGAAAACTGCAGTTCTCCCGATTCCGCCGTCACACCATCCGCGATGCTCAGCGTTCGCGGCAGCATCTGAGACAACCGGGCCAGATCAATTCGCCCCGATAGATTCACTTCGCCCTGTTTGTCTGCCCCGTCTGGTGGATCCGCCGCATCCGCCTGATTCCGATTCGCCAACGTGACTTCACCGGCTCCCGATAGGTCCAGCAGGTTTGAGCGAATCTTCAGATCGTTCACCAGTAGCCCGTCTTCGGCCAGCGCGACGGCACCTTGAGCGGAAACGGTTTCGAGGTCCAGAGATTCGCCCGCTGCCCAAGCTGTGTTTCTCCAGCGAATATTTTCCGCCACCAGTTGCATTCGTCCCGCAAAGCCATCGGCGTCGCCGTCTTCCAGCAGATGCGCCTGCAGACGACACGAAACTTCGCCCACGCAAACCGTGCCGGGCAGAATGCGTTGAATCAGCGGTTCCAGTTCCGCGAGTTTCAGCTGTCGAGCTTCCAAGACAAGATTCTGCACGTCCGGACGATCTGCGGCCGCTGAAATTTGCATCTTTAGGGATGGCTGCGTTTCGTCGGATTGCAGAGCAGCCATGTCAACATCCGAAAACGGTAGCAGTGGTCCGTCGCCAGCCAACTGGTCCAAGGTCGCCGCGATCCGCGGGTTAACGCCGCTTTCGCGCACGGCCTGCTGTCTGAGTTCACCGCTGGCCAATGTCATTGGAGCTCCCACGTCGGCCACCAGGATGACGTTCGGGATCAGCTTTGTTTGATCGAGTGTTGAGAATGTGCCGTTGATATTCGAAATCGTCGTGAACAATGGAGAAGGTGTCGGCCCCGCAGGTTCGTTCGACAGCAGACGCACCATGCCACTGTTGATGGTTACGGAAATCGGCATGATCGGATCGCTGGAGCCGCCCGAACTTTCGCCGAAGACGGCTGCGAGCGTATCTTCCAGATTCGTTTTTCCATCACGAACACGGATGTTCAGCACTGGCTGATTGATCACCACGTCTGCCCCACGGCCCATGGCGAACGCCAACTTCCACAGTGGCTGAGTTGTGGTGATAGATGCGGCCGTCAGCAGCGGAGCCGGTGCGATGTTATCGATGGGTTCCGCCGATCGATCGTCCATGCGGATGTCCGTCAGCGTCACCGGAGCCCACCAGTGCGTGACGGCAGACTTAAAATGCACGGCTTGATTCAGCTTTGGATGCAGAAACTTCAACGCCGACTTCTGGCTGCTGGTGATCGTCAGTAGCGATGGCAAAAATACGATCGCCAGCAACAAGAAAACCAGCCACCGATATCGGCTCAGCAACGATCGGCGTTCGGATGTGATATTCGATTCATCGAGTTTTTCGGCCACGGCGGCACCTCGCTGGGTCAGATGGCAAAACAGATCTTTCCCTGTATTTATCGACCATCTAGGGCCCCCGTCCTGCATTCGCAGTCCGTTGATTCGAACTTGTTCCCCCACGCACAGTGTGGTCCCGCTGATCATGCGGCTCATAGAATGCGGTCGCGCAAGACTCAGCGGGTTCTCGGATTAGCGAAGCTTTACCGATCGGGGAATCTGCACAGCCAATTCGGATCACGTTCCGCCCGACCTGTCAAAGTTGCTTCCTTCCTTCCTTCCTTACTGCGGATGCGCTCAGAGATGGTTGTCAAAAGTGGGAGGGTGGCCGGGGTTGGAGCGAGGTACGAGTGAAACCCCGGGGCTTCCTTCGCAGGCTCAGTCCAGCCCACGGCCACCCAACCACAACAGACCAAAATCCTTGAGCGCTCCCTTTCCAGCCACCACGATTTGCAACACGCGCCCGGCGAACGGCAATCCGCTAGACTGCGATTCCTATGCCAGAGCCGCCTCCTAATCAGCGTGCCGTTCGTCCGTCGGTGCAAAACGTCGTCGTGGAAGATTGCGCTGCGCTGCCGTATGCGGAACTGCATTGCCGCACCAATTTTTCGCTTTTGGAAGGAGCGTCTCACGCAGACGAACTCGTCGCGCAGGCCAAGACACACGGCTATCGCGCTATCGCAGTCACCGATCGAAACACACTGTCCGGTGTGGTGCGAGCTCACGTGGCCGCCAAAGAAGCCGGACTGAAGTTACTGGTGGGGGCTGAGGTTGTTCCGGAAGATGGGGCCACCGTGTTGTTGCTGGCCACGGATCGAGCGGCGTATGGACGGTTGTCGAAACTGATCACTGTCGGCCGACGCCGCGCCACCAAAGGAGAATGTCGGCTGAAGCTGGCTGACATCGCCGAACATCAGCAAGGACTGCTGTGCTGCATTCCCCTATCGATCGAATCGCAATTGCGCTACGCCGGAAAATATCAGCCCGGTATTTCTACGGAACTCACGGCAGAAGCCCTGCAGAAATACCAAACGATTTTCGGCGACCGCTGCTACGCCCTTGCAGAACTGCATCATGGCCCCCACGATCTGACTCGCCTGAACCGTTGGATCGAACTCTGCCATCACATCGACATGCCCTTGGCCGCCGCCAATGATGTACACTATCACACCACCGACCGCCGTCCGGTGCATGATGTTTTGACATCGATTCGCTGCAACACCAGCCTGCAGATGCTGGGCCACGAACTGCATCCCAACGGCGAACGTTTTCTGAAGCCGACGCAACACCTGCTGCGTCTGTTTGACAACCGCCGCGAGCTGCTAACCCGCACCGTCGAAATCGCTGATCGCTGCCATTTTAGCCTAGACGAACTCCGCTACGAATATCCGGAAGAACTGGTTCCAGAAGGCATCACGGCACAGCAACACTTGGTCAATTTGACTTGGCGAGGTGCCAAAATTCGCTATCCAGAAGGCGTTCCTCAGAAAGTGACCGACCTGATTCAGCATGAGCTACAGCTGATTTCAGAAATGAATTATGAAGCCTACTTTCTGACGGTCTACGACATCGTGCGCTTTGCTCGATCACGACACATCCTGTGCCAAGGTCGCGGCAGCGCGGCGAATTCAGTCGTCTGTTTTTGCCTCGGGATCACATCGGTTGATCCCAATCGCATCGACGTGTTGTTCGAACGTTTCATCAGCAAAGAACGCGACGAAGCGCCCGATATCGACGTAGACTTCGAACACGAACGCCGCGAAGAAGTGCTGCAGTATCTGTACGAACGCTACGGACGCGACCGCGCGGCAATGACGGGCGTGGTGATTACCTATCGACCGCGGTCTGCTGTGCGAGACGTCGCGAAGGCGCTGGCGCTGTCGAACGATTGCGTCGACAAACTGGCGTCTCAACTGGAACACGTCGATCAGCCGGAACAAATGGCCGAACGGGTTCGCGCTGGAGGCATCGATCCGACTTCGCTGCTGGGCCGTCGGCTGATTAAGTTGGTGCAAACGTTGTTGGGCTTCCCCAGACATCTGTCACAACACGTGGGCGGCATGGTGATGTCGCAGGGGTTGCTCAGCGAACTGGTACCGATCGAAAACGCGGCCATGCTGAACCGCACCGTCATTCAGTGGGACAAAAACGACTTGGATGCACTGGGGCTGTTAAAAGTCGACTGCCTGTCACTGGGAATGCTGAGCGCCATCCGCCGCTGCTTCGACTTCGTCAAACAACATCACGGCCATCAATTAACGCTGGCGAATGTTCCTGCCGAAGACCCAGCGGTGTACGACATGATCTGCGCGGCCGACACGGTGGGCGTGTTTCAGATCGAAAGCCGGGCACAGATGAGCATGCTACCGCGCCTGCGTCCGCGGACGTTTTACGATCTTGTGATCGAAGTCGCGATCGTGCGACCCGGTCCGATTCAGGGCGACATGGTTCACCCGTATTTACGACGGCGATCCGGCGAAGAACCGGTCGAATATCCCAGCAAAGAAGTTCGTTCTGTGCTGCACAAAACGCTGGGCGTGCCGATTTTTCAGGAACAAGCCATGCGACTGGCCATTGTCGCGGCCGGATTTACGCCGGGCGAAGCCGACCAATTGCGGCGGGCAATGGGAAAGTGGCGGAAGTCGGGCGTGATCGAACAGTTTCATCGCAAGCTGGTGCAGGGCATGCTGGCGAACGGCTACGACGCAGAATTCGCCGAACGCGTGTTCATGCAGATCAGTGGTTTCGGCGAATACGGATTTCCAGAATCGCACGCTGCCAGCTTCGCACTGCTGGTTTATGTTTCTGCTTGGATCAAATGCTATCACCCCGCCGTCTTCTGCGCCGCACTGATCAACAGCCAGCCGATGGGATTTTATGCACCCGCGCAGCTTGTGCGTGACGCGCGCGAACACGGGGTGCATGTCAGTCCAGTGGATGTGAACTTCAGCGATTGGAACTGCACGCTGGAAGCCAACCCCACACCACCTGCCGCCCCGCCTTCCGCAACCTCGCAAGCACACAACGACCAACAGCTCAGCCTTAGACTCGGCCTGCGACTGCTGCGCGGGTTTTCTCAAGAACACGCGCTCACCATCGAAGCCGCTCGCGCGGCGCGCGGCCCGTTTCAATCGTTCGAAGACTTTGCCAATCGCACGCAACTCAGCCGCACCAACCTGCAACTGTTGTCGCGTGCAGACGCCTTCGCTTCGATGGACGTCAATCGGCGCGATGCGCTGTGGAAGTCGATGCCCGTTCAACAGGACATGCCACTGTTTAAAGACCTTGCCGGCCCGATTTCAGAAGAAGCCGATCCAAACTTGCCCCAGATGACGGGACAAGAAGACGTCGTTCAGGACTACACCACCGCCGGTCTGTCGCTGAAGAAGCATCCGGTGGCGTTTCTGCGCGAACAACTGATACAGCTGCGAGCCATCACGTCTGCTGATCTTGCCGAACACACGCCGGATCGTCGAGTGAAAGTAGCGGGCTTGGTGTTGATGCGTCAACGGCCTCAAACAGCCAACGGCATCACCTTCATGACGCTCGAAGACGAAACCGGCATCGCCAATCTGGTGGTGTATCCGAATGTCTGGACGCGTTTTCGGCAAACCGCCCGCTTCGCCAGTGTGCTGATGGCATCGGGACGCTTGCAGCGTGAGGGCGACATTGTTCACGTGGTATGCGACCGATTGGACGACGTGTCAGAAATGCTGGACAAACTGGATTCGCGAGCCAGAAACTTTCGGTGAACACGGATCGGCCGTCGCTGGAGCCTCCGAGATTCCGTGCTACCATGCGTGATGTTCCACCATTCCACTTCACAACTGACATGAACTTCCGTGCTGATGAAGCCCCCCCGAACCAAACCCTCGTTTCTGTTTCGGCTGATCGTTCCGGTGACGGTGGTTTTTATTCTGACCATTCTGTCACTCATCGCGGCACTGTTTGGAGATCCCGCAGCCCCCGTGGCGCAGTGGCTGGAGGCCAATGGCAACGCCCTGCTGTTTTGGGAATTCATCGCCATTCTGGTGATCACTGTACTGGCGATGACGATTGATCGCATCCGCACGCTGAAAGGTCTGGATGAAGAACCTTTGCCCGATCAGAATGGGGAATAGACAATGGGGAATGGGGAATTATGACGGCCGCGATAAAGACGAAAATTGATGAGCTTCGGACGGAACTCGAACGGCACAATCGACTGTACTACGTCGAGGCTGCATCGGAAATTCCGGATCGCGACTACGACCGGCTGATGGCCGAACTGCAGGCGCTGGAAGCGGAGTATCCGCAGTACGATTCTGCCAGCAGCCCGTCTCACAAAGTCGGCGGCGAACCCATCGCCGGCTTTCAACAGTTCGAACATCGTGTGCCGATGTTGTCGATTGATAATGCGTTCGAAGAACAGCAACTTGTTGACTGGGACGCGGGACTGCAGAAGGCGTTCGAACGCGAAAAACTGGAATACAGCGTCGAATACAAAATCGACGGCGTGGCGTTGGCGCTGATCTACGAAAACGGCGAACTCGTTCGCGGCGTCACGCGCGGTAATGGAGCCGTGGGTGACGACATCACGTCGAATGCTCGGATCGTGGGCGGGGTGCCGTTAAAACTCCACACGCCCAAACCGCCCGCTGTTCTGGAAGTGCGCGGCGAAGTGATTATTCTGAACGAAACGTTTTCGGCTTTTCAGGCGGCTCAAATTGCGGCCGGCGAAGAACCGTTTAAGAATCCTCGCAACGCCGCCGCCGGAGCGCTCAAACTTCTGGACCCGCGCGAAGCCAGAAAACGCAGCCTGCGATTTTTAGCGCATGGCGTGGGACACGTCGAAGGCATCGCTTGGAAAACGTACGTGGAGTTCTTGGACTCCATTCGAAAAATGGGGCTGCCAATCACTCCCAACGTCGGCAAAGCACTCGGTTATGCACAGCTGATGGAAGTTGTGAGCGAACTGATGGAGGGCGTGGTTTCGCTGCCGTTCGAAGTCGACGGCATTGTCATCAAGCTAAACAACATCAACGAACGCGATCATCTCGGCACAACCTCCAAAAGCCCGCGTTGGGTTCGAGCGTACAAATGGGAACGCTACGAAGCCGAAACCAAGGTCCACAACATCGCCATTCAGGTCGGCAAGACGGGCACGCTGACGCCCGTGGCGGAACTCGAACCAGTCGAAATCGACAACACCACGGTGTCACGCGCAAGTCTGCACAACCGCGACGAACTGCAGCGTCTGGGCGTGATGATTGGTGATACCGTGCTGATCGAAAAAGCGGGCAAGATTATTCCCCACGTGCTGCGCGTGAACGAGGCTGTGCGTGATGGAAGTGAGCAACCGTTTGAATTTCCGCAGAACTGCCCGAAGTGCAGGACCGCCGTTCTGCAGGACGAAGGCGGAGTTTACGTGCGTTGTCCGAATCCTTCCTGCCCGGCTCAGTTGCTGCAAACACTGATCTTTTTTGCATCGCGTCCGGCGATGGATATCGATGGCTTAGGCGAAAAACTGGTGGGGCAACTGCTGGAAGCGAAGCTGATCGATGGCATTCCGGCGTTGTATCGCTTGGCCGATCGTCGTACGGATTTGGAGCAACTGGAACGCTTGGGCGAAAAGTCGATCGATCACCTGCTGGCCGGAATCGAAGCGTCAAAGCAGCAACCATTGTGGCGCCTGTTAACGGGCATGAACATTCGCCACGTCGGGCAAAGCAACGCTCAGGTGCTGGAACGGGCGTTCGGGACGGCGTCCGAAATAGCCAAGCAGACCGCAGAATCGCTGGAGGCGATCGACGAAATCGGGCCCGCGATCGCGTTGGCCGTGCATCAGTTTTTCAGTTCCGACACCGGGCAGGCTCTATTGCTGGAACTGGAATCGGTAGGCCTGAATCTGGGCCAACCGATCGATCGTGCGGCAGTGCCTTCGCCCGACGATCGAAAACTGAACGGTCAAACCGTGGTCGTCACTGGCACCTTGTTGCAGCTTTCGCGCGAAGACGCCAAGCAGCTGATTCGCGACCACGGCGGCAAATCGTCCGGCAGTGTTTCGAAGAAGACGGACCTGCTGGTCGCGGGCGAAAAAGCGGGCAGCAAGCTGGACAAGGCGCACGAACTGGGCGTGAAAGTCGTGACGGAAGCTGAGTTCATGAGCATGCTGTCCGCCAGCCGTGGCGGCAGCCAAGACAGTATCGACAGCGAAGGCGCTGCACCTCTCGGAAGTCTGTTCTAAGTCGGATGGTCACCTGACGTTTCACAACACCCACGCCAGCGCACGCTGAGGCGTTTCGGCAGGAATATTATGTTTACGGTTGTTCATACGGCGGACTGGCATCTAGGACAGTCGTTTTTCGGTTATGATCGCAATTACGAACACGGTCGATTTCTGGACTGGTTGTTCGAATCGCTGCAGCAACAGCAACCGGATGCGCTGTTGATCGCTGGCGATATTTTCGATTCCATCAATCCGTCGATCGCATCACAGCGACTGCTGTATGATTTTTTGCGGCGCACCAGCAGCCAGTTGCCACAGTTGCAGGTGGTCATCACCGCTGGCAATCACGATTCTGGGGCGCGGCTGGAAGTGCCCGCTGGCTTATTGGAATCGCTGAACATTTCTGTTGTCGGAACTGTGCAGCGAGATCGTGACGGAGCGATTGATTACGAACGGTTCTTGGTTCCGTTAAAAGACAGTTCTGGTGTGGTTCAAGCAATCGCGCTGGCCATTCCCTTTTTACGACCGTCCGATGTGCCTCATCTGCCCGGTGCCGAAGATCCTTATCTGGAAGGCATTGCAGAACTGTATCGCATGGCCACATCGACGGCGCTGAAACAACAGCAACGGCAGTCCATTGCGGTGCCGCTGCTGGCGATCGGTCATTGTCACGTGCAGGGCGGCGAAGAATCTCCCTATTCCGAGAGGCGGATTGTGATCGGCGGTGCCGAAGCACTACATCCGAACGTCTTTCCGGAAGATCTGTCGTATGTGGCTCTGGGGCATCTTCACAAAGCGCAGGAATTTCGCGAAGGAACCATTCGCTACAGCGGCAGTCCGATTCCATTGTCGTTTGCGGAAAAAACTTACGAACACCGCGTCCTGAAACTCAGTTACAACGCCGGCCAACTGACAAACGTGGCAGACCTGATGGTACCGCAGGCGGTGCCATTGCTGAGCGTTCCCGATGGCGACGCAAAACAGCTGGATGAAATCCTACCACTGCTGGAAGCCATTGATCTGCCGACCACGTTGTCAACGGAGCAGCAGCCGTTTTTGGAAGTGCGAGTTCTAGTCGATGGCCCTGACCCAGAACGGCGGCAACGCATCGAAGACGCCATCAAAGGCAAGCCTATTCGACTGGCGTCCATCAAGCGAGAATACCCAGAACGCGACAAAGCCCACTCCGACGGGTCTCAGACGATGACCATTTCCGACCTGCAGTCGATCGATCCGTGGCAGGTCTTTGCCAATGCTTGGCACGAAAAATACGGAACCGAACCTGATGCTTCGCACCGGAAAGCGTTTCAGGAAATCGTACTGCAGGATTCATCGAATTCATGAAAATTCTACGCATCAGTTTACGCAACATCGCATCGCTGGCCGGCACTCACACGGTCGACTTCACGACAGAACCGCTGCGGTCTGCCGGCCTGTTTTCGATTAGCGGCAAGACGGGTTCCGGAAAAAGCACGCTATTAGATGCGCTGTGTCTGGCGTTGTACGACGACACGCCACGATTAAAAAACGTGGGCCGACTGGATGATATTCCGTTCGGCGAAAACGCCGAAAAACAAAAAGATGCGGGGTCGTTGCTGCGTCGAGGCAGTGGAGAAGGGTTTGCCGAAGTGGCCTTTGAAGGTGCCGATGGCAAAGTCTATACCTCGCAATGGAAGGTGCGCCGCGCGCGGCAGCAGTCGACGGGAAAACTGCAGGCCGCCGATATGACGCTGTATCGAGGACACATCACACCGGGGGCTGATGGTGAAATCGAATGTGGCGGCAGAAAGACGCTGGTTAAGGCCGCCATTCAGGAGAAAATCGGGCTCACGTTTCAGCAATTCACACGCGCCGTTCTGCTTGCTCAGAACGAATTTTCTGCGTTCCTGAAAGCGGAAGATCACGAACGCGCCAAAATTTTGGAAGCACTCACCGGCACGGAACGCTTTGGCACAATTTCCAAAGCTGTGTACGACCGACACGCTCAAGAAAAGAAAACGATTGATCGCCTAGCCGATCAACTGGAAGATGCCGCACCACTGTCCGATGAAGATCGCCAGACAGCAGACGAAGAACTGCAACTGCGTTTGCAACAATTACGGACCGTTCAACAACGGACAAAAGAACTAAAAGCCCACGCCGATTGGTTTGTCGCGCTGGATAATCATCAGCAAAAGGTGGATACCGCCGCGCAGCAGTTGGCGGCCGCTGAACAACAGTTGGTCGACAGCAAACCGCGAGTTCAGGAACTGGAACACACGCATCTGATTCAGCGTGAAGCGCGTTCGTTGCGAGCAGCGGAAAAATCGACAGCAACGTCGCTGGCAGAAACTGTTCGGCTGCACAAAGCAGCGATCACAGCCTTAAAAACGCAGCAGCAATTACAACAACAGGTGCTAAAGCAACTGGCGGCCGCTACGGAAGAATTGCAGCAGCAAAAAACAGCGTTCACAGAACTGCAGCCGCAGCTGACGCGAGCTCGCGTACTGGATGCAAAGTTAGAGCCTGCGGCTGCACTGGTGGCCGGCACAAAAAAAGCGAATGACAGTGCTGAACTGGAACTCAAAGCAGCGACTCAGCAGCGGAATGACACCAAAACGCAGCAGAAAAAGCTGACCGTCGAACAGCAAGACCGGCAGCAACAGGCCGCAGCGTTGCAGTCACTCACTCCGTTTGCTTCGGCCACAGAACTGTGGCTCGAACGATTACAGACCGCTGCCGCTGCGACAACAGCTTTGGCAACACGCACGGCAGAATGTGATAAGGCCGCACGTGATCGAGACGCACAACAAAAACAACTGCTGAAAAAAGAGCGCGACGCGCCCGAACTGCAAACAGCGGTTTCGAAAGCATCCACCGCTTTCGACAAGGCCGCAGAAAACGCGGCTAAGTACGATGCGGAACAACTTTCCCACCAGCGGACAACGCTTGCGAAGCAGCGGGAGACGCTCGGGGAACTCAAACATCACCTTGATAAACTGTGGCAGCTGACGGAAAATTCAACAAGTACCAGTGATGAGATTCAAGAGCTGCAGCGGCAGTCTACGTTGGATCAGCAAACGCTGGATAATATCCAAGCAGAAACGTTGCCGCTGGCTCAATCGACTTGGGACATTCAGCAGAGCCTGCTGAAAAAGATGCAGGCGGCGATCGATGATGACGCCAAACGTCTGCGGGCGACTTTGGAAACTGATCAGCCGTGCAGTGTCTGCGGTTCGGTCGAACATCCCTATCGCGAACACGCTCCCGATTACGAAATTTCAGCCGTTCGAACGGGCGAAGCGGAAGTCGCGGAATCGAAAGCGAGCCTGGATAGTCTGGTACTGCAAGTCAGGCAGTTAGAATCGCAACGGAAATCTGCTGCAGCGGACATTGAAAAGAAACGCATCAGATACAAAACGCAGCTGCAAAACATCGAAGACGAACGCCGTCGATTTCCGTTCGCTGAAGAACCTGTCGTCGCCCAGATCTTGGCACTGACGCAAGATCTGCAGTTGCCAGAATTGAAGAGTCAGCTGATCAAACTGGATGCAGGTCTACAGCAGAATTCCGAAAGTGAAACCGCTCGGCGGACCGCTGAAAAACAGTTAACGAAATGCCAAACACAGCTGCAGACGGCGAAGGACGTGCAGGCCAAACATACCGAAGCTGTCGGTGTGTTGAAGGGGAACCTGCAGCTTGCTGATTCGCGCTGTGAAAACGAAACTCGTAATGTTCAGGCCGCCGAAACAACCTGCACAAACGTCGCCCTGCCGCTGAAAGAACTTTGGGCGGCGTTGCCGGATGCGGAAGCCGAGTTCAACGCGGCTCCGGATGAGTTTCGTCGCCAATTTGCAGAACAGACACATGCGTGCAACACCATTCAACAACGGTTAACAGAAATCAAAGCCGAACAAACGCAGCTGAACGACAGGCTTGAGCTACTGCAGGTGGCTGTTGAAAATGCAGCCCATCAATTTTCTGAGACGTCAACTGCAGCGGCTGCCGCCGCCAAGGAACACGCTGTCTTGGCAGAAGAACGCGGACAGCTGTTCGCAGGTCGATTTGCGGACGACGTGGAACGGCTGGCGAATGACGTTCGAGACAAAGCGGCTGAAATCTTTGAGCAGCTGACTGCAGATCGGAATACGATCGACAAAGCGGTCGTGAAAGCCACGACCGACGAAAACACGACAGCCATTGCTGCCACGGATGCACGCAGCAAACGTGATGCTGCGGAACTTCATCTGCAGCAGTGGCTGGCGACCTTCACCAAGAAAACAGAACGGGAACTCAACCACGACCAGCTGGACGAAATGCTCGGTCGCGGCGAAGCGTGGCTGGCGACTGAAAGCATGGCACTGCAGAGTTTTCATGATCGTGTGAAAACGTGCGAAGGAACCCAAACAACGCTCGCCGATCAACGGCAGCAACATATTCTGCAGCGACCGACACAGCACGACGCACCACAAATTCAGGCCGATTTGGACGTTGCAACGGCAGAACACACCAGTCTCTCAGGAATCTGCGATGCCGCGCGGTCGGTCTTGGTGGGCGATGATGCGAAGCGAAAGCAGTCGGCCGATCGAACGACCCAGCTGGCTGAAAAGCGCCAAGCGGCGCGACCATTTAGCGAAATCAGTGAGCTCATCGGTTCCAAAGATGGAGCCCGGTTTCGCAACATCGCGCAGCGCCAGACGTTGGACATTTTGCTGAGCTACGCGAACGCTCACCTGCGGCAACTTTCGGATCGCTACCAGTTGCAGCGGCTTTCGGATTCGCTGAATCTGATCGTCATCGATCTGCACATGGACGAAAATTCCCGATCGGTGCATTCGTTATCTGGCGGTGAATCGTTTCTGGTGTCGTTGGCATTGGCGCTGGGGCTGGCGTCGTTGACGTCCAACAGGCTGCGGATTGAATCGTTGTTTATCGACGAAGGTTTTGGAAGCTTGGATCAGGAAACGTTAAGCATCGCCATGGACGCCTTGACGCATCTGGAAGCTCAGGGACGTAAGGTGGGCGTGATTTCGCACGTGACGGAAATGACGGATTCCATTCACACGCAAATCAGAATTGTGCCGGGTCCGAACGGCTCGTCAAAGGTTGTGGTGCCACAGAACACGGTTCAGGAAAACGAACTTTAGTTCTCACGAAATCGAGGAACCCGACCAGCCAGATTCCTCAGACTGTCACCCGAAACGCCACTGCCCGTGCGCGGTCGCATCGGCGCGGTTTGTTGGATTGGAAGAGTTGTGCGGTTCTAGCTGATCGGGTTAAGCCGCCTGTCGTCGTCGATCAATTCGCGAAATCTTGAGTCTTTGCCACTTTGGGAGAACACCGTGACCTAGACTGACATCAGAGGTTGCGGAAAAGCCACGATTGCGTTCTGGTTCTGCAGCATTTCGGATACGACAACAATCCACGTTTCTGAGAATCACCGTGACTCAGGCCACTGCCAACAACTCATCAACGATTTACTGTCCGCTAACGCCGGCCGTGCCGACCGATACGTGCGCAGTGCTCAATCGATTATTGACACTTTCGGAATCTGCGCGCCAGGAACTTTCTGCCAGCGGCCCGACTCTCATTCCTCGCGGCGTCGTGGCGCTGCTGTTGAGATCGATGAAGGTTCGCGATCCGTCGATTATCCTGCATGGCCAGCGGATTGGTCTGATTTCGCGCGGTGTCGCGCAGTTATTGGGCTGGGAAGATGTGCCACGCGCTGAGCTCGAAGTGGCCGCATTGCTGCATGACCTTGGGAAAATTGGTGTCCCGGATCACATCTTGCACAAACCGGGTAAGCTTAGCAGTGAAGAATATGATTTTGTCGCCTTGTATCATCACGCAGCCACCAGTTTGCTTCAGGCGCTGTGTGTGAACAACCGTCTGATTTCGATCCTGCGGATGCTGCATCGCAACTACGATGCTGCTGGCGTGGAAGCTCAAGTAGCCGGAATTCTTCACGACCTGCCTTTAGGGCCGCGTATTCTGGCCGTGGCCGATGCGTATGATTCGTTGAGTTCGCCGAAGAGCTATCGTCGCGGCATGACTCATGAAGAAGTCATCAAGATTCTGACGGAGCAATCTGGCAGTCGTTACGACGGAAATGTTATTCGAACGCTAAGTCGCTGGCACGAAGCCGAGGGCGACTGCCTATTTGCGTTGTCTGATCCCTATGGCGATTCAGCTCCGTCGGCCGTCATGTCGACGGATGAATGCAACGAAGTGATGGTCCTGACGCAGATCCTGAACACCTTGTTTCAGTTTCAAAACCTGTACGACGGGTACTTCATTATCGACGCTGACCAAAACTATGTTGTGTGGTCAGACGGCATGTCACAATTGTGCGGCAAATCATCGGAACACGTAATGGGGCGCGGATGGCAGTCGACGGATATTAAGTTGTCTCCCATCGCACAAACCAAGGGGTCTACGGAATCGGACGAAGAGATCGTGCCGCAGGTTCTTCGCAACGGCCGTTCACAATTCGGCAGCCGTGTCTGTGAAATGGAAGACGGCAGCCAACTGAGTGTGGACGTTTATACAACTCCGATCACCGACGAACACCAGAAAATCACCGGCGTCGTTCAGTTGTTCCGCTGTAAGGGTGGAGTGCGTCGACAGAGCAAAGAATACGCGGAGCTGAAGTTAGCAGCGACTCGAGACGCGCTGACCGGCGTGGCAAATCGCGGACAGCTGGAAACTCAGTTGCGGCATTTGTTGGATGACTACCACAATCACGAAGGTACGCGAGGTCTGAGTGCCATCTTCTTGGACGTCGACAAGTTCAAAGCGGTGAACGATACGTACGGCCACAAAGCGGGCGATCAGGTGCTGGTCGATCTGACGCGATTGCTGCAGCATGAGACGTATTCTGGAGAAATCATTGCCCGGTATGGCGGCGAAGAATTCGTGGTCTTGTGTCCCGACACAGACCTCGAATCCGGCGTGCGTCGCGCGGAGCGACTGCGAACTGCGATTGCGAAAAGTTCGGTCGGCGGAATCAGTCAGCTTTCGATCACATCTTCGTTCGGCGTTTCGACCGCTCATCTGGGCGACAGCGTTCAGACGTTGCTGGAGCGGGCGGATGAATGTCTGTATCGTGCCAAAGAAACGGGCCGCAACAGAACTTGCTGGGAAGATCAAGAACACGACGAAAACGCCCCGGTCGAGATTGGGGCGGAAGAGTCAGAAACTCGCGTGGCCGACGTGAATGGCGTTTTCCTGTTTTCGCAGGACATCGAAATGTCGACGTCTCTGGAAATCACCGCGATGAAGTTGAATGCTTTCATCGACGCGAGCAACGCCAAAGTGAAGGTCGAAGAGCACGGGCACATGAAGCTGCGGATGGGATCTGTTGGGTTTACGCGTCGCTGGGGCAGCCAGCCCGATCGGCAAGCTGTAGAAATTGACGTGCGATTCGAAACCGTCCGCGAGTCTCAATCAGATTCCGCCAAGGCCAGAACACGCCGCCGCGTATCCGTGGTGATCGTTCCGGTCGGAAAAGCTCCCGATCAGGCAACCTTCGAACTCCGCTGCCTGCAACTGATGATGCAGATGAAATCCTACCTGCAGGGCAGCTGATCTTGTGCTGCGGACAAGCATTCCAGCAAACGCCCCCGGTCACTTGTCTTCACAGTTCCTACAACCGTTGCACCTTAACGGTGTCGATTCCGGAGGTGCGGGATATTTCGGCAGTGAGGGAGTGCGAGTTCGCACGGTGGCACGATTTGCCGAAAAGAACTTGTCGAACGATCGACGATTGTTCGATGAAGACAGCAGCAGCAAACGGCACTTTTTGCCAGACTTGCGGGCCACATGGACTTCTTACAGGATGTGAGAGTCCGTTGATCGTCGAACGTTGTCGGCGGTCAACTTTGTCACACTGATATATTGCGGATGGAGCCGCGCCTCAGGATGTCCACTCTATTGGAGAGTACGTTGATGGCGCGACGATCAAATACCTTTCTTTTTGGCACACTGATGCTGTCCACCGGACTCGCCATTGGTGGGCACCTCAGTCATCTGCGAATAAATCAACAGGCCAACGCACTTCCCCCGGCGGAACTGCAGTCTCGCGGCAGCCTTGAACCACTGGTTCAAAGTGGTGAACACATTTCGCGAATTTCTGGCAGCGTGATGCCGTCGGCCGTGCACATTCAGGCCACGCGTCGCGAAAGCGATGGACGTCGCGTGGAAGAAACCGGCTCCGGTGTCTTCATGCGAAGCAAGTCTGTGAAAGGCCTGTTTGTCATCACCAACAATCATGTTGTGCGTGGTGCCGAACTCAGCACAATTGATTTGCGAACTCACGATGGTCGCGAAATGCATCCGATCCGCGTCTATCGAGATCTGGAAACAGACCTCGCCGTCTTGCAAGTGAACGACATTGCAGCAACGACAGGAACGTGGGGCGACAGCGATCAGATTAATATTGGAAACTTCGTACTGGCAGTCGGCAGCCCATTTGGTCTTAGTCAGTCAGTCACAATGGGAATTGTCAGTGCCAAGAGTCGCCGCGACCTGACACTGACCGATGACCGATCCGTGACCAATCAGGACTTTATCCAGACGGACGCCGCCATCAATCCCGGCAACAGCGGCGGCCCGCTGATCGACATGTATGGCCATGTGATCGGTATCAACACGGCCATCGCATCCAACAGTGGTGGCAACGAAGGCATCGGTTTCAGTATTCCCAGCAACTTGGTTCAGCACGTCTTTGAGCAACTGCTGCAGCACGGTCGCGTACGTCGAGCCTACCTTGGGGTTGAATTGGACAACAGCTTCACATCCGATACCGCTCGCCGCCTTGGCATGGATCGGTTGTATGGGGCTCGCGTTGTGAAGGTCTATCAAACCCGGCAGCCAACTCCTGCGGCTCTGGCTGGCGTGCGTCCGGATGACGTGATCGTGAGCTTCAACGGCGTGCCAGTGCTTGACGAAAACCATCTGATCAATCTGGTCAGTCTCGCGGACATCGGCCGCGCAATTCAGGTCGAAGTCTTTCGGACGGGCCGACGACAATCACTGCAACTACAACTGACAGATCGAGATATCTATCGAACTGTCGAGGAAACGGGTGGTGGGTTTCTGAAACGGTAACACTATTGCCAAAGTTCACCAGAAACCCAGAGACAGGGTGGCTTCGAATCGAAGTCACCCTTCTTTTGTGCGAGTTAATACGTGACGCAGCTTCGAATCGGCACCCAACCGTCACCAATTCCACCGACCTGTATCTGCAGCCAGTCATTCTGCTGACGCAAAACAACGAACTCAGTACCGTCGACTAATGACTGATTAAAAGCCGGTTCAAAGCTTTCGGCCGCCCCTTTTCTGGCCAACGTCGAAGCAACAATCACGCCGTGTTTGGTGAGTTCGATGTCTGACCAGTCTCGTGCCAAAGACAATGCCGCCAGCACCAGAATTACGGCCACCACCACATTCAGCCGCTTGAGTTCCTGCTGAAAAGAAACCAACTGCGCGGCCAATGCCAAGAGCAGCACACCGATCAAAAGCAGAGTCACCAGCCACGCTTTCTCTGCATAGCTGATCGCGTCTTGCCAAAAAAACAGGTAATCCCAGACAGAGTCGGAGCCCGCGACGGGTTGTGTGTGCCCGGACTGCATTAACGCCTGTCGCAGATTTGCCGCCACGTAGAGATCACGTGGCAGAGCACGCTGAGCGATTCGATAGGCAGCGATCGCTCGGCCAGTTTGACCGGCCTGCAGCCAAGCATTCGCTTGGTTGTAATAGACGCTGCCCGATTGAAAACCGGTGTCCAGAATCTCCTGATATTGCGCCGCCACCTGCACAAACTCGTCCGCCGATTCCGCAGCGGTCAACGCTTTTTCCGCCGCCTGAAATCTGCGCGACGTTTCTAGGTCCGGTGCGGTTCCGCACCCAGCCGCCAGCATGATTGGGATGAGCCAACAACAACGCCCCACAATCTCAGATAGCCTGCACATTAGCATCGCTTGTCAAGCTCCCTGCTTAAATCTGCGATCAGACGTTCGCAATCCTGCGTGATGGTTGAAGCTCCCGTTGAAGCTGTGGATGCTGCCGCACCAAACCGCGCCGCGTCTCCGTGATCCATGAGTTCAGTGACACGGCGACGAACGTCTTCGTCCACGGCGAACTGTTCTAACGCTGCCGCTGCGTCAACAGACGTCATTCCCGCTTCTGCGGTTCCCGTGAAGTCCGCGATCAATCCCGCCACAACTTTGCTGAGTGATTCTGCGGAAACGTGTTTGTCGGTTCCGGCTGTCTGCCGAATGGCTTTTAACGACTCAACAGCGCGTCCGCAAGCAAGACGCCGACGCATCAATGCTGGGTCGGCTTGCAGACGTTGCCTGCGTTGAATTCCGAAGCTGATGGCAAGGTAGCCTGCAATCAGCATGATCCAGACCGTGATCCACTGCTTCAGTGAGATGTTTGTCGCCCGCAGAGTTTGCAGACTGGTGTGATTCGCGAACAAGCCCGCTTCGCTGACAGCCAATGCGTTTCCAGCTGCAACGGCGGGTTCGCTGGCCATAATATCTGCTGCCGACAGTTGTTGCGCGGCGGTGATGGTTAATGGAATGGCGGGCGTTTCTAGGGAAACGTAGGCTTCTTTTTCGACGTCGAAATAGGCCACCGGAATCGCCGGCAGCTCTGTCACTTCTTCGCTTAATGCACGCAGGCTATACGTGAAGACGCGGCCGTTGCTGATCGGTTTTTCGGTGGCGTCGTACGTGCGAAAATGATCCGCCATTCCGGGAAGTCCGTCGATGTTCGGTGGCCTCAGATCCGCCAGCGTGCCTTCTCCGGCAACGGTCAGTGTCAGCGTCATCGGTGTCCCCACACTGGCTGTCGTCGGCACAACATCCGCCGTTACGACAAACATGCCGATCGCGCCGATGTAAGTCTCCGGACGTCCCTGCAGCGGCACATCCTTCACGGTCACGGTTAGCGGCTGTGACACCGCATAGATGTTTTCGCCGCTCAAGCCTTGGTCGGTTTCTCCCGTGCCAAACGTGCCTTTGACGGTCGCTGCTTCGAAGCGAAATGTGCCGAGCTTTTGCGGCAGGAATGTTCTTTGCAATCGGTACTCAACATAACCGGCGTCTGTCCCATCGATTGTCGACCGCGTTGTCCGTGTGGCTGGTGGCAGAAAGACGGTCTTGCGACTGCGTTCGAACAAAGAGAACGCAGACTGGCTGCCAATGTCGTTGATCTGTATCCCGTCGGATTGTCGGCGCGAAGAACCGCTGACAATCGGTTCCAGAATCTCGCGCCACGATTGCTTCGGTTCCAATCCAGCAGGCAACTCTTCGTCAGTCAGCCATGAAACCGACAGCTTCGCCGGATCGCCCGATTGGACACTCAACGGACTGCGGCTCGCGTATTCTCCAGGCAATTGTTTCACCGCCATGGTCAACGACACAGTAAAGGGTTGCAGCGGATAAACGGACTCACGATCAACCGATGATTCCAGAATCACGATCTCCTGTTCTTGCGGAGCAATCACCGTAAGCGGTATGGAACGACCGCGAATCGTGCTGCCGTTGGCATCAGCCGTGGGAGCTGGAATCGCGATCTGACCGGCTCGATTGGCGGTCAGTTTGTACTGATACAACATGCCTCGCCGAATGATCTCGCTGCGGCGACCATTGATGATGGTGATCTTTTGTGAGTCCAGTGACTGCTGTCCCTGCAGTTCGACGACAAAATCGTCGAAGCCATCCAATTGCGGTGCGGACGGGTTTTCGATGTGATTGACCGTCACATTATAAATGATCGATTCGCCAAGGTAGACCTGTTGACGGTCGACTTCGACACTCAGTTCTGGCTCCTGAGCGAACGCTGCGGTGGACCAAACCAGCAGCAGCGCGAGTGCGATGTTGTTCGAATACAGCATTACCAATCCTTGTCCACTTTGATGCCTCGCAACAGGATCGCGTTTCGTTCCTTCTGAAGTTCGCGATACTGCCGCTCTCGGTCTCGCGCCTGCCGCAGAATCGATTCGGTCTGCTGTTGCTGCGATTCCTGTTGCTGTTCTTGTTCAGATTTTTTCTGCTGCTGTTCGTCCTTGGGTTCGTTTTTGGGCTCATCCTTGGCCTCAGGTTTTTCCTGCTTCGAAGAGTCCTTGTTCTGATCTTCATTCCGCTGCGGGTCTTGCTGCTGATCGTCGTTTTTCTGATCTTCGTCCTGCTGTTGTTGATCGTTTTGGTCTTGCGGATCTTTGACCAACGGTTCCGCAATCTCTTTCAGGATTCGCAACGTTTCCTGCTGTTCGGGCGTTGCCGCCAGCGAATCTTTGGCCGTCAGAGCCTGAACGGCGGCTTGAGAATGCTCTTCAGCGTCGGGCCCGAGCTGGATCGCCAGTTCCATTGACTTCGCCAAGCCCTGCAACTGCTTGACCTGCTGTTGTAATTGCTGTTGCTGGTCTTGAGCCGCTTGTTGTTCTTCCGTCAATTCGGGCTCGGCCGCATTTGGTTCCTTGGCTTCGGGATCTGTTGGGTTGTCTGCTGGTGCGCTCGGATCTTCCGTATCGGCTCCTGCTTGTTCCTCAACCGCTGCCAACTGCTGTTGCATCTGCGGCAATTCCGCTTCGGCTTTCAGCGACAGCATGCGACTCCAGTCCGTGATGCGAGACTGCGTTTCCTGCACAGCGGGGAAATCGATTTCTGGGGAAGCTGCGGATTCGTTAAGCTCATCAGGCTCAAGGGACGTCGTTTCTGGTGGTTGATCCGGTTCCTCGACCTGCTCGCCCGTTGCGGCATCGTCGTCGGCCACTTCAGCCGGCACCAACGGTGATTGTTCCTGAATCGATCGCTGCAGGATGTTCTGATACGGGGCGATCGCCATGTACATTTGGTTCAGGTGGCCCAGCGTTTCTGCCTGAGCGTCTTCAGCAGCGGCGAAGTCTGAAGCGGTCAGTGACGTCGACGCTTGCAACATCGCCTGACCGGCCATGTCTGCCAACTGATGCAGCAATTGTTCGGCCTGCTGCTGATCGGGACTAGGCGTCTGAGCTGTTCCTGCGGCGCTCGACTGTTGTTGTTGTTGCGACTGCTGAATCTGTTCCGTGATTTTCTGCTTCAGCGGTTCGATTTCTTCCCGTAGCGTACTTTGAGAATTCGCCGTTTCTCGCAACAGCTTTCGCTGGCTGGCGGAACTGTCTTCTTGGCTGAGAATTCTAGTGACGCTTCGCAATTCTGTTTCACGGTCTTCGATCATCTTCAGGAATTGCAGCAGGTCTTTTTCGTCACGAGCTTTTTGTTTATCACGTTCGGCCCATTCGGACTGAATGTGTTTGATGAACAGTCGAATGAGTTCCAAGTTGTGGCGTGCATCCGGATGCTGCGGCTGAAATCTCAACACGTCGCGATAATGCCCGACGGCGGTCAGCAGCTGATTGATCGATTCTGTGCGAATGTCTCCTTCTGCTGCGTCAGGATCGTCTCCCAATTTTTCGCGCGCCAAATCAGCTTCCAAGCAGCCCAGATTATAATGCGATTTCACGGACAGCTCGGGTTCTCGGGACTGCGCCGCTTTCAGAAACAATCCGCGCGCCTGTTCTGCATCTCCGTTGGCGCGTGCGGCACAGGCTTCGTCAAAGATAATGACAAAGCTTTCCGGAGCAATCTCCGACGCTTCCGCAAACGCGGTTTCGGCTTCCGCAAACTGACTGTCACGAAACAACTGCAAACCGACACGCAACCTCTGGATCGCTTCTTCCGGCAGATCAGCGCCCAACAGCACAGGAAGCAGACAGCAGATCAGCCACAGCGGACGGGTACGCTCACGGATGATTGCTAGACCGGGAAGGGTGGCCGAGGTTGGAGCGAGGTGCGAGCGAAACCCCGGGGCTTCCTTCGCAAGCTCAGTCCAGCCCACGGCTACCCAAGTAACAAATACCGAAATCCATGAGACCAGCCACAGTGCACTGCGTGATATTAGTGATTGACCAAACTTCATACCGTCACCTCGGACACTTCATTCTGCGACGCAATCGGTTTTGCGTAACCGGGGATCATCATTTCCAGCAACAGCAGTATCAATCCCATGCCACCGAACCATTGAAACTGTTCTTTAAACCGTTTCCGTTTCTCAGCGCTAATTTCGCCCTGCGTCAGTTTCGCCAGTTGGTCATCGTAAATCTGTCCCAAGTCGTAACTTAACGTTTGCGCCGGAACATAGGCTCCGTTGGTCGTCGTGGCGATATCCTTCAGCAACCCATCATCCATCTTCGACCAGATTTCCTGTCCTTCGTGCTGGATAAACGTGAGGCCGCCATCTTCGTTGCGTTTGGGAATGCGGGCTCCTTCGCTGACATCGCCGAGTCCAATGGCGATCACGCGCACGCCTCGCTCCGCTGCTTCTTGAGCCGCTTCTTGGGGAAACGAATCCTGATCGTCGCCGTCCGTGATCAGCACGATGGCTTGGTCACGGTCCACTCGCGGTTCCATCGATTCTAACGCTTTTCGAATCGCATCACCGATCATCGTGCCACCGCGCGGCGCTGAGTTGCTGTCGATTTCTTCCAGCATCATTTTATAGAAGCCCTGATCGGTTGTCAGCGGAACCTTCATGACCGCAGCGCCAGCGAACACAATCAAGCCCATGCGATCGCCTTCTAACTTCGTCAACAGGTCGAGGACATCCGATTTCGCGCGTTCCAATCGATTCGGCTTCACATCTTCGGCCAGCATCGATCGTGACACGTCCAACACGACAAACAGATCGACTCCGCGAGCGGACATTTCTTCGAAGTACGTGCCGAACCGCGGTCTCGCGGCCGCGACAATCAACAACGCAATGGCGGCCATCAGCAGCACCGCTTTGCACCACGCCCGCGCTAGGCTAAAGCGTGGCATCAGACGCGACACCATGGCCGCGTCGACAAACTTCGCCGCCGTGTGGCGACGTTTTACATGCGCGCGAATTGCCAGAAACCCGATCACAGGAACGAGCCACAAAGCAAATAATGCTGTCGGAAATCCCCAATTCATGCGCCTACGGTAATCCTCGCAACCAAGTGTTTCCCAACACCAATGTGATCAACAGGCAGCTCAGTCCGCTCAACAGGGAATAGCTGAAAATTTCTCGATAGCTAGTATACAAACGCCCTTCCACCTCGGTCTTTTCCAGCTTGTCGATTTCCGCATACACGCTTTGCAGGCTGTTGACATCTTTGGCATTGAAGTATCGCCCGTCTGTGGTTTCCGCAATCGCTTTCAGACCGGCTTCGTCCAGAGACACCTGCTGTTGCTGCAGCACCTTGCGGCCGAAAAAATCGACGGCGGGATATGGTGCCATGCCGTTCGACCCAACTCCAATGCAGTACACCTTGATCCCAAATTCGGCCGCTGCCGACGCTGCATCTTCCGGAGAAACGGCGCCTGCCGTATTTTCGCCATCGGACAACAACACGATCACTTTGCTTTTGCATTCGATGTTTTTCAAGCGATCCACAGCCAATGCCAATGCGTCACCGATGGCCGTCGCGTTTTCTTCGCGATACAGTTGTTCGTTGATGAGGCGCCCCTGAGCGTCTCGGATGGGTTCCGGGATTTTGACCGACGTCAGCACGTCCAGTAGTGCTCCATGATCCAGCGTTGGCGGGCACAACGCACTGGCGAAACCGCCGAACGCAATCAGCCCAATCAGGTCGTCAGGACGGCCAGAAAAATCGTCTTCTCCCGCCACGAATTTTCGGAAGACGTATTTGACCGCCTGCAGCCGATTGACCTGTTCGCCCTCCACCGGAAAATCTAGCGCCTGCATTGATCCGGAGCGGTCGATGCACATCTGAATAGCAATTCCTTCGCTGCGAATCCGCGTTTCTTCTGTCCCTAGCTGCGGCCGAGCCAAGGCGATGACGATCAGCGTAAGCCCGATGATCTTCAGCCAGGGTAACAGCCGTCGCAAGCGTTGCCGCACAGTCACCGGAAGATTCTTCAACAGCGAAACACTGGAATACAACACCGTCTGTTTGCGTCGAAAGCCAGTGATGACGGCAATCGCGATGACAGGGATTAACGACAACAGAATCAGCGGCGATTCGAATTGGAAGGTCGTCATAACGCGGCCTCCGTCGACTTCAGTTGAATAAACTGTTTCGCCAAATGAGTGCTCTGCTTGATGCTGTCGGGGTCCGGCTGGTAGCCCGCAAACTTCACCAAGTCGGCGGATTCCAAGAAGGCCGCCAGCCGCTGATTTTCGGCGGCGGCAAAGACATTAGTGCGAGTCACTTCTCGCAGAAATTCTTCCGTGGTCTGTTCGGGCGCTCGGACGCCCGTGGACCGTTCGATATACCGCCGGACAACGCCCGTGAGCTGCACGAAGAACGCTTTCACATCGCTTTCGCTGAGCTTGCTGCCCAGCAGTTCGTTCAGTTCACGCCATGCCCGTTGTTGTGGTGTGAGCTCGGGGGCTGCGCTAACTTTGCGGCGACTTCGCTGCCACAAATACAGACCGCATAGGGCAATCGCTAACAAGCCGCCGGCCCACAACCAGCGGTTGGTCGCTAGAGAATCGTCGGGCAAGTCCACCGGTTCCGCAGGCGGTCGCAAATCGGATAACGAAGGCACGGCAGAACCAATGATGGTGCCGACTTCCAGCTTCAGGGCTTCGGTTTCGATCGTATGTTGCTTGCCATCGCCAGTGTCACGTTCGTCGATGAATGTCACCGTGATCGGATCGATGGACATCGCCCCGGAACCCGTTGGTTCTAGCGTGTAGACTTGCTGCTGCACCTGCCGACCATCAGCCGTCTTCTGCAGCGGTTCGTAGAAATCGCGAATCATGAATTCCCCCAGCGACTCGCCAAACGGCGGCATTTCCACGCGAACGTTGGGCTCGGCAGTCACCGTCAGCGTCAATGTCGGTTCATCGGACAGCCGTGGTTCCCGAGGAAAGATATCCACTTCGACCTTCACCGGGCCACGTTGAATTTCACTGTGCAACGTGTTGGGCTGTGACGTCGCGGTTTCGGGAGTCTCCGTGGAGTTGTTGCAGCCTACGAACAGGCAAGCGGCGATCAAAGCCAGCAGGCTGCGCTCGATTGTCTGCTTCCGCCGCATCATCGCGCCCGCCTTTCTCGCGCTTCAAAGAATCGGCGCAGGCTGGTGGTGTACGGTTCCGCCGTATTGATCGACAACTGATCGACGCCAGCGCGGCGCAGGCTGGTGGTCAGTGATTGTTGACGCTGCTGAGCTTGTTCAGCAAACATCGCCCGCACTTCGGGATGCTGCGTGTCCACTTCGATGATCTCGTCCGTTTCCGCGTCCTGCAGCGCAATAAACCCAACGTCGGGCAGAGCGGTTTCGCGCGGATCCGAAACGGTAATCGCCACAAGATCGTGACGTCCGTTGGAAATCGCGAGAGCTTTGCGAGACGCTTCTGTTTGAAAGTCACTGATCAGAAACACGACCGCTCGGCGTTTTTGGACGCGGTTCAGATATTGCAGCGCCGATTCCAGATCGGTCTCTTGGCGGATTGGGTCCACCGCCAGCATTTCCCGAATCAATCTCAGCACATTCCCCTTGCCTTTGCGAGGCGGATAGAAGGCTCGTACATCGTCCGCGAACAACTGCAGTCCGACTTTGTCGTTGTTCTTTAACGCCGAAAACATCAGCAAGGCGACCATTTCGATCATCATGTCCAGCTTCGACTGAGATCCCGATCCGAATGCTCCGGACGCAGAAATGTCGACCAGAAACAGCACCGTGAGTTCACGTTCTTCACAGTAGCGTTTGATGAATGGTTGTCCGGCACGAGCGGTCACGTTCCAGTCGATGGTGCGAATTTCGTCGCCCGGCTGGTATTCGCGAACTTCGTCAAACTCCATGCCGCGCCCACGAAACACGCTGCGATACTGACCGGCCAGCAGATCGTTAACCGATCGGTTGGCGACGATCTGTATGCGTTGCACTTTACGCAGGATGTCGGCGACGGTTTTTGGCATTTTTGATTTTTGATTGGGGAATCGGTTACGGGACTGGTACGGCGTTTAGGATGTCTTTGATGACGTCGTCGGAGGATTTTTCTTCGGCTTCGGCTTCGTACGTCAGGATCACGCGATGCCGCAGGATGTCGTAGGCGATGTCTTTCACATCTTGGGGCGTGACGTAGCCGCGACCGTTTAAGAACGCGATCGCTCGCGCGCCTTTGCCCAGAAAAATACTGGCGCGGGGGGAGGCTCCGAAGTCGATCAGTTCGGCCAAGTGATTTAGCTTGAAGGCTTTCGGATCACGAGTCGCGCGGACAATATTGATGATGTAGTCTTTGATTTGATCATCAATGTAGATCATCCGAACTACGTCCTGCATGTCGAAGATATCCTGCGCGTGCAAGACGGAATTGATGGGGCGACTGACGTCTTCCAGCGCCATGTCGAGAACTTTGCGTTCTTCTTCTGGCTTCGGATAGGTGATGTTGACCTTCAGCATAAAGCGGTCGACTTGGGCTTCTGGAAGGGGATAGGTGCCTTCCTGCTCCAAAGGATTTTGAGTGGCCAGCACCAAAAACGGTCTGTCTAGCGGGTAGGTTTCGTCGCCAATGGTGACTTGTCGTTCCTGCATGGCTTCCAGCAGGGCGGACTGAACTTTCGATGGAGCACGGTTGATTTCGTCGGCTAGAATTAGGTTGCTAAAAATGGGGCCTTTGCGAGTGGAGAACTGACCATCGCTGGGCTGATAGATCATCGTTCCGATGAGGTCTGCCGGCAACAGGTCGGGCGTGAACTGAATGCGGCTGAAGTCGACGGACAGGGCCTGAGCCAGAGCGGTGATGACGGTTGTCTTGGCCAAGCCCGGCACGCCTTCTAACAGAACGTGGCCTTCGGTCAGGAGTCCAACCATCAGTCGTGACACCATGTGTTCTTGTCCGACGACGACTTTGCTGAGTTCGCCGGTCAGCTGCCGAATCAGATCGGATTTTTCCGCGACTTTTTCTTTCACCTGTTGAATATCTGCGTGCATGAGACTTTGCTGCTGTGCTGACTGTGGCGGAAGACCAGAAACGTTGCGGGATTCGAAAATGGGTTGCCGAAGACGGCCGTTCCCGAGGGAAAAACTGCCCGAACTGAGCATTTTTGGCTTTTGCATTTCTGCTGTGAACAGACGCAGGCAAAGTCTTGCGTAAGAAACGACGGCATTCAAGCCCGTGGCTCATCTGCGTGTCAGATGCCGAAATCATCGATCAGTTTGCCCGGAGGGGACAAAAGAAAAGCTTCTTCGATTTCCCTGTGTCCTTAGTGGTAAGAATGCGAAGACTTGGCCGATTTTTCCGTAAACGCGGACCAGAAAGGCGACCTCGCTTAACTGACCTGTCTGATCAGACCAGCTGTTGCGATCAGAGATTCCGGCACCGGCATTAGATTGCGCTCGTCCCCGGACTTGTGCGGCAGAAGCCGCCGAATCTCAACAAGTTCGAGGATTCTTCTTGACGATCTCAAACCATGTGCAGGAGGCAGATCATCGAATACGTGTTTCGTTGGGCAATCCTGACAACCCAAAACTCTATCTTGCAAAAGATGCGTTTGAGAAAGGATGAGCCATGCGACGCTTACGAATGGCTATGGTATTAGGATCGGCAACCGTATTACTCACTGGATGCTCAGCCGGTCGGACGATCTCCAATCCGTTTGCCTCCGGAAACGCTTCAGCACAGTCAACAGGCACTCCAACGTACGCGGAAACGCAGTACGCTGGTGAATACGCCAATGAATACGAAAACGATCCCGTGTTTCAGCCCAGCCGGGTAGCGATCGACCCGCAACCCGTCCCGCCCGCTCGGGGGATTTCGCTGACCAAACAAATCAGCCTGACAACAACCGTCGGCCACCGAAGACGTGCCGATGAATGTACGCCGACCCCGACATGCGTGGCCCCCGTCCAATGCCAACCCACATGTGTGGCCCCGCCAAAACATTTGCCGCGTTGCCGGAGCATTCTCAGCAAAGGCCGAGGACTCTTTGGAAAGCTTAACCCTTTCCATGGCCGACAATCTCAGGCCACCGCCTGTGCTCCTCAACAAGCCTGTGTTGCTGAACCATCGTGCAGCATCCCTGAAGCAACCTGTTGTATTCCACAATCCGTTTGCGTTCCACACTCACACTGTGTGCCAGAATACGCTCAGCCACAAGCCAGTGGATGTGCGGTCGAATGTTGTGACGAGAACAACAGACGTGGCATCTTCGGCTGGCTGTTTCACTGCCGGAAAAAACCATGTCACGCAGCTGCCACCGGGGCCTATTGCCCGGCAACCTGTACAGCACCCACGCCGCAAGGTTGCGTCACTGAAGGTTGTGGCAATCAGTTCCATGCCACAGCCCCCAATCGTGCTGCCATCACAAACACGATGGCTACGGACACGGACGGCGACAACCGCTCTCCTTTAACCGATTCTGCAGAAGACCCGTTTGCCCAACCCGCCGCTTCAGCAGATCAAAAACCAGACGTCAAACCGCCTGTCCCGCAAGCTCCGCAACAGAACATCCAGAAACCAGCGAGAACGGCCCCACCAGTTGGCAAACCGTTGCAGGCCGACGACGTTCCTGAAGTTCCAGACGTACCGCGACAGCCGGCTGCAGTCCCGCTTCAGCCAGCGAATGTCGATCTGCAGACATGGATCGAACCCAGCCCCTGGCAGAAACTGCAAACGCCATCTTCCGCTGCTGTGGCTGCTCAGCGAAACGGCTTCTACTCACAGCCCACCAGCTGGCAACAACGACAACAGATGTCGATCGCACCGGCTCGATAATCGCCCGGCGTAGCCAACACGTAGCACGGTGGCCCCCACCGTGAGTGGGATTTTGGATTTGAGATTTCAGACTACTGTCAGTCTTCTAGGACCATGATTTCCACTTTGCGGAATTCGCAGGGATGACTTTCGGACTGCAATGAAATCGTGCCGCCGCTGAGCTGCAACTGTCCATCTTTGATCAGCTTCTGAGCGCTCTTGTCAGCCGGGTCTAGTTGTGGATTGTTGTACTCCAGCACTGTTTCGCCATCCAGCAAATGGCGGATCACTGTGTTGCCGCGGACTTCGACTTCAGCCGTCACCCATTCGTCGAGGTGATGTGTTTTTGACGTTGAGCTATTGCAGTGCCTTGTGACCAGCTTGCCATCCATCACCACATTGGTGCCGGGTGTACACAAGTTGGATGTTGTCCGCGCGTCTTTGCCATTTCCGGCCAGCAGCTGCACTTCGATTGACACCGGAAAGTCCTGATCCTTAGCCATCGTTTCTGGCTTTTGGCCGTGTGCCATAATGCCGCTGTTGCGAATGGCCCAGCCGGGGCCGCCCTTGCATTGTTCGTCAACGAATCGATACTCGACACGGAATCGATAGTTCGAAAATTCTTTTTCGTAGAACAAGTGGCCGAAGCGTTCTCCAAAACCATCTTTGTATTGATCGTAACGCACCTTCAACAATCCGTCCTCCACGCGAAACGTATTGCCATAGTTCTCGCCCAATTCTGAATAGCGAATTTTGGGAGTCCAGCCCGTCATGTCTTTGCCGTTGAACAGCGAAACCCACTGTCCGGTTTGGAATTCCAAGTCTGCCGCACAGCAAGCGGTGGTGGCAGGTAGCAGCAGCAAAAACAAAAACGGCTTCATGAGAATCTTTCAAAAAGCTGGTGAAACGTTGACGTGTCGGTCCTTGTCGTAATCGCGGTGTGGCTCGTAGGATATCGAAATCGCCTCCGCCGTTCACGGAGTATGCCACGTTTATTTTCCGGAAGGTATGGAAGGCAGATCGCGATTCTCCGTTTCCAGTCCGAAACGAAAGCGATCGTGCTGGCTGTATCCGATTTCTGATGAGAGCAATTTTTTTCGAATTCTTTTGCTTTCAAACTGGCAGAAAATGCCGATTCCGTCTGCCTCGCGAATCTCAGTAGTCAATTGCTTGGTTTCGGGCCACAGAATGAGTGGAGGACGCCCGGCGGATCATTGGAAGTCGTCTTGACCTAGTTTCGGATTCCTCATACTTTGCGTTCACACATGAGGGACGCACACACGGTGCAGCCTTCATCACACAACTCCGCCAATCGCCCCCGGAAGCAGCTCGAGTCCTCCGCCCCCCTGGGACTCGTTGCTTCCGGGACTTTTAAGAACCCTGAGAATCGAATTGATTCTCAGGGTTTCTTTTTGCGCAGTTGATAACTGGTGAACGGTCATGAAAACTGTGCAAATCTGTGGGCAGCCCGTAGACTGTTCACAACCCTGCACGCAGCCGGTATGCTGGTGCTGACAGGCATCTTGCCACACCGCGTTCTCCTCATGCAAAAACCGGGGCTAGCGCCCGTCGGCTGACTATCTGAACATCAACGCTGTGGTCTTTTTGTGGGCGACAAACATGAACATGCATGATCAACAACCAAGACGCTGTTCGGTGGCTGTGCTGCTGGTGTGTTGTGTGACCGTTGCCGGACGTGCGGACGAATTGTCCAAACCGTTTCCTCAGACGGTGCGAGACATCTTTCAGAATCGCTGTGTGTCGTGTCACAACGACATCGATCGCAAGGGAGACTTTTCGCTGCAGTCGCAGGCGTCGGCTTTCGAAGCGGACTACATTGTGGCTGGTCGAGCGGTCGCCAGTCATTTGATCGATGTGATTTCTGGCGATAGCAACGACCGCCCGACAATGCCCAAAGACGCCGATCCTTTGAACGCCGAAGAAGTTGCGGCAGTTACGGCGTGGATCAACGCAGGCGCAAAATGGCCGGCGGAGTTGCGATTGTCGGAAGCGATTATTGAAGACTTCGATTGGTGGTCGCTGCGGCCGCTCGTCCGTCCGACGCCGCCTCAGATTGCACAATTTTTGCCCATTGATGCGTTCGTGCGCAGTACGCAACTGCAGCATGGCCTGACCGCTGCCGAACCTGCGGATCGTTTGACTTTAATTCGCCGCCTATCCTATGACCTGACCGGACTGCCGCCATCGATTAAGGAGATCGCTGATTTTGTGGCCGATGATCGCCAGGATGCCTACGAACAGCTTGTCGAGCGACTGTTGGCGTCGCCTCACTATGGCGAACGATGGGCGCGACACTGGTTGGATGTGGTGCAGTACGGCGACACCTGCGGCTTCGACAAGGATAAGTTACGAACCCATGCGTGGCCGTATCGCGACTATGTGATTCGGTCGTTTAACAGCGACAAACCGTATACTCAGTTTGTGCAGGAACAAATCGCGGGCGACGTGTTGTTCCCCGGCGAAGCAGACGGCATTCTGGGGCTGGGCTTCATCGCCGCCGGGCCGTGGGATTTTATCGGCCATGTCGAAGTGTCCGAATCAAAGCTCGACGGCCAAGTCGCACGCAACCTAGATCGTGACGACATGGTCAGCAACACGTTGAACACATTCTGCAGCGCCACGATTCAGTGCGCTCGCTGTCACAATCACAAATTCGATCCGTTTACCCAAGAACATTACTATCGTCTGCAAGCGGTGTTCGCAGCGGTCGATCGAGCCGACCGGGTGTACGACACAGATCCGAACATCGAAACCACGCGACAGCAACTCACCGCTCAGATTTCTGAAACACGCGCGTCGTTGACAGCGTTCGATGAATCCATCAAGCAACAAGGCGGCACGCAGTTGGCCAAGCTCGATGCTGTGATTGCAGAATTGTCTGCCAAAACAACGGCTCAAAACAAAGCTCCGGAATTCGGCTATCACAGTCAGATTGCGCCCAGCGACAACGTGCAAAAATCAGTCACGATTGATTTGGGAACCGATGTGCTGCTGTCAAACATTGTGCTGCACCCCTGCCACGACGACTTTGCGGGGATCGGTGCGGGATTTGGGTTTCCAGTCCGGTTTCGAATCGAAGTGGCGGCGGACGCTTTGCCAACGGCGTTGACTGTGGTGAGTGATTTCACGAGGCAGGACGTTCCGAATCCGGGTTTCAACGCAGTAGAATCAGCGGTCGACACAACAGCCCGCTTCGTTCGTATTACGGCCACAAAGTTGGCAGAACGAAAGCACGACTTCATCTTCGCTTTGGCGGAAGTTGAGGCTCTGGATGTGAAAGGCCAAAACAGGGCCGCCGCAGCAATCGTGACGGCCGATGATTCTATCGAGGCTCCGCCGCGCTGGCGAAAAACAAACCTCACGGATGCAATTTGGGTGAAGCCGGCCGACGAAAACGCCGCTGCCGAATTGGCGGCGGCGAAGCATCAGCGAGCACTGCTGATGCAACCGATCTTGACTGCGGAAAAGGTTGCCGAACGAAACCAACTCGACACTGACCTCAAGAACCAGACCGCCCAGTTAGGCGAACTGCCTCAAGGCCGCATGGTTTACGCCGCAGCGACAAACTTTGCCGTGCAAGGAAACTTCAAACCAACTCAGGGCGCACCCCGCAACATCGCCGTCCTGCATCGTGGCAACATCCAACAACCGCAGCAGACCGTTCTTCCGGGAACGATCCCACTGTCTGCTGCCGACACCGGATTGCTGCCTTTGCCGGACGAGCATTCCGAAGGCGAACGCCGCGCGGCTCTAGCACGCTGGGTGACGGACCCGCAACACCCGCTGACGTGGCGTTCGATCGCTAATCGAATCTGGCAGTATCACTTCGGCAAAGGCATCGTCGCCTCGCCCAATGACTTCGGCCGCATGGGACAAGTTCCGACGCACCCAGAACTGTTGGACTGGCTGGCCGACGAATTCCGCACCACGCAGTCGTTCAAGCATCTGCACCGGCTGATTGTGACCAGCGCCACCTATCGCCAGCAATCGGCGCACGAAGCATCGAATGCTGCCATTGATTCGGACAATCAATTTCTATGGCGGATGAACCGTAGGCGCTTGTCTGCGGAAGAAGTCCGCGATTCAGTGTTGGCGGTCAGTGGCTGTTTAAGCACACAAGCTGGCGGGCCGGGTGACTATCTGTTCGCTCTGGAAAAAACGGCCCACTCGCCACATTACCAATACCACAAGTTTGATCCTGCCGCCAAAGCCACGCATCGGCGTTCCATTTATCGCTTTATCGTGCGGTCGCAACCCGACCCGTTTATGACAACTCTGGACTGCGCCGATTCGTCTCAAAGCACACCACTTCGCACAGAAACACTCACGTCACTGCAAGCGCTGTCGCTATTCAACAACAAGTTCACACTGGCCATGGCCGAACGATTTGCGGGGCGAGTGACGAACGAAGCGGACGAAGTCAGACACGCCGTCTACGCGTTTCAACTGTCCACCGGTCGACAACCGTCCGCGACGGAAACCACGTTCATCGAAAACTACGCCGCCGCCCATGGCCTGCCGAACCTGTGCCGAGTGTTACTGAACGCCAGCGAATTCGTGTTTGTCGATTGACTGTCGAAAAAAAAACGCACCTGCTCCCGTGGGCTGGCCTAGGCCGAGGGATTTGGGTGCTTCCAGCAGGAGCGTGCGATTTATGGATTGAGGCTTTTGTTTCGTGAGCGGTACGGCGAGACGGGACCGAATGTTAAAAGCAAAAGAAAGCAAAAGGACAGGCATTGTAATTCCTTTCACAGACTGGACTTTCGCCGTTTCCATAAACTTCGGAAATCTGTAACCCGTTTAAAATACAGTTGTTACGGTTAGCGATGACACTTACACTGCGTGTCCTTTTTTCCCTTTTCCTTTTTTCCCTTTTTTTGGAAGGGGATGCTGAATATCCCATTGCAGAATACTGACGATCACGCGGAAGCACGAAGCACGAAGCAAGCTGCAGGCCACGCCATGAACCAGAAAGAGCACTTACAAACCTAGGTAATTGACCTGCGGCGTCTTTCTAAAGAAGCCGCAGACGATCCGATTCTGTCAATGCTATTGCAGGAGAGACTGAAGGCCGCGGACTCTCAACTGAAAGCTCATACCACGGACGGCACGTTGTTCCCACCGGAATTACGCCAACCACCGTGGGCGGCGATCTTTCTTAAAGGAAGTGCCGTTCAGGGGCAAGAGAGTATCCGTGCTGGACTGGCAGGTGAAGCACTCCAGCACTACGAAAAAATGTTTGTCGCCTAGGCAATACACGACGAACGGGAAGCTGCTCGGGCTGCGGGTCGACAGCATCGACCACGGGGTGCGGCGATTCCCGCCTTGCTACTAACCGGAACTCCACGCGGATCGTTTGGCTTCGAATTTTCCCCCGAATTGCAGGATGACGACGCAACGCTTGCAGTACATCAAGTGGCACTCGAAAACATCGCAGACGCGATTGAACTGGCGGCTGACACGGAATCGCCAGAAGACCTGTCTGACAGCATTCCCACCACTGTCATTCAGCCCCTTACCCGTCTGTTTCAAACACTGTCTCGGTATGACGCTGAATTGCGACTGGCATTTCCAACCAGTCGTTCACGAACAATTGCCGCTGCAACGATCAAAGCAGCATCGGAGCGACTTACTCGGACCATTGAACAGAACGACGTCCAATTCGCCGGAACATTTCGCGGGCTGACTCGCGAAACTGGATGCTTTGACTTCGTCCGCGACGACGAAGTGTTGATTACTGGGTTCGCATCTGATGAACTGACGGAGGATGACATGGAACGGATCGACAGTCTGACGAATCATCCTTGTCGTGTGAGTCTGCAGGAAACCCAAGTTCAGAAAGCCGGCAAAACTCAAACATCATATCTGTTGGTTAATGCAATTAAGGCTCCCGAATAAAAGGCCGCCCAGATTTATGGACCTCCTCCATGGAGCCGCATTCTGTCTACCAGCACGTCTCTCCTATTCGTTTCTGTTCAGCCATCAAAAACCGCACGACGGAGAAGCAAACGTGACAGAAGTACAACGACAAGCGTTTCTGGAACTGGATTTGGTGTCGATCGAAAAGGAATCGACCCAAGACGATGACGAAGCCAATCAGCTGATGCAGACCGCAGTGGCAGCGTGGCAACAAGAGGGGGCTGGTCACGGCCATGGGACGGTGCTGACTACTCTTTTGGCGGGTCTGTCCGGGTTGTCTCATCCGTTCCGGCGCGACGCTATCAACTATTTTGAACAGTACACAAAGGTTGATCGCCCATTCATGCAGGCACTGCGTCATGGAAGCGATTCGAGCTCGAAGCTGAAACCCCTCGAGAAGTTCATGGGGAATTACGGCATCACCCGAAACTTCAAGGGCAGCGTCAAAGCGAATCCCGACAAGTACCTTCCCGTCATCGAACGACTTGAGGCAACTGACGTTTCCAACTTCGACAACGTTGCTGACCGCGTCCTCGACTTTGAGCAACAGCTCCACACGGCATATGGCGGCAAACGAAAACTGTCAGCGGCCAGCAAAATACTGTGGGCGTTCAGTCCGGATCTTTCCATTATCATCGACAGCTGGACCGCCCATGCGTTAGGAATCAAAACGCATCCCAGCACGTACGCAAGTTACGTCAAGCTCTGGCTGGATGGCTATTCCGCCGCGAAAGAGCAGATCGCGGAAGCATGCGGTGACCTGCCCGCAAAGGGTGAAATAAAGTTCGCAACGTCGACAGACTGGTTCCGGAAACGAGTCTTTGACTGGCATCTGATGCGACGGGGCGATCGCTGGAGTCAACGGTCATCCTCCGCGAATCTGTAATATGTCTTCCAGACAATGTGCCTGCGCCTTCACACAACGACACTAAGACTTCAGAATTTTTTCAGCGGCTAGGCTGATCTCCGAACCCCGAACCCCGCACACCTGAGCGGCTGCCGTGTTGGGGACGAAGAAGAAGCTCGGCATCGAGAAACTGCTGGCTCACCGACCTTGCCGCGAACGTCCGTTGGTGCTTGCGATGATCGCCGACCGCGTCCTTTCGCCGAGGTCAAAGTTCAGTTGCAGCGACGGGCTGTGTGCGGCGACAGCGCAGAACACGCTCGCGGAAGAACTGCAACTGGGCGACGTGGATGTGCATGAACTTTACAAGGCGCTGGACTGGCTGCTGGAAGCTCAACTGCGAATAGAATCGAAGCTGGCGAAGAAGCACATCGACGACGGATCGCTGGTGCTGTTCGATGTTTCGTCCAGCTACTACGAAGGTCAGGAATCGTCGCTGCACAAGCGTGGTTACAGTCGTGATCACCGAAAGGATCGACCGCAGATTGTGTACGGATTGTTGTGCGACAAAGACGGTCGTCCGATCGGTGTGGAGGTCTTCCCCGGCGAACGTCTTGTTGTGTGTCGCAATCCGCTGCTGGCCGACGAACGAGCTCGCAAGCGTGAGGAACTTTTGCAGGCGACGGAAACGAAGCTCAACGTGATTGTTATGGTCACGCAGCGGGAGAAAAAGCCTCTGCATGGCCAGGACAAAATCGGTGTGCGAGTCGGTCGTGTGATCGACAAATACAAGATGAGCAAGCACTTCGAACTGACGATTACGGACGACAGTGTTTCGTATTCGCGGCGGCAGGATCATATCGTCGCGGAATCGTCTCTGGATGGGCTGTACGTGATTCGCACGAGCGTGAAGGCGGATGTGATGGACGGCGACACCGTGAGAAGCGGACGAAGCTTCGACTCAAAAAACGATCCCTTCATCGGCGGTGGCCGCAGCAGGTTGCTGTGCGATGACCAGCGAGAGGATCAGTTCTGAATCAACGCTTCCGGTTGCGTCAGGAAGAAGTAGTGTCCGTGGTCGGCCGTTAGGATCAATGCGGTGTCGTCCCAGCCACCGTTGGCTTCAATCCAAGTCGCAACGCTTTCGAAGGCGGCGTCGCCACTGTGGACGGCTCCGATGGAATTGTCGATGTTGTTGGAGTGATTCGCCCAATCAACGTCGCCCGCTTCGACCATCAACCACCAGTGATCGGAACGTGCGTCGAGAACTTCAATCGCGGCGATGGCCATGTCTTTCAATTCCACGTTCTCATGCAGATCGGCTTCGCTGTAGGTCTCGGCGTCTTTTGCGCCGGAACTGCCGGCACTCACCACCGGGTCGAAGTTTCCGTCCGCCGTGCGGAATGGTAGGTGACCCAGTTCGACGCCGAAGTAGCCAAGCAGACGCTGCTTGTGCTCCGTGGCCTGAGCCACTGCCGCGTTCAGAATGCCTTGGCCTGACGAGCCCTCGGTCCGCTGCGCGACCACGTACTGACCGTTGTTGTCCACATCAATCGCGGCCAGATCCTCTGCCGTGAGATAGCGATTTCCGGGTACGAAGTTCTTGCCTTGTGCCCCATCTTTGTCTTTGTCGATCCCCCAGCCACCACCGATCAGCACATCAACGCCAGACAGTGCATTGGGGTGAAACACGGACGGCCGACCGATGAGATCACGCGTGATATCCTGATAATCATTGCGGTTGACATTGTTGGCGTAGGCACATGCAGGTGTTGCGTGACTGATGGGAACGCTGGTCACCACTCCAACGGCAAATCCGTCTTCCTGTAGCGTTCTGGCGATCGGCAGCACGCCGCCTCCTGTGGCATCGACGTTGATCGCGTCGTTGTAAGTCTTGATGCCCGCTGTCATTGACGTTGCCGAAGATGCGGAATCGGTATAAGCGTGCGGCGTGATTTTGCTTTTGCCGATCGGATAGTCTAAGTCAGTGATCGTGCTCCACGGAAAGTTTCCACACAGAACCGCGTCGTAACCGCCGCGCAGTTTTCCGCCAGGATTTTTTACGGTCTGGTCATCAACGCTGACGTTCGTTCCGTCGTTATGAGGACTGGTTACAAAGTAACCGAAGTCTGTCGTGGTGCCTCGATAATCAAGAAACGCGAGCCCTTCGCCACGACCTTCGGTGTACGCAACTTTTCCGAGTTTAGAAATCGCGGCGTTCCGAGTGGTCTGCCAATCCATACCGTCGAAGACAAACAGAATCACACGCTTCTTGCCCGCCGCGACGGCTTCTTGCTGCAAGCGGTAGACGTCAGTCTGATCGAAGTATTGAGCCTCCGGATTGAACGTTTTTTCGGGCAGATAGCCATACAGTTTTTTGATGGCCGCTTGGTTCCGGTAAACACTTTTTTCGCCTGAAACAGACTTCAGATCCATGCCGAACGTATAGATGGGAATCAGGCGATTGCTGTGAGTCGTCCAGCTTGAATACTTGCCTGCATTCGGTCCCCAGTGGCCCCAGTCAGACTGATTGGCTGTCGCGGCGGCGGTTTGTAATTCCGCGATGGCGTCAGCAGCCATGCTGAAAGAAAGACAAGTGTTCGATGCCAGAACAGTGGCGGCCACAATAACGGCGCACGATCTGCGCGAGAAGGTGCCTGACATAAGACCGGGGCTTTCAGATTGGTGAGCAAAGATTGGCGGAAGGTCGGAGGGCACAGGAGTGGTCCGGTCGGATCATCACGCGACAAAACAGAAGTGAACGGAGCAACCATCATAACAAACAGGGAATGGAAGTGTCTTCGCGGCGAGAGCCTTCTTTTTCATTCCCAAATCAGAATTCTGGCCTTCAGATGTTCTGCATGATTTGTGTGCAGACGGTGCAGAGTCAACTGCATTCGCGTGGACGACACAGTCCTTATGCGGCCATAATAGCAGGTGGAAATGATTGTTCAGTAGGCAATCGCCCACCAACCGCATCGGCACTTTTTCGTTTGCCTCTTGCATCAGTTTGACAAAGGCGAGGAAGTCGTCCGACTTGTGAAAGACATCATTGGGACCGTTACCGCGATTGAGGACGTGGTAAACGAAACCGCCTTGGGAAGATCTTGCTGTGCGTGGCAACAACACGCGGCACCTCAGGATTCCAGATCCGGATGAACGATTGCTGAGGAATTTTGTGTTTCGGAAAACTATCTCTAATCGGGAACTTGAAGGAAATCTGGAGAAGAACATCGCCCGCGTCCGGAGTCTAGCGTAGACCGACTTCCGTTCGCGGCCGTCTTCGACGACAAGATCGCTCAAGAGATGGTCACGGTCGACCGTCAGCGCGGCATCCCCATGTGCGTGAACCGCTACCTCCCCCAAGCTGGCAATAAGCTCTCGGCGGAAATCGCCTTGCGCGGACATGGTGGCGTGGTGACAGTCGATCATTGCTTGATGCGGGAGTGCAGTAACTCGCGAGATTGCACCAATTCACCACCATGACATTGCTTAGCGATTTCGGAAAGCACGTATTCGTCCGTCGGCAGATCGGTGTCCCACAGCTTGCGCAGGGACAGTGGCACGTTATCCATGCGATAGATCGTGCCTGCCGCGTGAATTCCATAGACCGCTGACGTAATTGAAACCGTTGGTGAAAATCCGGGATCGGCATAAGGGTAGTCGAGCCAGTTTCTAATGTACCGGACCACATCGCAGTCTCCGCCAGCCCAAGACCAAAAAACACGACTCCATAACGACACGCTCGCATCAAATCCATCAGTAGCCGCAGTTCCGCCGATGCGTAATCACAGCAGGAATCGTTCAATAGCAACCGCAACTGAGACAGAGCGTCAAAGTCGCCATCAGGTTCAAGGGCAATGACTAAATCGGGACGACTGCCCTCAGAATCCAGCCGCCAGTCATTGACCTCATTACGGCTTCCGATCATCACCACCTTGCGGTCCGATCGTCCGCCCGGCAACAACCGCCCGTCGGGAAAGACTGAATACCGTTCGGCATGGCGCGGGTGTGAATCCGCGGGATTGCATCCCCAGAAAATCACAAGGTCGGCTCGCCTTCTGACTTCGCCCAATGTGCTGGTGACTTCTCCAGCTTCCTGCAATGCCATGATCGATGGACCGTGGCAAAGCGATGCGGTTGTGTCAACGACGCCTCGCAACTGTTCGGCCAGCATGATTGCCGCCCGCTGGCCAGGCGTCGAACTGCGCGACAGTCCGTAGATCAAGAGATAGTCCGCAGAATTCAGAATTTCCGCAGCACGATTCATTGCGGCACTTGGATCGACGGGCTGACCTTCAACAGTGGCGGTCACTTGGCACCGTTGAGCGTATTTCTGAAACCATGTTCGTCCCAAATCACAGTGGGGCTCGAACGTCACGCTTCCAGCGTCGTTGCGCTGCAGAGCAATGTCATCACATACGCATGCACAGCCTGGGCAGACCACATGACTCCAAGCTTCGTTCACTGCGTTGCCCATAAAAACGTTGTATTTCCTCCGGCCATCACGACCGAATGAGTGTGTGTGCCAATCCCAGCATCTACTACAAACAATTCGCCGGGGAAATGCCGGGGAAAATGCAGTCCGTTCGGGCTAAGATGTCTCAGGTTTCAGCCACGCGACATATGTTACAGGATAAGGTGGCGGTTGTTGCAGGATTGCTGCGGGTAATGGAGACCGAAATGGTTGATGGAGATCCGCATTCCATCTGCCTAGAACCTCAACGACAGGCTTTCATCGTGCCCTGACGTTTTCCCGCGCAGCAGCGAACGACACTCAGGTATCTTTGATGGCGAGCGCTGCGAATTCCTTGGAGCCGCGTGAGGCGTGTGGCTGGCTCAGGTTGGCGATCCGAAGAAATCGCACCGCCAGCTTGGCAGCATCGTTGACGCTCGCACCGCTTACGAAGACTCAACCTTTATCTCTCCCACCACATCTGGCGTTTAGATGTCCAGCTCTTTGACATCGAGAGCGTGTTTTTCGATGAATTCGCGACGCGGTTCGACGTGGTCGCCCATGAGGACTCGGAAGATTTCGTCGGCGGCGGCGGCGTCTTCCATTCGGATCTGCAGCAGGACGCGTTTTTCAGGGTCCATGCTGGTGTCCCACAGTTCTTCGGAATTCATTTCTCCCAGACCCTTAAAGCGTGTCAGGGTGAGTCCTTTTTCGCCGAGGCCGCGCAGTGCTGGCCAGACGGCTCGCAGGCTGGTTAACGGCACGGTTTGGTCGTCACGTTCGATGCGGAACGGATGAATCTGTTCCGCATTCTGCATGCCTGCAGGCACGAAGTCCGGATACGTAAAACCGAAGTCCTTTAACTTGGCCAGCAGGTCATTCAGCGTTTTGATTTCATGCAGATCGATCAACTTACAGACCGGCTCCAGCGGAGTAATTTCCTCAACCACCGGCTTGTCTTGGACGACATCTTCGCCTGATTCGTCAGCAGCAGCCTCGGCAGGATCTCCGGCAACAACCTTTGTCGGGTTGGCGGCTTCGTGTTCGTCTTCCAAGCTTTTGACGAATCCATCCGCTTGATCGCGTTCGAAGAACCAACGTTCGGAATCCGCCCACAGCACGCGATAGCGCGGCAGTCGGGTTTCTTCACCGCCGGCTTTGTTCAGTAGATATTTGACATCGATGCCGCGACGTTCTAGCAGTTCCAGCGACGGTTCCATATCCATCAGAACCTTGACCACGCGAGTCAGATTTTCGGCAGTAAACGAGGCCCCATCGGCTTTGGCGATCAGCGTCGAGCCTTCGACACCGAGGTCCGTCAGTTCCTGCATCATGGTTTCGTGTGTCTGCACGTAACGCGGTTTCTTACGGCCTTTTTGCGTCACTCGATACAACGGCGGCTGAGCGATGTAGACAAAGCCGCCTTCCATTAACGGTCGCATATGACGAAACAGAAATGTCAACAACAACGTGCGAATGTGGCTACCATCCACGTCCGCGTCGGTCATGACGATAATCTTGCCGTAGCGTCGTTTGCTGACGTCCATTCCGTCCGCTCCAGAACCCGGCGACACACCGATGGCTCGAAACAGATTGGAAATTTCGTTGTTGTCCAGTACCTTGACCAGCTGAGCTTTTTCGACGTTCAGAATTTTACCACGCAGCGGCAGAATGGCTTGAATGTTCGAATCGCGTCCGGTGTCGGCCGATCCACCGGCTGAGTCCCCTTCCACCAGATAGACTTCGGTGGTTTCGAGGTCTCGACTGCGACAGTCTCGCAGTTTTTCCGGCAATCCGCCGGTGGTGATCGCCCCTTTGCGACGCACCATTTCTCGAGACTTGCGGGCGGCTTCGCGAGCTTCCGCTGCGTTGATCGCTTTGGCGATGAGCTTCTTGGAGTTGGCTGGATTTTCTTCCAGATACTTCATCAACTCTTCGCCCACCACGGACTGCACAATGCCCTCGACTTCGGTGTTGACCAGCTTCACTTTGGTCTGAGCTTCGAACTGTGGGTCGGGTACTCGAACCGAAATGACGGCGGTCAGGCCTTCACGAAAATCTTCGCCGGCGGGCACAACATCCTTAAACAGATTGTTCTTCTTAGCGTACGTGTTCATCGAACGCGTGAGTGCGCTGCGGAATCCGCTGAGATGCGTTCCGCCATCTTGGTTGAAGATGTTGTTGGCAAACGCACGCACATTTTCTGTGTAGCCGTCGTTGTGCTGCATGGCGACTTCCACCTGCACGTTTTCGCTTTCGCCGTAGACTCGAATCACGTCGTTGACGATTGGTGTTTGAGTTCTGTTGAGGTACTTCACGAATTCCACCAAACCGTCTTCGTAGTGGAAGACTTCCGTCCGGCTGACTCGATCATCCTGCAGTGTGATGTGGATCCCAGGAGTCAAAAACGCCAGTTCCTGCAGTCGTCGGGTCAGCGTATCGAACGAAAAGACCGTGTCGGGGAAAATGGTAGGATCGGCGGCGAATGACAACGTTGTGCCATGCTTATCCGAACGGCCCATTTGTCGAAGTTCGGATGTGGGATGACCTTTTTCGAAGTCCATGATCCACACATATCCCTCACGCGTGATTTCCGCTGTTAACCAAGCACTGACCGCATTCACAGCCGTGATTCCGACGCCGTGTAATCCACCGGTTCCGGTTTTGTATCCACTGTCGCGGTCGAATTTTCCGCCCGCATGGATTTCCGTCAGCACCACTTCGACGCCGGTACGACCGTCCGACGTGAGGCCCACGGGAATCCCGCGACCATCGTCTGAGATTGTGATACTTTCATCAACGTTAATCAGCACTTTGACTTGGCTGGCATGCCCGTTGACCGCTTCGTCGATACTGTTATCGACGACTTCGTACACAAGGTGATGCAGTCCTGCAGAATCGGTTCCGCCGATGTACATCGCTGGACGCTTGCGGATTCCTTCGACACCTTTGAGATGCTGAATATCTGAGCCGTCGTAGTCTGAGTTCGTTGTATCCGGTGCTGACACGTTCTGGGCTTTCTGGACGATCGTCGTCCGGCAGTTGTATTTCGAGGTTTACGGTTTGTCGGCAGGAAAAAAGTAGTCGTTTCAGACCTAGCGCACTTTGACAAATTTGAAGGACGCAATCGGTGGCTCAGGATGGTGTTCCTGCATCGCCGTTAACAATTCGTGCTTCAGATAACAATTCAACTCTTCCAAGATCGCTGCGTTAGTGACGCCGATTTCGAGGACTCCACCGCGTAGGCGTCGTACAAAACTTCGAGCCCCCACACGTTCTCCAGCCGTCGACTTCCAAAGTTCGTTCAACTTGTCGCTGGCAGATTCTTCCGTCAGGCCTTTTTTGCGAACGAGTGTTTGCAGTAAGTGTCCGAGTTGTGTTGGTTTTCCGAACGGTGTGCTGTTCATAAGTCGATGTCCGTATCTATCAGCAATCAGCAATCAGATGCATGGTGCGGAGATCTTTGAAACACGCCATTCGCACAATCATCCGCTGGCGTCCAAGCAAGGCCGTTCTTAGCGATTTTGCGACAGCGGCATGATCACGTAGGTGTAAGAATCTTCGACTCGAAAAACGGCCGCGTGTTCGGCACTCGTCAGCTGCAGATTCACCAGCGTATCGGGGCTCAGCACCTTCAGAAAGTCAGCCACGTATCGCGGATCGAACGTAATCCGGATTTCTTCGTGATCGTATTCGATCGGCACTTCTACCTTGGATTCGCCGACATCTTGAGCACGGCTGGACAGCACCAGTTTTGAGTCGTTGAAGACAAAATCAACTCCACGACTTTCTTCGTCGGTTACAATCTGAGCCTGTCGGACGGCCGCATGAAACGGACTGGCGGTCAAGGGAACAGAAACCGCAAATTGTTGAGGAATCACGTCGTTGTATTTGGGGAAACGACCTTCCACCAATCGACTGTAGATCACACAACCACCCGATCGCATCAACACGTCGTTTTCACGGACGGCAACGTCCACGAATTCTGAGTCTGCGTCGATGGATCGTTCCAGCAACGCCATCGCTCGAGTCGGCACAACGGTTGTTTTTTCTGGAGCCTTGGGATTTCCTTCCGATTCACAGGCCGCAGTCGCCACTGCCAAGCGACGACTGTCTGTGGCGGCGACTGTAATCTTGCCGTCATCAAATTCCAGCAGCAGCCCGCCGAGTGCATAACGTGTGCTTTCCGAGTCTGTGGCGAAAGCGGTGCGTCGAATAATTTGACGAAATGTGGCGGCCGGGATTTTGAAATAGTCTGTTTCTTCGAACTCCGGCACGGGAGGAAAGTCGCGAGGATCTTCCGAAGACAAACGGAAATTGGCACCGGCGGCTTTCAGTTGCAGAGATTGTTCTTCCACAAGAATGTCGAATTTTTCGTCCTGAAGTTCGCGAAGAATCGACGACACCCGAGCGGTCGGCAGCAACGCTTCGCCAGTTGATGTCGTGGTCACGCCCTTCACACTGAAACGGATGGCCACTTCTTGGTCGGTCCCCACCAGTTCGACGCCCCCCGAACCCAGATGCATATACACGTTGCGAAGGACGTCTTTGGGCGTTCGAGCCGGAACGGCGGATGCTGCGGTCTGAAAAGCCGCTGAAAACAGGGCGCGATCACAAGTTAACTGCATTTTCGGTACTTCAGTTTGCGGCACAACGGGAAGAACTTGACCAATTCTCTGAAATCTCGTTTTAGCAGAAATCGTGCCCGATTTGTACCGAAGGGCGTCTCTGGTTGGTGGGAAAACGGGTTTCCTGAGCCGAATTTGGCTCCAAAGGTGGAGGTCGCACCTGCCTGACCCCATTTTCCGCAAACTTATGGTCCCCGGCGGACGGTTTCCGGCAACAGTCCCCGAGTTTTTCGCCGCAGTGCGCTGGCCGCAAGACCCGTCAATTAGCAACCCGAATCAGTTGGTCGCTGGTCGCTAGCGTGGGCTGTTAAAAAGTTGGAATTGCAGTCAGTTGAGATTGGCAGTCGTTTTGTTCCGCCGGGACTCGAACATCAGGCAAGTCATGAACCGGTGACTGTCGTCACCGGCAACGTCTGTCGTCCCGCTGGGACTGAATCGATTGGAATAACAATTGCGCAAACCAAATCCCCTGTCAACAACACAAATCCCGACGCAATTGACAGCTCGAACCTGTCGACGCAATGATCCGTGAGCCCAACCGCCACAGCCACGACTTCCTTCCCGGCAGCAATCAGCAATCAGCAATCAGCAATCAGCAATCAGCAATCAGCAATCAGCAATCAGCAATCAGCAATCAGCAATCATCAATCATCAATCAGCAATCATCAATCATCAATCAGCAATCATCAATCCCCCATCGGCGTTCCCGGCCGGTACTGCATGCCGAAACAATGCGGGCATTCGTGAGCACGGAATCCGACTAATGCCAAAATTCCGTTGATGAAGCCCAGTCTGCGAAAGCGGACTTTACGTAGTGTTATGCGACAAAAGTCACATTTGTAGAATCTTTGAAACATGAGAATGCACTTTCTGGACTGATTTAGGCCCCCAAGTACAGCAGCAAATCTCACGCCGAAGTCCGGTGCAACATCCGTGGACTTTTCGCAACAGATTGGTGCAATCGTTGCTCCCTGCCAAGAAAGAACAGTCGCCTTTGACATTGTGACGTCCACTGGGTGTCGCTCCGCCTGTCGGCGGAAGGCCATTCCAGCAAAATGGCCCTACTGTCCTGCCGCAATCGAAAATCGAAAATCCCTAACTCACCCGCTGCCATTGTTCGTCCAGCTTGGGGCCGGACACTGTGATCGCGGTTCCCAACTTAGACGCGAACAGGCTGACGCGGAATTCTTCCAGCATCCAGCGATAATGATCCAGCATCGGATCGCTGAACTGTTGCCGCGCATGTTCTTGACGACGTTGATGAGATCTTTGCGAGTACCGGGCAAAGTCCTGCTCCAGCAATCGTTCGTTGTTGATGCCACCAGAATTCAGGCGGTCCACGCGGCGCCGCATGCAGGTCATGTAACGCGGAAACTGAATCAGCCACGGCCACGGCGTTTCTGCCAGAAACCTCGCATGCATCAATTCGTTCAGCTGTTGTTTCATTCCATTCACAATCGGTTGCCACGCCGGGCTGTTTGTCCCATCCAGAATCCGCTGCGTCTCGTGATAATACTGCAGCAAACCAGGCAGCAGCTGCACAAACTCCTGCACCACCACGCCCACTCGCTTACGTCCATCCGCTACAAACGAATCGAACTCAGCCTTCGTGCGTGGAGTTTCTTTCGGCGACAAGTACGCTCGATCCACCATCAGCAGCTGCAACTGAACGGCCACATCCAGACCACGAATCTTGGCCGCCAGCATGCGAATTTGATTCAGCTGCGGAAGGTGTTCGATCTGTCGGCTGATCCGTTGATGTTCCAGCAACAAAATCAGCCGCCGTAAACCTTTGCGATGCACGGATTGAGCGGCTACTGCGGTCTGACACAACGTTAACGCCACAGAATTCGTGTCGTCTCGAATGGCCGGAAACGACTGAATCTGCATGCCCGCGCGTTTGATGGAAATCGTGGCTGGCACGTCTGAAAAATCCCAAGCTTGAAAGTCCGTGCGATGCCATTGTTTTTCTTCCGGCGATTTATCGTCACTGATGCCCTCCGCTGTCGACGTCTTCAATAATGATTGCCGCAGCTGATCGATGTCGCGATTTTCGGCGACCTGTTTTCCCGCGTTATCGATGACTCGCACATTGAATCTTAGATGATCGGTCAGTGCCGACTGATTAAACGATTCCGGCCGCACCGCTTCGCCAGAAATCGTCGACAGTGCATTCGCCATCACCGCCAGCAAATTTCCCTTGCCGAATTCGAAGCCCGCCAAAATCTGTTTCGCGGTATCCGGAGCCGGCACAAAATTGCGGCGCAGATCCTTCGGCAAAGAACGAATCAGCTCAGTCACTTTTTGTTCGATCAATCCCGGCACCAACCAAGTCAGACGATTCTGATCCAGCTGCGACAGTCCTTCGATGGGGACCGTGATCGTCACACCATCGGCGTCACGTCCGGGATCTAGCTGATAGGTCAGTTTCAGTTGCAGTGGCCCCATGGTGATGCTCGCCGGAAAGTCGGCGTTGCCGTCGTCGCGCTGAGTTTCGTTGGTGAAAAAGTCCACGTCGAAATGCAGCAGCCCCGGATTCGATTTGCTGGTGCGTTGGTACCAGCGTTTCAAGCGATCTCGATCCGGCACGTCCGCCGGAATCTGCTGTGCATACAATTCGAACAGCACGTCTTCCGTGGGCAGCAGATCGTGTCGGCGAGTTCTCGCTTGCAGATCCTTGACTTGCCGCAACACATCGACGTTGTGTTGCAGAAAGGGAAAGTCTTTGCTCCAGCCATTCTTGGTCGCTGGATCGCCCGTACGAAACGCGGCCGAACCCGGATCAGCGCGAGTGGTCAGTCCGGGCGTAATTCGAGAACGCTGTCCGCCGCGCAGTGTGTCTTCTTCTTCCGCATAGTCGGATTCTCGCTCGTCTTCCGTTTTGCCATACAGCAAGGCGAGTTCTACCAGACCGAACTGAATCAACAGTTCTCGCGACTTGGCCGGATCGACTTTGGCGAATGTCGTTTTTCGGCGAGGCACAATCGGCAGGCCCCACAGCGACACTTTTTCGAAGCACATCACGTTGCCCGCTTTCGAATCCCAGTGTGGTTCTGAGTACTCGCGCTTGACCAAGTGATCGGCCAGACGTTCGATCCATTCTGGTTGAATCCGAGCAATCGTGCGTCCAAAGCGCTGCGATGTTTCCACCAGTTCAGCCGCCACAAACCACTTCGGTGCTTTTTTCGACAACGCCGATCCCGGCCACAGGGCGAGTTTATTTCCGCCGGCCCCCGTATATTCGCGTTCTGTTGATTTGTAGGCCAGGTTCGCCAGCAGGCCGGTCATCAACGAACGATGAATGGCGGCGAAGTCGTTTTTTCGATCGTGGACCGGATGCAGGGCGGCCGCTTTTTCTAACGTCTTATCGCCGCTGCTGCCCAACAGGTCTTTCAACTGCCGATGCACGTCCACCCATTCGCGCAGTCGCATCCAAGACAAAAAGTTTTGCTTGCACCATTTCTTCAGCTGCCCGCTAGACAGTTTCTTTTTGTTAGCGTGCCAAGCATCCCACAGATTCAGCAATGTTAGAAAGTCGCTGTCTTCGTGGACGAATTGCTTGTGAGCTTCGTCGGCGGCTTGTTGCTTGTCCATCGGGCGATCGCGAGGATCTTGTGCTTCCAGCGCAGAAGCGATCACCATCACTTCTGGAACAGCGTGTTCGTCGATCGCCGCTAAAATCATGCGGCTGATCCGTGGATCGACCGGCAGCCCCGCCATCTGCCGACCGATTTTCGTCAATACATAATCGTCACTGTCCGTCGTGCTGGATTCCGCCGGTTGGATGGCTCCCAGTTCTTCCAACGTCTTATAGCCTTCGCGAACAGACGTGGGTTTGGGCGGATCAAGAAATGGAAACTGATCCAGCCGTCCCAGCTTCAGATTCATCGTGCGTAAAATCACGGCGGCTAGGTTGGTGCGCTGAATTTCAGGAGCCGTAAACTCTTCACGACCGTTGAAATCTTCTTCGCTGTATAGACGGATGCAGACACCCGGACCAACACGGCCACAGCGTCCCGCACGCTGGCGGGCCGACGCCTGCGACACGGCTTCAATCGGCAACCGCTGCATCCGAGCTCGCGCGGAATAACGACTGATCCGCGCGGTTCCGGTATCGATGACATAGCGAATGCCGGGCACCGTCAGCGATGATTCTGCCACGTTGGTCGCCAGCACAATGCGGCGATACTGCCACGGCTGAAACACTTTGGTTTGATCAGCCATCGATAGTCGCCCGAACAACGGCACCACCTGTGTTCGGTGCTGCGGTGTATCGCCGGCGAACATGCGGCCGCCGAGTCGTTTATCGGCTTCGCGAATGTCACGTTCCGTCGGCAGAAAAACCAGAATATGACCGTTGTCGTGGATGGCTAGTTCTTCAATCGCATCCGCCACACCATCCAACCAGTCACGGTCTTCACGCGCGGCCGGAGCTCCCGGTTTCTTGTCAGCCGCTTTACTGTCGGCGGACTCTTTTTCCAGTGGCTGATAGCGAATATCCACGGGATAGGTACGGCCTTCGACCAGCAGCACGGGAGCTGGCTGGCCGTTGAAGCTGAAGTGTTCTGCAAAGCGGTCGGCATCAATGGTGGCCGACGTGATGATCAGCCGCAGGTCTTTGCGTTTCGGCAGCAGTCGCTTTAGGTAGCCCATCAGGAAATCGATGTTCAGCGAACGTTCGTGAGCTTCGTCGATGATGATGGTGTCGTATTGGTCGAGAAACAGGTCCGACTGAGTTTCCGCCAGCATGATGCCGTCGGTCATCAGCCGGATCAGCGTTTCTGGGCCGGACGCGTTGCTGAAGCGAATACTGTAACCGACCTGTTTGCCGACTTCGCAGTTGAGTTCTTCGGCCAGTCGCGTGGCGATCGATCGGGCGGCAATTCGTCGTGGCTGAGTGTGCCCGATGACGCCGCCGATCCCACGTCCCAGTTCTAACGCGATTTTGGGCAGCTGAGTAGACTTGCCAGAACCCGTTTCGCCGCACACCACAATCACTTGATGATCGCGAATGGCATCGGCGATTTCTTGGCGTCGCCCGACAACCGGCAGATCTTCGGGATAGGTGATTTTGGGAACCAGACCCGCGCGGCGTTCTCTGAGCTGCATGGACTTCTGGAGCAATGCAGTCAGTTTGGTCAGATTCCGATCGAACGGTTTCTTTGATTTCTGAGCGGCGTTGATCGAACGCAGCAGTCGCCGCAATTCGAACTGATCAGCTCTCATCGCCGCAGAAATCTGTTTTTCAATATTGGCAGGGATAGACATTCAGAAGTCACTTCGGTTCACTCAAACACAACATACTTTACGGACGACAGTCTGTTTATCAACATGGTTCCCCACAACACACGTTTGGTCCCCTTGTTTCGCCAACATTCTTCGAAAGGCACGATTAATGGCCACTGCTGATTCTTCTCGACGAGATTTTCTAAAAACTTCTGCTTCGACTGCTGGGGCCGCTGGAGTTTTGGCAGCAGCATCACAAATCGTCGCCGACGCAGCCAAAGCGGCGACGAATTCTAGCAGCGCGAATGCCAAAATTCGCATTGGCTTTGTTGACCCCGGCGGACGTGGTCAACCGAACCATATCGCAGGCTGGAACGCCGACGACCACGGCAGCGTGCTGGAAGAACCAGACGACATGAAGCTAGCTGGCCCGTGGATCGATGGGAAGGATTCTGGAGCGTAAGCTGGCGATTTCGGCGCTAGCCGCCGTGCAACGCACTGAAACACGCTGGCAAAGCCGGCGGCTAGCGCCGTGCCGCTGACGAGTTCCGACCAAAAAAAACGACCGCCGGTTTTCTCGACCGATGTGAAATCGGGAGGGGACGACGGTCGCAGCGATAACATTATCGTCCAGCCTGTTGCAACAGCGACCCCGTCGGCGGATTCCCGGCCCTACACCAATCCCATCGTGCCACGCCATCACCCGCCGGGGTGTCCCGGCTACATGATGGAGAAGTAGTTGGCGACGGCGAAGTCGAGGGATTCTTCGGTAATTTTGAGTTCCAGTTGTTGGTAGCTGCAATAGTTTTTGACTTGCATCAACAGGTCTCGCGGCTGACACAAACGAAACGGGCGTTTGGCTTCGATGTAGTGTTTTTCGATGAGGTAGTCCGCGCAGGCGGCTCTTGGTTCGAAGCCCAGAACTTTGCTCATGATGCCAAACAGTTCCCGAAACTCGTCGATGCTCGGATCCGGAACCTCAATCTTGTAGGGAATACGTCGCAGAAACGCACCGTCGACCAGATCACGTGGTTCAAGGTTGGTGCTGAAAATCACGAGCTGATCGAACGGTATCTGAATTTTTTTGCCACTGGGCAGGTTCAGGAAGTCGTATCGTTTTTCCAGTGGAATGATCCAGCGGTTCAGCAACACTTCGACGGGCATGGTTTGGCGACCAAAGTCATCGATCACTAAGGTGCCACAATTGCTTTTCATCTGCAGTGGTGATTCGCAGATTTTGGAGATGGGATTCTTCGTGACTTCCAATTCCGCCATCGTCAATTCGCCCCCGGCGATGACGGTCGGCCGTTTGATCCGAACCCAGCGGTGATCGATCTGTTGAGAATCCAACAAACCACCGCCCGTGTTTTGGTCTTCGACAACTTCATGAATTCCGGGATCGAAAATTCGCAGGATCTCGCCTTCGACATACATCGCGCGAGGCATCCAGATGCAGGAACCGAAGGCATCGGTGACTCGTTCTGCGATACTTGTTTTACCGTTACCGGGCATCCCGTATAAAAACATGCCGCGTCCGGAATTCACCGCTGGCCCCAGCTTATCAAGCATGGCCTTGTTGATGATCAATCCTTCGAAGGCGGCCTTCAGACTACTGGCGGTGACCACCTGACCGGCGATGGTCTGAGCGTTCACGGAAGCGACGTAGTCTTTTAGCGAAACCGGAGCCGATCCGAAGTAGGTACATTCTTCGATATACGCTTTGCCGCGTTCGCGACCGGCTTCTGTGATGACGTATTCAGAATCGCCCGTGTTTGTGGTTCCCGACAGATCGATCTGCTTATCGCCGCGCAGTTGTCTTAGGACTGGTTCGATGACCTTAAAGATCAGCTTCACCTGACCAGAAATGCCTCGCCCCGGCGCTCGTCCGACCTGGAACATGTATTTCATGATCAGCCGTTCCAGCAGAGCACTGGAAACCCCGGACTCTTGGATGGTCTGGGGTTGCCGAGGGGTGAAGACGTCACCTGCGGCAACGTGATGGAACGCTTTTGAGCTTGGGCCCGGAGTGACGGCGGTCATTTGAGCATAATCACTGTCAGCATACTGTTGTGAACCAGTATCACCCAACAGTTGATTCACCCGGTTAAATAAATCGTCTAGGCCGTGAGATGATGCGGTAGAAGTGGTCAATGTTTCGTCCTCGTGAAACCGGGGCAGCAAAGCATCGGTCGGAAAATAGATGCCCGATTTTTCGTACGTGTGGCATCTTGCCGCAGAATCTGAGCGGCGAAAAGATGCTTTCGATACGACAGTTTAGAATCGGTCAGTTCGAAGTGATGTTCAGTTGGGTTCGCGCCAAAATTGGCACCTGCAGTGCGCAAATGACGTGAATGTTCTCAGGTCTAGGTCGCGAATCCGGATGCGTCAAATCGGATGTCGCGTTTTGTGAACATGGGGGAATCCACGACCTGCCTCGCTGTCCGAAGATTCTTGTTGTGCGGTTGCATCCGCATTTCGACCTGTCATCATTGGGACACCAGTTCGCATCGGGCGTAACAGTGGTCGTCATCTAGGCGAACGACAGACTTCCAGCCTATCGGACATGACATGACAGACTGAAACCCTATCCTACGGATGTGGGTTGTTCGCTGCAGCGTCGTGCGAATCATCACAACCGACACAATCGAAGCCTCAACCATTTAAGAACAACATCATGAAATTCGCCATCTGCCAAGAACTGTTTGAGGACACCGAATGGTCGGAACAATGTCGCATCATTTCTGAAGTGGGGTATACGGGAATCGAAGTGGCCCCGTTCTGCATTTCAGACGACATGGCCAGTGTTTCACCAGAAGAATTACTGAAATACCGGGCCACTGCGGAACAGTTTGGATTGGAAATTATCGGGCTCCACTGGCTGTTAGCCAAGACGGAAGGCTTGTATCTGACATCGCCTGAACCGGAAGTGCGACAGGCCACCGCTGACTATTTGAAAGTGCTGGCCAAGGCGTGCCGTGTGATGGGTGGGCAAGTTTTGGTGTTTGGTTCTCCGTTCCAGCGGAACTTACTTCCGGGCGTATCGACAGAACAGGCCATGCAGTTTGCGGCCGAAGTTTTTCGAGCAGCCATGCCGACATTTGAGCAAGAAAATGTCCGGTTGTGCATGGAGCCGCTGACGAAAAAGGAGACGGACTTTGTGAACACCTGCGCCGAGGCGGTGGAGCTCATGAAACTGGTCGACCACAGCGCCTTTGAGCTGCATCAGGATGTCAAAGCGATGCTGGGCGCAGAACAGGACAGCATTCCGGAACTCATCCACCGGCATCGGGATATCTGTGGTCACTTTCATGTCAACGACAGCAACTTGTTGGGACCGGGAATGGGTGAGACGGACTATCATCCGATATTAAAAGCGCTGCGTGATGTCGGTTACGATGGCTGGATTTCTGTCGAAGTGTTTGATTACAGCCCCGGCGCAGAGAAAATTGCAAAAAAAAGTTTGGAATATATGAAGCAAGTTTTGCGCGATTTGGAAGCCTCTTAAAGTCACTCTGCAACGTTCCGTCAGCGCTGAAAATTCGCACTGCGAATTTGCGTTCAACACCATCCCATGTTGTCAGACAACGCATCAAAACAACGACTGCGAGAAAGACATTTTGCAAGGGTGAGTCGTCATAACTTCCAGTATTTTTTCTACTGAAATGCATGTCGTCGGTCTCACTGATCCTGAACGCGCGCGGATGCATGATGAACATCGCGACCATGATGAAGCATGTTCCAGTGTGATGTTCGAAGGTTGCTTGGATGACTTTTTGAGTGCTCAAAATCGCGACTCCAGTCGTCAACATCAGACGTGTAATAATCTGAAAAACTTTCCGAACTATCCGTTCGACCAAGCAGAACACTATTGCACATTTCAAAACATTAAATACGATTCCGCCCGATACGTTGACCGCAGCTTCTGTTGTGGATCGAAGATCATTTTGAAGAAGCGTTCATCGCACCTTCAACTGTTCTGAGACATCAAAGAAACTGCATCGTCATTGCCTCGGTGGCATGATGAAGAAATCATTTGTGGTTGATCTTGCCCGCGCTTTTTTCGAAGCCCGGTGACCTGTGGTAAGTCGGCCGCTCTGTTGCTCTCTCTCGTTTAAGGAGGAATCTGTGGCTAAGAAGAAGACGGCTAAGAAGACAGCAAAGAAGACAGCTAAGAAAGCTGCTCCAAAGAAAAAAGCTGCAGCCAAGAAGACAGCTAAGAAAGCTGCTAAGAAGTCAGCCAAGAAAGCTGCTCCAAAAAAAGCCGCTAAGAAAGCTGCCAAGAAGTCAGCCAAGAAAGCTGCCCCCAAGAAAAAGGCCGCTAAGAAAGCTGCTAAGAAGAAAAAGTAAGTTCACTTGTGAACTCACAGTAATTCAAGAACGGTTGATTGCTTCGCAGCGGTCAACCGTTTTTTTATGCGCCGCAACTCGTAAAAAACGGATGAACAACGGGCCGCCTGCGCTAGTGCTCGATGGGCATTCCCGAAATCACACCTACGACGGCTGCCCGAGGAAATCGCTCAGTGTGCGGCAAAAATTTCTGGAATTTTTGATTCCATATTTTGTTTAGCCGACTTTCAGCGACCACCAGATCCTGGGGCTCAGGGGCAGATTGCTGCAGCCAACCGCACCGCGCCAATTCTTTTATGTTGACTCTTTATGTCAACTTCCTTAAAAGCACCGACCGCGTTCGCCGATCAGAGGGACTGTTAGGCGAGTGCGGGTTGCGTCTCTGTGTTGCGCTGTTTTGCGTGGTAGGGAAACCGTTCTGCTTTGCAGACAATCGGACGGCACTGGCTGCTGTGTGATTGCTGAATTCCATTCAGGTCAACGTTTCCCATGTCAGCAGTCCCCAGCCCCAGCCCGACATCATCGACTGTGGTTCAGCAACTGCGCCGCCAGTTGTTGCGTTGCCAGGTGACTCATGCCACTCATGCCACCATCAGCACCGGCTATCCGACGTTCGATCGGTTGCTGCCTGAATCCGGTTTGCCATCAGGATCTGTGATCGAATGGATCAGCGATGAACCGGGCCTGCATGCCACAACAATCGCTTTAAGATGCGCGGCGGAATTTTTGCAGCAACCCGGTGCATTGGCCGTTGTTGATCCGTTGAATGACTTCCACCCGATGTCTGTGGAACATCTTGGAATTCCACTGTCACGACTATTATTAGTGCGGCCCTGTGCGCCTTCTTCAGCGGCAATATCCTCGCAGGCGCAACGGTCAGACGCCTTGTGGGCTTTGGAACAGTTGGCGCGATGTCCCGGTGTGCGAGTTGTCATAACTTGGGTTGATCGACTGTCCTCAACCGCTCAGCGACGACTGCAATTGGCGGTGGAAAAAAGTGGTGTGACTGTGTTTCTGATGCGACCCACTTCGGCTCTGCACCAAACATCGTGGGCAGATCTGAAATTTCAGGTACAATCAACGCCACAAGTTTCTGCACCAGCCGTCACCGACAGTGCGCACATCCGCGTGCAGCTTGTGCGTTCGAAGAACTCAGTACGATGTCACGGCCAGGTTTTACTGGACTGCAATCATGAAACGGGTCATGTGCTTGAGGCTGCTGAACTGGCCGATCCAGCGTCAGCAAAGACGCCTGCCTATTGAACAACGATCGCGTGTGGCCGTTTATACATCGCTGCCAGTTGATTCCGGCGGCAAGTCCGTTCGCACGGATGACCGAGACTTAAAGTTCGTGCGGCAGTTGTTTCCCGCCGCCCGCAATGGTCCGGCGATCGTGTGTGCGTCTGACCAAGCATGGTCCATGGGCGTTCGATCGGGCCTTCCGTTAGCGGAAGCGCGCAGCATGGCAGCGGTCAGCAAATCATCAGGCAAGTCATCGGCAGAAACGGTGTTTGTGGAATGGGATCCCGTTGGTGATCGAAACGGACTCACAGCGATCGCCGAGTTGACTCGCCGCTTCGCGCCGATCGTTGCTCTGGACGAAACCGCTGTCGCGGATTCTTTGCTGCTGGATATTACTGGCTGCGGTCCATTGTTCGGTGGCGAAGTTTCGCTGGCCGAGCAGTTACTAAAACGACTGTCGCAGCATGGGCTGCAGTGTCGAGTTGCCATCAGTGATTCGGTGGCCACGGCTTGGGCCTTCGCACATGCTGGCGGTCATTTTCTGCAGGCCGGTTCAGAAGGCGCACTTCGCGGCCGAGTTCATGGGCGGCAGACCGCGGAATGGGATTTGCCGGCGGTCATTATCCCGCCTCAACAGGCACAGACCTGGCTGGCTCAACTGCCGATCACGGCTGCCAGAATTCCGTTCAAAGACACAGCAGTCTTGGCTCAGCTAGGCATCCTCAACCTGAAGCAACTGCTGCAACTGCCGCAACAGGATCTGCCGTCTCGAATTTCCGTCGAAGCTGTTCGGCGACTGCAGCAGATCCGCGGTGTCGAAGACGAATTGATCACAGCCATCCCCGAAGCGAATCCTGTCAGCGCGACATGGGTGTCGGAATTCCCAGTCACCACCACCAGTGAGATTCGTCAGGTGCTGCAACATCTGGTCGAAGACATTGCAGAACAGTTGCGACGTCGCTGCGTGGGGGCCACGCGATTAACATGCCGCTTAAAGTCTGAAGACAACAGTACGGTTCCGCTGATTGCGGAAGTGGTCAAGCCGGTCCAGTCGTCTCAGGAACTTCTCGACGTGCTGTTGCTGCGGTTGGACTTCCTGAAAATCCAACCGACGCTATCCGTCAGCATGAAAGCCACCGTGGCACCGTTACCGTTTGCTCGCCAGCGGGATTTGTTCAGCCCATCGGAACATATTGAACCGACAGAAGAACTGGCATCTGTTGTGAACCGGATCAGCAATCGTCTGGGGAAGCAGTCTTTGCTGACGGCAGAATTCACCAACAGTCCTGTTCCGGAAAATTCCATTCGTCTGCGATCTGTCATCGACATCAGTTCCGCCGGTGGCAATATCGACGATCGACTCAGAGAACTCGTCACACCGGAATCCCCAGAAACGTCCAAGAGTTCTCGATTCAACGCGCCGCTGCGTTTGTTGCCCGCTGCGATGTTGATTGGAACGCAGAACAAAACGCCGCTGATCTCTGGTTTTCAGTGGAATGGCAAAGCGTACGTGGTGACGGCTGCGATTGGACCGGATCGCATGCAAACAGACTGGTGGCACGATGTGGCCGTCCATCGAGACTACTATCGTGTGATCACTCAGACTGGCGGCATGTTCTGGATCTATGCCGATTTGAATTCTGGAGAGTGGTATCTACACGGTGTGTTTGACTGACGCGGCTGTGTGTTGCGATGGCGATTAACAGCCGATACTCAACGTTCTAGCGCTGGCAGAAATGACATGTCGAAGCATTGCTCCGCCACAACTTGCTCAGGCTGTATTTCTTCGATCTCCACAATTTGATCGATCAGAGTCTGCCAACGCTCGACCGTCATTCCGCACGCGGGCTGTCTATCTTCCGGCTGACACAGTGGCTTCAACGCGGCTGCTGCGAACGTCAGTGATTCCACGCTCATGTCCGAATTTTCGGCATGGATTTTCGCGTTCGTTGAAGTCGGATCATGCAGGTAGGCTCGCCAGCCCGCCGCACTGGCGGTGACCATCCCGCGCACGATTTCCGGCTGATTGGCGATCGTGTCTTCCGTCGTCACCAGCACGCTGGCATAAGGATTGAATCCGATATCAGACAGCATCAGGACTTTCGGATCTGCGCCGGCTTCTTGAGCGACGAATGGTTCGCTGAAGGAATAGGCTTGCTGGGCAAAATTTTGCTTCAGGAGAAATTCGCCAACCTGTCCGCTGAACGGGACCATCGTGACGTTTGTCAGAGGCACTTTCTTTTTCAGCCAGAGTGCAAAGGGGCGACTATCGCTGATGGCCAGTTCGATGTTTTTCAGATCTTCTAAGCGTTCAAATCCGGATGAAGCATGCACCATAATGCAGCGTGGTGACTGTTGCAGCGGAGCCAACACGGCCACCAGCGGCACTCCCTTGGCTCGGCCCAGCACCACAAGGTCGGCGCTGGAAATGGCAAACTTGATTCGTCCGGCGGCCAGTTCTTGGATGACAAGGTTGGGGGCTCCCGGCCCGCCCTGCCGAATGTCAACGTTCAGGCCAGCGTCCAGATAGTCATCGGAATGTAGCGCCTCAATATAGCCGCCATGCTCAGCTTCTGCGTACCAATTCAACGCCAGCCGAACAGCAGGCCGGTTTGCAGTGCCGTCGCTGCTGGTAGGCGTTTGAGTCGCGTTGTCTGCGCAGCCGCAGCACACAGCAGAGACCAAGAGAATGAGACAGGAAGGACGAATCATCGTGCAGATTTCTGTATGTTGGAGATCGCTCGTCACGTGAAAATTGCGGCCAACCAATTGGCAGAGTTGATTCAGGCTGTGTACCATGTTGGCAACTGCGGAATCTTTTGATCCTCGCGGTTGCCAGATGTGTTCGCTCACCATGTCCCGTCGCCGCTTTGTCGGCATTCAGAATAACCAGCTTGCAGGAATCACGTTCATGATCATTGGAAAGATTTGGCGATCATTTAAGGCGCAGCTCAACAAATTGGCCAACTATTTTTGGACTGCCGATCCGATCGCTCAGATGCAGTATGAATACGATCAGGCGATCGAACAACTCAAGGGCGGCAAAGAAGGCTTGGCCCAGTATCGAGCCTTAGTCGAACGAGTGGCTCGACAGGTTGAAGGCGACAAAAAGCACGTGGCCCAACTGGAAGCCAAAGTGAGGGCCTACCTGCAGGCTGGCGAACGCGAGACTGCTTCAAAATTTGCCCTAGAACTGCAAAAAGCAAAGCATGAAATGGCCGAAAACGTGGGCCAGTTGGAAATGCACGAAACGGCCTACAACAACAACATCACCAAAATCAAACGCGCCACCGGCAAAGTGGGTGAGATCAAAGAGAAGATTCAAAAGTACGACGCAGAAATTAAGATGAGCCGTGCGGAAGCCGAGCTGGCTGACCTCGCAGGCACCTTCAATTTCGACGTCACCAGTGATCTCGGACAGATCGAATCTATTCTACAGCAGGAGATCGATACCAATCGTGCGAAGGCACGTGTGACAGCCGATCTTTCGGAAGAAGGCCTCGAAGAAATCAAACAAGAAGCAGCCGTAGAATCTGCGATGGCGAACGACGCACTCAAGCAATTCGAAATGGAAATGGGAATGATCACTCCTCAAACAGCCAATGTGACGGAAGAGGCGAAGAGTCTGGGGCAGCGGCAGACTGAGACGAACTGACTCGACTGTCCGGCTTTTGAGTTCAACGCTGGCTTGAAGAGGGTCGGGAGTCTTTTTCGGCCATTGCCGTCACTGCAACACAAGCGTTTTGGTCCGAAAAAGACTCCCGACCCTTTTGGCCTCAACGGTCTCCATACCTCTCCGCGATAAATTCTTCATGGCTGATCCAGAGCAACAAGCATCACATCTTGACCTGCCCGATTGGTATCCGGATTGGGCCAAGCAGGTGTCGGATCTGTATTTTTCCGGGAATTCCTGCTTTTTTATTCTGCATGGCAACGTCAACGATTTGATTCCGTGTGAAGGCAAAAACGGGACGGAGTTTGTCAGCCTCGGGGCGTTTTTGGGCGAGTACTTGTTTGGCCGCTGGGAAATCGTGTTGCAACACAACCTCAGCAAAGGCTTGCAAGCACTCGCCGGACAAGACGCAGAACGACATCAAGAAATGATGCGTGAGTTGACCGGCTTGTTCGGTCATTTTCGCAACTGGTCGCGTAAACCGGACGACATCCTGCTGACGCTCGACCAAATGATCGAACGTTACTTGGTCGAAGTGGATCCGGCCAAACGAAAACGCTTGGCTGTGGTGTTCGACTACGGTCAATACTTGGTGCCACCGGGCGACCCGGCTCAAACATCAGGCATCATTGCCGCTCGAATTGTGCGGTTTCTGGATTGGGCTCGCAACCCGTACATTCGGCGCGTCAACATGGCGTTTTGCTTGGTGTGCGAAAACCTGTCCGAAGTGAATGACCGGCTGGTGCAAAGCCCGTACATCGCTGCCATTGATGTACCAATGCCGAATGAATCTGCGCGGCGGAGTTTTGTGGAAACCAAATCCGCGAGCATTGGAAGTTTAGACGACGACGACAAACTGACGTCGTCGCAACTGATCAAGAATTCCAACGGATTAAGCTTACTCAGTCTTGAGCAATTGCTGTCTCAAGCAGCCCGCACGAATGGTGTCTCCAGCAAACAATTCCGTCAGCTAAAGAAGGCCGCGATCGAAAGACAGTGTGGCGGGTTACTGGAATTCGTAGAACCCAAACATACGCTGGATCTTGTGGTCGGCCACGAAGCCGCCTGTCGCAGGTTGCGTCAGGATGCTCAGCTGATTAGCCAAGGCAATTCCGACGCCGCACCAATGGGCTACCTGATCTGCGGGCCTGTCGGCACAGGCAAGACGTTTCTGGCCGAATGCTACGCCGGTTCGATCGGCATCCCGTGTGTGAAGCTGAAAAACTTTCGCAGTAAGTATGTGGGAGAATCCGAAGGCAATCTGCAACGTGTGTTGACTGTGCTGCGGAGTCTCGGCCCCGTGATTGTGATCATCGACGAAGCCGATGCAGCCTTGGGTGATCGTAATCAGAGCGGTGATTCAGGCACCAGCGGCCGTATCTTCTCGATGATTGCACAGCAGATGGGCGACACTCAATATCGAGGCCGCATCATGTGGATGTTGCTGACCAGTCGTCCGGATTTGCTACCCATCGACCTGAAGCGTCAGGGCCGAGCGGAAGTCCATATTCCATTGTTCTATCCGGATAACGAACCGGAAATCCGTGAGATGTTCAAAGTGATGGGACGGAAAAATAAAGTCAACGTCGAACTCGACGGAATCACTCTGGACGCGCGGCATCAAGAACTCAGCGGCGCGGATATCGAAAGCGTCGTCCTGACGGCGCGACGCATTGCCCTGATCGATGGGCGCGAGACGGTTACGAAAGAGGACATCGAAGCGTCACTGGGCGAATTTATTCCATCGGCTCAGGGGCTGGAAAAGGACATGCAGGAAATTGCTGCCGTCCTCGAATGCACTCAGATGGATTTTCTCAATACCGAATGGCGAGAGGTTTTGGAGTCCAAGGGTGGACGATCGCAACTGCAGCAGCAGTTGACCAAAATGAGAAATCTCGTCGAACAACTTTAATCTCGAAAGCAAAACCATGGCTCGCAAAAGCTGGATTGATCCTGACACCAACGAACCAATGATTGACGAATACGCCAAGCAGCTGGAAAGCTTCGCGCGTGCGTTCGAAGACGGCGTGATTTCGGACAAAGAAATTTCCGACCAAGAAGCTCGCCTCGTCACGGTGATGAAAGACGTCGAAGAAAGTCTCGACGACGCCACGCATGCCAAGGTGACACGACTGCTGTGCGAATTGAACGCTTTTGACATCATGAATTTCACTTATGAAATGCAGAAATCGCGAGCAGCCATGTTTCGCGGCTAGGGCGATTTTTGTGCTGGTTTGGTGCCGATTTTTGCTGACCGTACCGGATTCTAAGTGGTGGGCGTCTTTGAACCACGAATGGACACGAAGGCACACGAATTTGATGCCGCTATTCGTGTTCATTCGTGGTCTGATGATTCAGCATTTCCAGTGAAACGGAGTGCACATAGAAAACGGTAGAGTCAGTTTTTTGTGCTTATTCCGAGCGATTCGGGTAGCATCGCGTGCCGTTCAGGCTAGCGGGTTCGCTTCAGCGATCGGAAACGGGTTCGCTCACGCATTTCGGATTTCGGCATTTCGTATTGGGTGGCCGGGGCTGGACTGAACGAAGTGAAGGAAGCCCCGGGGTTTCGCTCGTGCCTCGCCCCAACCCCGGCCACCCCTGACTGCCTTTACAATCATCGATGGCTGCGCCACACAAGCAGGCTGCGCTAGCATCTGCCACCCGCCGAGACCCTAGACGTTAATCTCGTGAACCGGGTGTGACTTTTAAGACGATGTCTGTGCCGTCTCGCTGCACCACGATTTCGACTTCTTGGCCGATCTTCAGGGCTTCGATCGCATACGTATAGTCGTAGATGTTTTCGATGGGTTTGCCTGCTAGCTTCACGATGATGTCGCCGCTAACCACGCCCGCCGTGTGTGCGGGGCCTCCCTTGGCCACGCCGGACAGCAATACACCTTTGGTGTCCGATTCTGCGTAGTCAGGAATCGATCCCAGATACGCTCGCAGGTTCGCCCGACGCTGACCGTCCGCCGGTTTGGTTTGCATCACGTAAGTTGGCATGCGGTCACGGCTGATCAAATTGCGGCACACCAAATTCATTAAGTGGGCCACCCGAGAAATGCCTTCGTAGTTCAGCTTTTCCGGTGTGTCTCGAGGCGTATGGTATTCGCCATGGCTGCCGGTAAACGCCGACAGAATCGGCACACCATGCAGAAAGAACACGCTAGCGTCCGTCGGAATATAACTGTCCTCCTGCAGGCTCAAGGCCAAGCCCAGCGGAATGTTGGCCTGCTCGATGATCTGCTTCCAGTTAGACGATGAACCGATGCCCTGCAGCACCAGCTTTTCTTGCATGCGTCCAACCATATCCATGTTCAAACACGCAGCGATGTACATGTGCAGCCCACCGGTGTTAGGACCGGATTCTTTTTCTTGCTGAGCTTCTTTTGCCGCTGCAGCGTCATCCGTAGTCTGTTCCTCTGGATCGCCTTCACCTTCACCGCTTAGCGCTGCGGCGTGTTTCGAAAACATGGTTTCCAGCTGCTTGATGTAATGGCTGGAACCCAGCAGCCCCAATTCTTCGCCGGACCATGCAGCAAAGATCACGTCTCGCTGGCCTTCCAGTTCGCCTCGATCTTTGGCCTGAGCCATTGATTCGGCAATCTGCAACATGGCGGCGATCCCCGAAGCGTTGTCGTCCGCTCCGAAATGGATTCCGGTGGCTTCGTCGTCTTTCGCCAACGAGTTCGCGCTGGCTCCGGCTCCAAGGTGGTCGATGTGGGCTCCCACGACGACGACTTCATGAGCGGGAGTGTCGTTCAACTGCAGGCGGCCGAGTACATTTCGTCCGGTTTTCTTTTCCTGTTGAATATCGACGCTGGCGGCAATCTGGATGTCCTTGATCGGAAAGCCCATGGCAATATCACCATTGTCCAGCTTCTTTTGAATGGTGCCGAGGTCGCGACCCATCTGCTTCAGCCAGCCGTTCGCAATTTCGTCCGTGACGCTTAGGACGGCTAGGCTAGTGCCTGCCAGCGATCCATCAAACTGCAATGGGACCAACTGGTTTTTTACTTCGGAGGTCGGGCCGCTGACGATGATCAATCCCCGCGCTCCCATGTCGCGGACTTTCATCGCCTTAAACCGGAGGCTGCTGAATTTGTTCAGGTGCTGTCGTTGTTCTGCAGAAATGTCTTCGGGCATAAAGCGGAAGCAGACCACCCACTTGTCTTTGACATCCAGATGAACAAAGGAATCGTACTCTTCGAAGTTGTCTTTCGCGGGAGCCTGAATTCCATAGCCCGCAAACACCACATCAGCGGCAGGAAAGTCGCCCGTCTTCGAAAACACCAGTGGCTGCCAGTCTTTGCGCAGCTCAAGTTCCTGATCGCCAGACAACAGCTTGTTGTTTTCGCCCGCAGAAACTCCTGATGTGAACTCAAACGGCTGAAACCAAGTGCCGTCATCTCCCGCCGGTTCCAACCCCAGCGTTTCCAGATACAGAGCCACGTAGTTGGTCGCTAGTTTCTCGCCGCGCGTTCCGGTCAGTCGTCCCTGCAATTGCGGTCGACATAAATATTCAACGTGCCGAACCGCATCCGCCGGTGAAAAGTCCGCGCGAACCTTGGGGCTGCGTGCCGTCACGGTGTCTGCCGCCATTGGCTTTGTCTGCGGTGAATCAGAATCCTGTAACCCCAGTAATTCCAGCGCCTGTCGATGATTCCATTCGGCAATAAAGATCTGCCCCTTGCCATTGACCGTGCGGTTGGCCGTCCACGATAGCTGCTCGCCGTCCGGAGTAAACACGGGCAGTCCATCGAACCCTACGGCATGAGTCACGCGGACGGGATCTTGCTTGCCGTCGCGATCCACCAGATACAGTTCGAAGTTGGCAAAGCCATGCTTGTTGGTGGTGAAAATTATGTACTTGCCGGAAGGATGAAAGTAGGGCGCCCATGACATGGCCTTCAGATTCGTGATCTGTCGCGGATTGGCTCCATCGACGTCCATCGTCATGATTTCAGCCGTGGCTCCGTCTTCCGAAAACCGTCGCCAGCAGATGCTGTTGCCGTCGGCGGAAAAAAACGGGCCGCCGTCGTAGCCCGGAGAAATGGTCAGCCGACGAACATTGGTTCCGTCAGAATTCATGACGTAGATTTCGTTGGCCCACGCCGGATCACGTTCGAACAACTCCTGCTGCTTTTCTGTCAGCTGCTCTTCGTAACCAGACCGATTCGAGGCGAAGGCAATCAGCTTCCCATCGGGCGACCACGAACCTTCTGCATCGTAGCCATTGGTGTTGGTTAGGTTTCGTGACGCTTTCGTCTGCAGATCGTAATCGTAGATGTCGTAGAATGTGTCGTAGTCCCAAGAATAGCGAGGCGTTGTGCCGGAGGCTCGCATGTCGAGTTCCGCTTGTTGTTCCTGCAGGGCATCGGGATCGTCCTGAGTCGACGCATACAGCACACGATTGCCGTCCGGATGAATCCAAGCACAGGTTGTTTTGCCGATTCCGGGAGACACGAGTTCGGTCTTTCCGGAGTCCAGATTTGTCAAATAGATCTGAAAAAACGGATTGTCTTCGTACCGTTCACTTTGAAAAACCATCTTCCGCCCATCCGCACTAAAGTAGCCTTCACCAGCGCGGCGGCCTTCGAACGTCAATTGACGCGTTCGCGTGATCAGACGTTGTTCCAGCTTGGCGGCTGCGGACGGATCGGACGCAGAAATATCATCGTCCTGATCAGCGGCGGCTGGTTGCTGTCCGAAGACGTGGCTGCAAGGGCTTAGGCAAACGCACAGTCCGAACACGAGTCCGGCAGACAGTTGGCGAAAAGTGGCAGGGGATGGCGTGACCACGAAAATTCCGTTCGGCAAATGAGTAAACATTCGGCAGAGAGTTCTGCGACGGAGTATTATACGCAGCAAAGGCGCGGCTGCCAGCTTGACCAACGCGGAGTGCAAAAACATATCTCCACCGATGCGATCAGGCTGTCGATTGAAAGACCAGCACGGCGCTGGCCGCTGGTAACGCGCAGAGAAACGCTGGCAAAACCGGCGGCTAGCGCCGTGCCGCTCACAGATTCCGACGAAATCGACACCGATGTAAAATCGGCGGGGGGCGGTCGCTGGAACAAAAATCGCACTCAGGCGTCGTTGGTGGTTTTTCCCAGTACGACATCGAAATCGCTGATTGCTGGAATCAGCATCGCAATGCTGGCGAAGCCATACGCAACGCAAATCCAGAAGCAAACACCCAAGCTGCCGCCTAGCAGAAAATCGGTGATCGCGTAGAACGTCAGAAACGGCAGCATCACGGCCGCGATGGTTAGCGCGTTGGACGGATTTTTGTAGGTCAGTGAACTGTACAGCCCAATGCTGCCCAGCCCGATGAACACGATAAAGCTCTGCATCTGAATCGCAAACGAGGACCGTGCTTCCACCAGCAGCAACATGAACACAAAAATCCCGATGAACAGAAAGAACATGGTCCCCAAACTGTGTCCGATTGCAGCGCGTGAGTTTTCGTAGGTAATCCCCGCGTGCAGGCCCAGCATGATCGCAAACAGACACAACACAGAATAGGACACAATCAGATAGGTCAGATTCTCAACGGTCAGCGTCGCGGACGAACCACTGGCCAGCGTCCAGCATAACAGCAGCATAGGAACCAGAATCATTTCTTTGACGTTCCAGATCGCCCCTAGAATTTTGCCCGTCATAAATTCGCGGGCGTTGATGTCCGTGGCCAACAAAATATCCAAGGTGTTGCTGTCGCGTTCTGTGGAAATCGAAGTCACGGCCTGAGCATTGATCAACAGTAAACTAATGACTCCGATTGCCAAGAAGGCCGCGGCTCCGGGGGACACCATCCCCAAAATCAGAGCACCCGAACGACTGCCCGCCGCAATGACCGTGTAACCGATCAGCAATGCCAGCAGAATGTAGGCGAGCTTAATAAACACGATCTTGCGACCGTATCCGCGCGTCACGATTTCTTTCCACGTCACCGGATTGTCCCACACAGCTCGATGCTGTTTGCGTTCGGTGACAGCTTTGTCAGTGTTGACGTCGGTCCCCGATTTCGCTGTTTCTTCTGCTAACACACTGTGTCGCAACGCCTGAGATGGATTCCAGACTCGCAATCGAGCCACCGTGAACAGACTCAATGCCAACGCCAACGACAGCAGCAAGGCCACAGATTCCAAAGCAGAAACCTGTACGACTCCCGACGTCGTGCTGCTCAGCGGGTTCAGCACAGAGAACAAGGCGCGATAGGGAGACGCCATGGCGATCCAGCGACCCACGCTTGATTCCGCGCCGAGCAGTCCCGTGAGACCTTCGACAACGGCCAGAAAAAGCACCACGCCCAGCACGCTGATGGCGAGCGTTTGAAATGTTTTTTGTCGCCAAAAAGCGACCAAGCAGCCCCACGTTCCGGCCGCCAAAGCCGTCGATGCTGCGATCGCTTCGACCCAGAACACTTGTTCCCAAGTAATGCCACCCAGCAACCGTAACGCGCAAAACACGGGCAGCGATGCGGCGATCAACACACCGACAATCAACAGACTGGCAAACAGCTTGCCGTACGTCAGTTCTCGACTGCGCATGTCTGTCATGAGCAGCAGAATCAGCGTGCGACGGTCTTTTTCCTGAGCGATGTTGGCTGCCGTAAACAACGTGGCAAAGAACATTCCTAAGGTCAGTTGCAGCAGTGCCAGAATGCCGAACACGAGGCTACTGAAGGCAGCGATGTCACCAGAAAACAGGGTGTCCTGAAATCCAATGGTCGCTTGGCGAATGGTATAGATCAGCACCAACAGAAAGGCGACGTAGCCAGACCTGAGCAGATAGTGCCTGAGGCGTCGAGGGGCCGTCAGGGCTTCTCGAGCAAAGATAGGGCCGGCAAGCACTCGGTTATTCCTGTTCTGACGTCGGGATGTCGAATCCTGTTTGCTGTTCGATCACCCATTCACGTTGCACATCAGGAATGCGTCCAGATTCCTTGACCATCAATGGCATCAGGCGATGAGTTTGATCGGCCGGCTTCCCGTTGTTTTGGTTAATCTTGACCAGGTACATGACCGCCAGCAACGCCTCTTCGATGTAAGAATCATGGTCTGCCACTTCCGGGTGCCGTTCGAACAGATCAGCCATCAGGTTGATCCCTTCCGTAAAGTGCTGTTCTGCTTTGGATGGCTTGTCACCATCGCTGTAGGTTTGCCCCAGCGAGAACGCGATTTTCCCGTCGTAGATCGCTTTGTGGGCCGCGACCGTCAGGTCGTCACGTTCGCAGTCGGCAAGGTTCTGCCAAAAACGATAGTTAACCATTTTAACATTCTGTTCCCAGACCCGACGTTGAACGTCCAGTGACACCTCATTTTCTTCCGCCATCGAAACCAACTCGTCTTCGGTCGAATTCAACTTGTATTTGACTTCATTCAGACCAAGGAAAATGTCGTTTCCATAGTTGTCGGTCCACTCTTTGTAGGCTCGATCCCAAGCATCCCGGTTCTCGCCGCCAAACGCACCTTCTCTTTGGCGAGCCGCCGCATAGTCATACAGAGATCTGGCCGGTCCCTGTCGAGCGATCACATGCGTCATCTTTTTGATGCGATACAGCAGGTCTTTTTCGTTGGTGCGTACAAACCACTCATGAGCGACAAGATAGTTGTCTTCGCCGTTCGGATTGATCTCCGGGTCAGGCGTCCCGTTGAATGTTTTTGTATCCGGATCTTGTTTGAAGAACTTCCGGAAGAATTTTTTCTCGTCCGAGTTACCGAATTTCCGCCCCATAAAGTCGCCCGTGTTATGGAACAGCGCCGTGGAAGTTTCGTTTCGCGTAGTCCCCAGCTGCAGGAACTTAATGCCTTCTTTGACCCAGAAAAATCGGTCAGCCACTTGGTCCCATTCTCGCGAGACATTGAATGCTAGGTTCCAGCCTTGGAACTTCCAGATTTCAATATAATGCGGCTGCAGTTTGATGATGGAATCCACTGTTGTCTTCAGCTTGCTCCAGTCCTTACGCTCCTGATGATCGAGCGCCTTCAGATGTAGCACGCTGGCAGCGGGACCACGTAGGCCCAGCAGCACAAGACTCATCGCCGCACTCGACGGATCGATTTGCCCCAAGCGGCTTTCTCCGAGGTCGTACTTCACACGCATCTGGGCGAGCTTTCCTCCGGACACAGTGGACTGTGTACCAGGGATCACATCCTCCGACGTGGGAGCTCCCAGATAAATGATCGGAATCAGCAGGGCCAGAATGCAGCCCGCGTAGACCAGCTTGCGTTGACGTGATGTAAGATCGTTCATTTCGCTTCCAACTCACGGAACTTCAGGCATGCCGCACCGATAATGATGCACGGCAGAAAGAACCCAACAAATGTGGCAATAGCGGGCAGCACTGAGCTGTCCCATGGCACATCAAAACCATTTTCAATATACGCTGCGGCAGACGTAAAGTTACTGAAGTCCGGAATAATGTTACTGGCCGCATTCAGTAGGCCAAAATTCACTTGATCCGCTGCGTCAATAATTCTCCGACTGCTGTCGCTGGTATCAAGCCCTGAACTCGGATTGCGATGCTGAACAATCATCATCGCCGATTCAATGGCCCCGGTACCTTTTTCTTCACCCGCCAAAATTCGCGTCATGAACGAGTGAAAGAACTGGCCGATCACAAACACCGCTAGCGTGAAGAAAAACGAGACCGGCCCCTTCACCACGCAACTGGCTGTCACGCCCAGCACAATCACCAAACACAACATCAGGCCAATGTTCAATAACGCTTTGGAGTATCCGGCCAAGAAACTGTTGTCTTTCAGCCGAATGAACATGTCTGAGCGAGCCATTCCCAGATACATCTGGTCGTCCAGACACGCCACCTCAATTCGTAACTCACCATTTGGAGCCAAGTCTTCGAACAGGTCGGCCTGCAGAACCCAGCCAGCAGGATCTTGAGAAATCAATCGTTCTTCGCGAACCAGTCGATCAAAAACCTGCAGCAATCGTCCATCGTCTGCCACAGACAGTTTGCCGTCGGCGGCCACCAGAGTTTCCGCTTCGATCTCCGCCTGCAACACGTCAACGACAAGTTCTGCGTTCACCGCTTCGATATTCGCAGCTTCCAAATCAGACGTCAGGTCCGCTGCGAGTTCGCTGCCGGTCACCACTTTGTCGGCGTCGTTGAGTTCAGAAATGACCTTGGTCAGAAAGCGCGCTGTGGATTCGTTGTTCGCGGTGTAAGTGAGTTCGCGAGGATAGGTACGGAAGGCATCGCCTTCGTGGAATTCAGCAATCTGGAAAGGCTCCAAAGGAACTTCGATGCGCGGCATCAATTCGCGAAGATCGTCCGCTTGTTCACCCAGTACTTCCGCCAAGGTTGTACAAGCGATGGCCATTTTGCCGCGTGAAGCTGCGTCGTCGGGCTGCTGTACTTCGGCCGCCGCGTAACCGAAATCTTCGAACGCTTTCGCCAGCCCTTCCAAGTTTCCATCCAGTTTTCTTAACTGCGGGGCAGTTTGGCGCACACTGGCCATCGCGACCTGCTGACAGTCGATTGGAGAAAAGTCGCCTGGGGCAGAATTCATGCGTTCCGCAGTTGAAGTTAACAACTCGGCCGCGTTCTGAAAATTACCGGCTCGCAGTGCTTCAGCGATTTCGCGAAAACTGGCACCCACGCCGAAAGAAGAGAACGCTTCTTCGCGAGGGTCACGGATCAACGTGTACTGTGCTTCCAGCCCCTGAGTGATCGAATCTTCCGAACCTTTGACCGTGCGGAACGCTTCGAACCGCGATTCCAGTCTCAGATTATCGCCAATGTTCTCAGGGCGAATTTTATTGAACATCCACACGGCGCGAGATCGAGAGTTGCCTTCGACGAACGATCGGAACTTCCAAGTGTCGCCCACGTTCAGGCCGGTCCGGCTGGGTAGTCCCTGTCGATCCAAAAAGTAGAACTGTTCTCCATACACGGGAACGCGGCAAGTCAGTAAGTTACTGCTGCCTTCGCCAATGCCTTTCAGGTCGTCAGGCACCTGACGTTGAATCCAAACGTAACCGAAGGCTCCCATCAGCACCAAAATCCCCACCGCCATGGTGCCGTATCCCAGCATACGCCCCAGCACAACTTCGACGCGGCGAGCTGGCTTGGTGACAACCGTATGCAGCGAACGAATGCGAATGTCTTCCGGAATCCCCCAACAGCTCAAGAAGATCACCACAGGCAAAATCAACCACGAGATCGTGGTCAACACAAACGCAATGTGGTTGCTGACTTCCAACTCAGCTCGCTCGGCCGATTCCGGCAGAAACCAACCGCCGAACATCAGCAACAGGGCGAATACGACAAACACCAACAACGCTTTGCGGCGAACACATTCTTTCAGAGTCAACGCGGTCAACGCCCAGATTCGTCTGGGAGACAGCGAGAAGATCTCTTTCACGAAATCACCAAGCCCCCTCAGGAACACAGGAAATCCGCCGGCTCCGCCACCGTACAAAAACGAGCCCAGTAATCCGAGGCCGATCGCGATCGCGCCGATGACTCCGACCAGCTGTAGCCAGTCAGTGAATCCGCTGAGGACGTTAAAGGGGGTTGGATTGAAATCCATGGCCAGATTATTCCGGAAAAACGCAGAGAGACACGAACGATAGAATGTAGAGCACTAGTCTTTAGAAGCAGCCGCTTCGGCAACAGCGGGCTGTGTGGCCGCCATTTCTTCTGCCGTAAATCGTCGGCCCGGTCGTTCGCCACTTTCCCGCACGGTCTTCAGGAATAGCTCTTCCAAGTCGGCCCGCGGCTTTTGAATGCTGGCTTCTGGCATGCCGTGCTTCTTGAGCACTTCACGAATTTCCGCGATGCCTTCTTCGCTGAGATTACCCGTGCGAATTTCGGTTTCTTCGCGCAGTTCCAGCAACTCTTCCACACCGCCCAGAACTTTCAATTCGCCTTGGAACATCACGGCAATTCTGTCGCTGACGTCCTGCACGTCTGCCAACTGGTGACTGCATAATAGAACAGTCTTGCCTTCGTCCCGCAGTTTTAGGATGAGATCCTTCATTTCTCGCGTACCGATCGGGTCCAGACCGCTGGTCGGTTCGTCCAGCACCACGAGTTCCGGATTGTTGATCAGCGCCTGAGCCAGTCCGATACGGCGGGTCATCCCTTTCGAATACTCTTTCAGCTGGCGTCGTCGAGCCTGATCGAGTCCGACCATCTTGATCAACTCGTCCGCACGCTGATTTCGTTCCTGCGACGTCATGTTGAACAGCCGACCGTAGAAGTCGAGCGTTTCGTCGGCATTCAGAAAGCGATACAGATAAGATTCTTCCGGTAAGTAACCAATCCGCTCGTTCTTGGCGACGTCGGACGCTTTTTTGCCGAGAATCGAGATTTCGCCCGAAGTTGGAAACAGCAACCCCAACAGCATCTTAATGGTGGTTGTCTTGCCAGAACCGTTGGGGCCCAGCAGGCCGAAAACTTCGCCACGTTTGACGTCAAGACTGAGGCTCTTGACGGCCTGCACCTTTTTTCGGCCCCAGAAATCCCGGTAAACCTTGGACAGGTTTCTGATTTCAATGACGTTTTCCTGAGTCTGCATACTATTCGTTCTACGGCAAAAAAGTGCTGGAACCGAGGCGATTTGACTTGGTTTTCACCCGTGGCCCGAGTCAACGGACTCCGGCGCACACCGGAGATACGCTGGTTTCCGTCGGTTTGTTTGTGGAAATCACAGAATTCCCTGATCCTGCAGCCTAAGTGGGCGGGCCTATCGTGGATTGCCGCGAATCATATATCCAGTCGTGTGCCGCGTTTCGCCACAGCGATCGATGAGTTAGAATTTGCGGGATCGGGTCGATTCCGAGGCGGGCGGCGATTTATTTACTGAACTTGGTTGAATCGTGGCAATTGAAACAGCCTTGGCAGTCGCGGACCACAGTCGCGGACCGACTGGCACTTTAAGATCTCAAGGTCATTGGAACCCGACCTTCGGCTGCCGCCCTCCGGGCTAGTCGCGGAATAAACACACATCCCTCGATTGAACACACATCAAACTAGCGCAATGACAGCCGACAACTCAACATCTCCATCAAATCCAGCGGTGACCATGAAGCGAAAGCAATTCTGGGGCCGGCTGATTGTTTTCGGCCTGATCGTCGCCTTCGCCTTGCTGCGCCCCAAAGTCGAAGCGTGGTTACAGGCCAACAAAGATCAGGACGTTGTCGCCAATCAAACCGATTCCGAAACCAATTCCGCGCAGAATTCTGGCATCACGCCGGGCGGCCAACTCGGAACGCTGACACTCGAAGATGTCGAAGAATACCAAAAATCGACAGCCTCCCAAGACGATCGCGATACCGGCTTTCTGGATACGGTGGCCCCAGGCAGCAAAACGACGACAGCGACGGAAACGTCTTCCAAGTCCGAATCCAAGTCGAAGACAACCTCCGCCCCAAAATCTTCGTCCGCGAATCCACTGCCGAAGCTGGCCGCGCCGACAATGCCGGCCACCAAACCGTCTGCGCCGTCCCGCACGAAGACCGGGACAGCCACTCAGCCCGATTCGCGATCCAACCCGGCCACGGCCCCGAAAAAAACTGAGCCTAAACTTGGAGCTTTAACTCTGGTGAACCGCCAGCGTGAGATCTTTCAGTCGACCGCCGGATTGCTGTACAAACAAGGCAGTGCTGATCGACATCGCCTGAAGCATGTTCTGAAGCACGCCAAAGATAATCTCAGCAAACCCGTTCACGGCGTCTTCAGTTCCGAAGATCGCGAAGTCGTGCTGGCATGGATTGACACGGCGTACATCCAAGGGCAAAAAGGTGGACGGGGTGTGCGAGTCGAAGAAGAGGGCGACCGAACTGTCTATACCGTCGACATGGGAAAAACAATCGGCTACGTCGGCGGCCAAGTCGGCGAACGCAAAGGCCATCCCGCCTGTAAATACCTGCGACTGGTGGTTCAGGATGGCAACGAAGTCATCACTGCATTTCCGTCACAGTCTTTATAAAGCTCTGGTGCATGATTTTCTTTGCCGCCAACGTGAAGTGCTCCCCATTTTTTAACCCAACATTTTCTAACTTTGTCCCGTCCCGTCAGTCGATGCCGGTCAACAGTTCGAGAATTCAGACGTGTGTTAAAAAATGTAAGGTTAGAAAATGTTCCTGCTGATGCCCAAGGGCAAGCGTGAACGGCAACCCATCTTTCACTGATTCTCAATTCCCCCCCCCCAACAGGCCTGAACCTGTTTTACAAACGAAACGAAACTGAACTCATGACCGCTTTTCCTGAAGTCAACGCTATCAAGTACGAAGGTCCACAGTCGGACAATCCTTTGGCCTTTCGCTGGTACAATCCGGACGAAGTGGTCGCCGGGAAAACGATGAAGGATCACCTGCGCTTCACGGTCGTGTACTGGCACACGTTTCGAGGCACTGGCAGCGACCCGTTCGGTGGCGGAACCATGCACCGTCCGTGGGATGACGGTAGTGAGTCCGTGGAAAATGCGTGCAATCGTGCTCGAGCGGCGTTCGAATTTTTCGAAAAGCTGGACGCTCCGTTCTACGCATTTCACGATCGCGATGTGGCCCCAGAAGGCGCGACACTGTCGGAATCCAATGCCAACCTAGACGCCGTCGCAGCGGTGTTGAAGGAAGAACAACAACGCACGGGCGTCAAGTTGCTGTGGGGCACAGCCAACATGTTCAGCAACCCGCGCTACATGCACGGGGCGGCCACAACCTGCAACGTCGAAGTGTTTGCTTACGCGGCGGCTCAGGTGAAAAAAGCCATGGAAGTCACCATGGAACTCGGCGGTGAGAACTATGTGTTCTGGGGCGGTCGAGAGGGCTATCAGTGTCTGTACAACACGGACATGAAACGCGAACTCGATCATCTGGGGCAGTTCTTTCATATGGCGGTCGACTACGCCAAAGAAATTGGGTTCACCGGTCAATTTCTGATTGAACCAAAACCCAAAGAACCGACCAAACATCAATACGATTCGGATGCGGCCGCGTGCTTGAATTTTCTGCGCGCCTACGATCTGACCGATCACTTTAAGCTGAACATCGAAACCAACCACGCCACTTTGGCGGGCCACGAAATGATGCACGAACTGGAATACTCAGGCATGCAGGATGCTTTGGGATCGATCGATGCGAACACCGGAGACCTGCTGTTAGGTTGGGACACAGACCAATTCGCCACCAACTATTACCTGACAACTCAAATCATGCTGGTGCTGCTGAAGTACGGTCTGGGAACTGGAGGAGTCAACTTCGATGCTAAGGTGCGACGGGAGAGCTTCGAACCGATCGATTTGTTCTACGCTCACGTCGGCAGCATGGATGCATTCGCTCGCGGCCTGAAAGTCGCCGCCAAGATTATCGAAGATGGAGCGCTAAGCAAAATCGTCGACAACCGGTACAGCAGTTGGGACAGTGATTTGGGCCAAAAGATCGAATCGGGCAAGGCCACATTTGCCGAGCTGGAATCGCTGATGCTGGGCAAAGGCGAAGCCGCTGCCAACACCAGCGGTCGCCAAGAACTGCTAGAAAACATCGTGAACCGCTACGTGGACATCGCATAGCGCACGCACCGTTTGATAGTTCGTGTGAATCAGTCCCGGCAGGGACGGCAGACTGTTGCCGGTGACGATAGTCACCGGTTCCTGTTTTCCCTGATTTTTCAGTCCCGGCGGGCAACGCCGTTAAGGATTTCCGCAAGGGGAAATATTGGTGAAATGTGAATTGCCATCTGCGACTCAAGCCCGAATGGGCTGACACAGCCTTTGCCGGGGCCACCAGGCCCCGGTGATGTCTAGGAGTAGCGGAAAGGCCCGAAGGGCCGAGACAGCAATGGCTGTTTCGTGCATTTCTGTCGGGCCTTTGGGCATGGTGCAGAGACTTCCGGTGGCTCACGCCACCGGCAGAGGCTGTGTTGGCCTTCCAGGCCTGAATCGCATCCTCATCTTTTCAGCGCGCTCTGTTTTTGCGGCCAACAATCCTTAACGGCGTTGCCCGGCGAGACTCATTTCGTTGATAGGATGACATCCGCCTGCGACCGCCGACGGCAACAATCTGCCGTCGCAACCGGGACTGAATCGCTCGTAACAAAAAACGAACAAACCACACACATTCGTCAACACCGAATTTCTAACAGCCTAGGCTACGCTTCGTCGAGCAATTCGACGGCTGCGAACTTTTGACCTTCCAGCATCGACAAGCTGGCACCGCCACCGGTGCTGACGTGAGAGACTTTGTCTTCCAGACCGAACTGCCGAATCGCAGCCGCACTGTCGCCACCGCCGATGATGCTGGTGCCTGATCCGTTGGCCAAGGCTTCCGCGACGGCTCGCGTGCCCGCGTCGAACGGAGGCATTTCGAAGACACCCATCGGGCCGTTCCACACCACCGTCTGAGCGCCCGTGACGATGTCCGCATACATCGCTGCGGTCTGGGGGCCAATGTCGAAGCCTTCGAAGCCGTCGGCAATCTGCCCGGCATCCACGACTTGCTTGTTGCAATCACCGTTGAAGGCGTCGCCGCAATGCGTGTCGACTGGCAAAACCAGTTTGTCGCCACCGACCGCCAACAGTTCTTTCGCCAATTCAACCTTGTCTTTTTCTACCAGACTGCCACCGACTTTGCCGCCTTGAGCCAGTGAGAAGGTGTACGCCATGGCTCCACCAATCAGCACTTTGTCGCAGATTCCCAGCAGGTTTTTGATGACCTGAATCTTGTCAGAAACTTTGGCACCGCCCAAGATGGCGACGAAGGGGCGAGCCGGTGATTCGATGGCTTCGTTCAAAAACTTGATTTCCTTTTCGACCAAGAAACCCACCACGCGCGGCTTGCCGGCCATGGATTCGGGAACGGCCACCATCGACGCATCGGTGCGGTGGCAGGTGCCGAACGCATCGTTGCAATAGATATCGCCGAACGCCGCCAGCTTGCCAGCGAATTCTGTGCAGCCTTTCTTTTCGCCCGCTTCGAACCGCAGGTTTTCGATGACCACGATTCCGCCGTTTTGCAGAGCACCCACTTTGGCAGTTGCGTCAGCACCGACGGTGTCTGTGGCGAATGCGACGTCTTGCCCCAACAGTTCGGCCAGTTTGTCGGCGGCAGGTTTCAGGCTGTACTTGGAATTGTCTGCGCCCTGTTCTGGTCGGCCAAGGTGGCTCATCAAAATCAGCTGGCCCCCACGTTCGATGACTGACTTGATCGATGGCAGTGCCATTCGCACGCGCCCATCGTCGGTGACAGTGGTTCCATTCAGCGGCACATTAAAGTCGACTCGCATGAGGACTTTTTTGCCAGCAACATCAACAGCAGCGATCGATTTCTTGGCCATGACGGCGCGTCTTCCACAGAAAAATGGTTGGTGAATGGATTGGTCGAACCCACAGGTTCCAACGACAGACTCAGCCCGTCGTTCTGGGCCGGATTCTCGCGAATTGCCCCCAGCATTCAACGGCTGACGTACACGGGCTGCGGTTTCCTGCGAAATAGCGCCTGCTTTCGCGTCATTGATGACCGAGATCACCGCAGCTGGCAGGCAATTCGGGCAATTCAGCGCGGATTCGGGTGGCAGCGGTTGCCGTAGGCTAGCGGTGTCGCTTTAGCGATTGGAAACTGCTCTGACGGGTTTTCGTCACAAACAGCGATGGCCGTAGCTTGGACGATCCTGACCGGTTTCCGATGGCTACGCCACACAGGAAGGCTGCGCCATCCGGTGTGCTCTGGCAGCGCAATCGGCTGACAGCGACTTATCGCTCAACCTTGTCCATGGGCGGAGCCGGCGAATCGTCGTAGATCCCCACCCATTCACCGGCCAGGTCGGCGTCGTGAAACAGAATCCATGATCGTCGCGGCACGTTGCCTTCTCGCATCGCGCGTTGAATCGCAGCGACGCCCTGTTCGAGGTTGGTCAAAGCCAGTTCCATATAGCTGTACCGCAGTCCCGTGCCCGCGCCGATCAGTGCGCCGAGTTCCTGCGCGGCTAAGGCGTTGCGAATGGCTTCTTCCATGTCGTCGCGGTCTTGGTAGTCGGTGGCCGATTCGTCAGCCCCGTCGACTTTGAGATAGCAGAATTTTTCTCGACAGCGACTGTAACGTTCGGAATAAAACGGCCCGTTGGAAAAAGTGGCCGCGATCAATTCTGGATTGCAGGTGATACAGGTCAGCAGGTCACAGCGTTCGGGATAGTCTCGCGCCTCTTCTGGTTTCAGTTCCAGCCCCGCCCATTGATCATCATCGACGGACGTCGAATATGGTTCGGATGGCAATTGAGACCGCGTATGGTTGACCAGCGAATCGAACGTCGGCTTTAACCTATCCAGCGGCAAAAAACGTTGTCCCTGTTCTGCCGGTGTTTGGTGATCGACCAAGTTGATCACGCCCACCCAGCGGTCCAGCATTTTTTCGCCCAGCAAAGTTTCCGTGGCGACAAAAGCCGCATCGAACGCTTGATCGTCGCTGCCGGGAATGCGATCCCAGCGGAACGACAAATCGATGCGGTTGTCATCGCCAACATTGATCGCCACGGTTACGTCGGCGATGTTCAGGCCCGTGCGAGCTTCGATTGTGGGCAACGCTGATTCGAGCGATTCGGCCAGACGGTACGAATAGAATTCCCAGCCCTTCAGCTTCGGTGCGCGGGCGATAATCGTTTTGGCTAACGGACGGAATTCACTGTTTGTTTCCGGCGTGATCACCAGTCGGTGGCCTCGCGTATTCACTGCAGGCCCAAATTCCCACATCAGTTCCGATTGGATCCCCTGCAAATGGCGGTGCATCCAATCGGCCAGATCCCAGTCTTCGGACTGTCGGAATAGCCCTTCCAGTCGATCCGAGTTGCGACTGAATTCATCCCACCACGCATCAATTCGTCGCACCATGCGTTCATACTCACTGACTTCAATTTGACGCGTTTTGTTGTAATACAACCATCTCATTCGCTTAAACTTTCAACGCTTGCCTGAAGAGGGTCCCGCCCCTTTCGATCGACCCAGACGTGATCGCAACGAAACTTAACAGGTTTGCCAAAAGCAGCCAGTATGAAAAATCACCACGGTCAGAATTTTTTCATGTCAGTGCGGTGGAAGTGATATTCTGGCGGTTGGTGAGGGTTTTCAACTATAGAAAGCGACAAAGCGATGAATCAGACTTGGGAACACGTGCTGTGGCTGGCGTCTGAGCCTCGCCCGGCAGAATCGGAGCGGCTGGAGGCATGTCGGCTGTATTGCGAACGGCATCTTGCTGCGGCAGGTTGGTCGATTGAGCGACGTCCGTTTTCTGACATGGATAGCACTCAGCGAAAACTAGACGGCATCAATCTGGTGGCAAAGCGACCGAACGTCAGCGCATCGGTTGAAGCGGCAGCGGCAGATCGTCCGGTGTTTGTGTTGGGAGCTCACTTGGATTCCAGAACAGAAACACCGGGTGCGGATGACAACGCATCAGCGGTCGCGGTGCTGCTGGAAACGGCGCGCGTTTTGGCAGAACACCTGTCGGCCGACGACTGGCAGCGGGCGGCGGTTGAACTGGAATTGGTTGTCTTTGACCTCGAAGAACATGGAATGTTGGGTGGTGCTTTTCACGCTCAAGGTTGCCGTCTTGCCGAACGAAATCTGTGCGGCATGGTGTCGCTAGAAATGCTGGGTTACTGCAGCCACGAACCCGGCAGCCAGTCGATGCCAGAACAGCTGCAGGGCATCTATCCAGACGTCGGAAACTTTATCGGTGTGGTGGGCAACCAAAATTCCAGCGCGTTGCTACAACACTTTGGTTCTGCGTTTGAATCGATCGCCAACCTGCCGCACGAATCACTGCAAGTGCCCGACAACGGCCTGCCCGTGCTTCCAACAAGACTCAGCGACCACAGTCCCTTTTGGGATGCCGGCTACGCCGCCTTGATGATTACCGACACCAGCTTTATGCGGAATCCGCATTATCATCTGGCGTCGGATACTCCAGACACGCTGGATTCCGAATTTTTGTGCAAGGTCAAGGACGGCGTGATCCTTGCAATGCAGCGGATGTTGCAGACCGGACTGAACTGATCAGGCGTTGGAACCCAGCAGTTACTTCACCAGCAGGCTGGGCAGCCACAAACTGAATGCAGGAACGAATGTGATCAACAGCAACGTGATTAGCAACGGAATCAGAAACGGAACAGTCCCGCGAATCACCGTCTGCACGGAGGCCCCGGTGACGGAACTCAAGACATACAACACCAGCCCCACCGGTGGAGTCAACAAACCCAGCACCAGATTCAGGATCATGATGATCCCCAGTTGCAACGGATCAATGCCGAATTCCAGAGCGGCTGGCAGCAACACCGGCACCGTAATCAACAGCCCGGCCACAGGTTCCAGTAACATTCCGGTGACCAGCAAGGCCACGTTAATCAGCAGCAGAAAGACGTACGGGTTGTCGGTCAGCGACAGCATGGCCTGCGTCACGGCTTGAGGCCCTTGTTCTCGGGCGATCACCCAGCCAAACAGTCCGGCGGCGGACACAATCAGCATGATGGTTCCGGTTGTCGAAGCGGTCTTCACCAGCACACCACGCAACGCAGCCAGCGAAAGTGATCGATAGCAGACACTCAACAGAAGCACCCACATCACGGCCGCGGCCGCCGCTTCTGTGGGAGTAAACACGCCGCCTAAAATGCCGCCCAGAATAATCACGGGAGTAAACAGCACGGGAATTGCAGACGTGATGGCAGTCATCAATGGAACCTGCGACGTTGCGGCTTCTTCGCGCAGGGGATTGCGGCGCGCATCAACGAACACGAACGCGCACAGAATTGCGGTCAGCACCAGCGCTGGTAACACGCCTGCCAAAAACAGTGACCCCACGGAAACGCCGGCGGCCACGGCATACATGATGGCCGGGATACTGGGCGGCATGATGGGGCCGATCAAGGAGGACGAACCCGTCAGTCCCAAAGCGAACCCTTCGTCGTAGCCGCGTTTTTTCATCGCCGGAACAAGCACCGAACCCAAACCAGCCGCATCGGCAATCGCCGCTCCGCTCATCCACGAAAACAGCAGGCTGCTGATCACATTGACGTAACCAAGACTGCCCGGAATCTTTCCAAATAAGCTCAACAGCAGCCGAAACAGCCGATCTGCCAAGCCGCCGGCGTTGCTGAGGTAACCTGTCATCACAAACAACGGCACTGCCAGCAGCGGAAACGAATTGATTGATGCCATGCTGCGTTGCAAAGCGACCCCCAGCGTAATATCCGGAGACAACACGGTATACACCAGACACGGCAACAGCATGCTGATCGCCACGGGAACTCGGATGAACAGCAGCACCAGCATGGCACAAATTAACGCCGCCAAAATCATTCGACCGGCTCCATTTCCAAACGCAGCGTGTCGTCTTCCACCAAGCCGCCGCGGCCCGTCGATTGCTCGGTCGGTTGTCCGGTCGCGATGACCAGCAACAGGTTCACGATCGAATGTCCGGCCATTAGCAACAATCCAATTTCCACAGCGCCGTACCAGTAGTTCATGGGAATCCCCAGCGACGGTGAGCCCACTTTTCCGACGTACCACACAAAGCGACTGCCGCCAAACATCAGCAGCAAGCACGCCGCCGCCACAATACAGTGACTCAAGCATTCCATCTTCAACCGTCCGCCGGAACTCAAGCGGGGAGAAATCACATCCACAGTAATATGTCGGCCTTCTGCCATCACAAAGGCGGCCGCCATAAAGGTCATCCAGATCAACGCCAGTCGAGCCACTTCTTCACTCCACGAAAACGGAGCTCCGAAGAAATAGCGCGCAAACACCTGCGCCCCCATCGTGCTCACAATCACAACCAATGCGATTGCCGCCAAAAACTGTTCGAAAGAGCTCATGGCCTTGGCACAGCGAGCCAGCCATCCCACGATGCCTGACGCTTCGTGGGCCGTTGGGGCGGATGTATTGTCGTCCGCTGAATTCATGATTTGCCTTTCGAACTTATCATTGACCGGACTCCACAGCAGCGGACGGGCTCCCCGGGTCTGCCGTGATTTTGTTGTACAGTTCGCTGAAGGCAAATCCTTTCGAAAAATATTCTTTCGCCCGTTTTCGAAAGGCGTCCACATCGACGTCGTCAACAATCTGCATCGTGCCGTCGGCCTTCCATTCAGCGATCAGGCGTTGTTCGTCGGCCACGAGGCCTTGGCGAACTTCGTCGCCCAAATCCTGCACGGCTGTCATGAGTGCCGACTGCTGTTCGGCGGTCATGCGTTTCCAAGTGCGTTCGTTCATCAGGATTTGAATGGAAGACTGAATGTGTCCGGAAAGGTTCAGGCACTTTTGCACTTCATGAAATCCCTTCGCCTTAATCACGGGCACGGGATTTTCTTGGCCATCCGCAATTCCCTGCTGCAACGCCAAATACACTTCGGCAAAAGAAATCGGCATCGGGCTGGCTCCTAGGGCTGCTCCAGACGCCTGCCAAATCCGAGCCGCCGGTAGCCGCAGCCGAAAACCTTTCAGATCGGCGGGATTGCGAATCGGTTTGTTGGAAGTGATATGCCGCGAACCATACGCCCAGGTTCCCAACACGCGCACGTCATACTTTTTACGTAGCTCGTCCCAGTGAGGCGCCATTTCTGCGCCGTTGGCGGTTTCCAGCATTTGATCCAGATCACGGCTGGCATAAGCCGCATCGAGGACTCCCAGAGGAGGATGCCACATTGCCAAAAACGATGGGCCGGAAATCGCAATGTCTAGTTCGCCCGCCACCAGCTGTTCTAAAAGTTCCGCTTCGCTGCCCAGTTGAGCGGCCGGATATACGGTCACATCCAGATCGGTGTCCGACTGCTGAAGTCGTTCGGACAGGTGTGCCGCGCCATAGGCATGCGTCGGGGCGCTGACTTCGTAGACGTGAGCCATCTTTAATCGCAGCGGCTGGCCGCTGGTGTCTTCCGATTCGCAGCCGCTGGGCAATATCACCAGCAGCACCAACATCAGGCATCGGCGTAGGATTGCACCAGTCGATGACAGAATCGGCGGGCAGGTAGGATTCATTCACGATCTTCCAACGGCGGTTCCAGTAGCGTCAGTCCACAGCGTACCGACTGGTCGCTGCCTGAGCAATCAACGCCCGCCTGCGGAGAGATTTCGGGGTGGAATAGGCTTCCAGCCTGTCGATTTATTTGACAGGCTGGAAGCCTATCCCACGGAAAACGCTGATGTTTAGCGGGCCGTGTCCAGCGCAGACTGACGGCGCGGGGCGTTGAGTGCACCGGCGGACCATTTCATGCAGGCGTGGCCGGCCGACATGTGATCGCTGATTTCGCTCATGCAAATGCCTGCGGCCAGTAGGATCAGATGGTCGCCGTCTTGCATTGGTTGAAGATCGTTGCGATACAGAACTTCGTCCAGTCGGGAAACCAATGTGGGGACTGAAGATGAAATTGTGTTGCCGTAGAATTCTAAGTTGTTCAGGAATTCAATTTCCGGGAATTCCAGTTTGGCGGCGGCGATCAAAGCTTTCAGCAGTTTGCCGCTGGGTTGATGAGGAGCCACGACCACGCGTTCGCCGGGGCGAAGATCAATGCTCAGCAGAGCGGATCGCAGATTGTCCAGCATCAGTTCGATGCCGTTCAAAAACACGGGTTCCGCGTTCATTCGCATCACTTGGCGATGACTTGGGTTGCCTTCGAAATCGAAAAAGTCGCCTGTTTCTGTCGTGAACAAGGGACGCGGATTGGGACGCCGATCGGCCGGAATACGGAAGTCGTCGCTTTTGACGCTGCTGACTGGCAAGCCTTCGGGGCCCACTTCCAGAACGGCAGCCGTGGCACCGGCGGACACAATTCCGCAAAACAGACGGTCAGAGGCGTCGTGCCAGAATTCCGGGGTTTCGACGGATACCAAGGCCACTTTTGTGCCCGGTTCGGCATTTTCCAGCAGCAATGAACCTTCTGTCATCAGCTTCAGAAAGCCAGAGCAGCCATGGTTGAAGGCGGAAATGCTGTTCGGTGCCAAGCCAAGGCGAGCCGTGATTCGGGCCGCGAGCTGTTCGCAGGCGGTGGGATCTGTGTGCGAATGGCACAGCAGAATGTGGCGGAATTCGGTCATCGGCGACGCACTGACCTGCTCCAGCTGTCGGCACACGGCCACCGCCAGATCGATCGGAGTCACGCCTTCACACAACATCCGCCGCTGGCTAATACCCGTTGAACGTAGGATCGCAGCCGTGCCAGAAAAACCTGCGGCGCCTCCCAGCTGCGACAGATTCAGCACGTCATCGTTGTTTAACGGCCGGAACAGATTTTGATCATCGAAAACATCGACGACCGTTGTGAGTCCCAGCGTGTTTGCGGCGTTGCCGAAAGAAAAGTCTTTCACCTGTCACCCTATTCGCCCATCGTGGGCCATACAGTCCCTAAAAAAAAACGGCCGATTCCCCAATCCGCCGGTAGGTAGCGTAACATGTATCCGCCACAGCGAAAGGATTCGTTGTCTGTCGGCATCATTTCCATACCAAGTTTGCGAATCTTTCACCTCAAAAGCACCCAACCATTGTAGATTCCCTATTCGCCTTGACGCCAGCTTTCTCGGGCAGCTTTTAGTGTGTTTTGTAACAACATGGCAATTGTCATGGGCCCCACACCACCCGGCACGGGCGTGATTGCCGCTGCGACTTCCGCCGCCGCCGCATAGTCAACATCGCCGACCAATTTGTCGTTGACACGATTAATTCCGACATCAATGACCACCGCCCCCGGTTTGATCATGTGGCCTTTAACAAATTCGGGAATTCCAACCGCAGCAATCAGAATGTCGGCCTGACGGCAAATTGCGGCGATGTCTTCCGTTCTGCTGTGGCAAATCGTTACGGTCGCATCGGCACCTCGCTGCACCAGTAGGGCGGCCATCGGCTTTCCGACAATGTCACTGCGACCGATCACTACGGCGTGCTTTCCGGCCGTTTCGATTTTTTCGTGCCGCAGCATTTTCATCACGCCGTGGGGAGTGCAGGGCAGAAACCGCGGTCGCCCCTGCAACATCAGACCTACGTTTTCCGGATGAAAGCCATCGACATCTTTGGCGGGCAAAATTGCATCCAGCACGGGCGTGGCATCCAGATGCTGGGGCAGTGGCAGTTGCACAAGAATGCCGTGTACGCTGTCATCAGCGTTCAGTTCCGCAACCAGTGCGGCCAGTTGTGCCTGAGTCGTATCTGCTGGGATGCGGTGCAGCGTACTTTTCAGGCCGCAGTTTTCACAAGCTCGCTCCTTATTGCGAACATAAACTTGGCTGGCTGGATCGTCGCCGACCAACACGGCGGCCAAATGTGGTGTCACACCGCTTTCCGCCACAAACGCGGCCGTTTCTTCTGTGACCTGCTGCCGAACGGCGGCAGAGATAACTTTTCCGTCAATAATGGATGCAGGCATAAGATCATTCGCAGGACAGGTTGAAGACGTAATGGGCCGCTGGCGAGTTGTCGCAATCGTAGCAATCGGGCTCCAAGCGTACAGCGTGTTCGTTTTCCAGCATTCGTGTTTCTCAACTGTAGCGTGCTTTCACTCAATCGTGCGTTGAGTGCCGCCAATGCGGAGACGTTCTCCGTTATTCGCGGCATTCTCCTTTTGCGAACGAGTCATTCATTCATTCCGTGACGTCAATTCGTAAAACCCCTTGCTGGAATTCCCGAAGGCGACGACTGAGCACACGGACTCGTCGATCACAACAGCATGGGCATAGCGGGGACCGCCGGGATCTGAACCTCGCAGCATCGTGCTCATTCCGCATCGTCTGTCATCGTACGGAATTCAGGCTCAATGATACCCACAAATTCAAACAACATGTTTCCTGTCGACGCGAAAGATCGACAACCGCTGTCAGCGTTTGGCAGTCTGGCGGAACAGTTAACTTGCTGGCGAAATCATCTGGACCAATACGGTCATCCAGTGGTCCTGTTTGATGGCCATGCGTGGCCCGTTGTGCTGAACAGAACATTTCAGCAGCTGATCATGAACAGTACGTCCACATCCGGCAGCGGAAAAACCGTGTCAGGTTTGTGGAAAGACGTCTGCGAGACCACCGGAGATGTTGTGGCGAAGGCGATCGGCGTGCCGGACAAGCAAGAAATTGCAGAATTCTTTCCGCTCCACGAACGCTGTTTCGTGGTGCTCGGAAGCCTACTGCGTTCTCCTCAAGGATCAGTCGTCGGAGCTGTGATGAACTTGGCAGAAATCGCTCCCACCGCGATCACGCGCCACCCGGTGTTCAATTCACGAATGGTGAACCAATTGCGGGGCGAACAATCAATCGGTGGCACTGAAACCGAAGGCTATGAACAATGGCTAACATCCCGCGACGTCGCGCTACAGCAGCTGAAAATTTTGTCTGGGCGAGAGCTACAAGTCGCGTCCTTCGTTGCAGAAGGATATCCCAACAAGCGTATCGCCGTGACACTCGGTGTGACAGTCAAGACTATCGAAAAACATCGCGCCAACGCGGCGGCCAAACTGGGTGCCAAGAACACGGCCGAACTGGTGCGGATCTTTGTCTGTTCCGGACATAAGAATCCTGTGTCTGACGACGCGACGTTGAATTGATTGCCGATTTAAGATTGCCGATTTGAGATTTCGGGTGTCGAATCAGCTGCCTGCCAGAACTTTTGGTTTCTGCAGAATGTAACCAGCAGAAATAATCCGTCTCACCACAGGATTGCAGCGACTTTCTTTGGCTTCGTACATCGCCTCGTCAGAGTCTCGCAGCAGACGTTCCGCAAAGTCCTTCGTGCCATCTGGCAGACCACTGGCACCACCGATTGCCAGAGAAATGTCGACCGAGATGCCTCGACAGACGGCCGTCAGTCCCTCGACCATCTGGGTAATTCGTTCCGCCTGAGCTTCGAGACCGTCGCGTTCGGTCATTTTGCACAAGACCACAAATTCGTCGCCGCCATAGCGCGCGACGATATCCGACTCACGAACAGCCGACTTCAGCTTGTGAGCCACGGCACGGATGGCGGAGTCACCAACATCATGCCCATGCACATCATTGACCTGCTTAAATTCATTGATGTCGATAAACAAGACGGTCACAAATCGGTTTTCGAGGGCCGCCATCGCCACCGATTTTTCCAGCTGCATGTCGAAGTAAGCACGATTGTAAATCGACGTCATGGGATCCAATGTCAACCGGGCGGACAAGTCTGTCACGCGACGTTTCAGCCACTTCACTTCACTGATCGATTCTTCGGTGTGAGGAGTTTCCGTTTCTGGTGCGAGCATGATTTCCATCAGATGACTCATGGCTTGCGCGTGGAGTTCCGCTGGCGTGGCGAACGCCCGCTTGTCAATTTCCAGCAGTTTGCCGTAGCTGTTGAATTCCTCCAGCACTTGGTGCAGCAGCTGATCAACGGTTTCGCCCGCGTTCAGGTAAGGATCCAGAAGCTCATAGATTGTTGCGAGGGCGACTCCCGTGTTTTCTCCAGTGAAAAATTGTCCCATGGCTCCCGCAATACGCAACACCGTCGACGCATCGGGAGTTGCTTCCTGTGTGCGGGATTCTTCCCCAAGTTGCATGCGATCACGCTCAGACGCATCGTGCATTAGTCCGACGTAAGAAATAAATGATTCAGGCAGCAGCCATGACTGCATATACGCCAACGTTAACTGTTCGCACGTCATGCCCATCGCCGGCAACGGCACGGTGTCGATGCACACACCATTTTGATCGCAATCATGAGCCGCCGCTGTGAATTGTTCTGTGGCGAATGATAGTGCTCCGAGACGGCCGATTCTGGATAGCAGTCCCACCAAAAAAGCTTCGTCGTGAGGCAGGCAGCGATATTTTTTGGCCAGCACAGACGATGCGACGCCGGTCATTAACGACTGGCTCCAGAATGCTTTGAACAAATCGCCGTCCGGGCCTTCTGATAGCGACTTGTCTGTGACTGAAAAACTGAGAGCCAGCGTTGAAATCGTCTTCTTGCCCATCATGACGGCCGCCTGCTTGAGGCCGCTGACTTCGCGAGCGACTCGGCCGCTGGGGGAATTCGCTGCTTTCAGAATGCGTCCCGCTAGCGCAGCGTCGGTTTTGATCGTGTCGACAACTTCGTCGATGCAGACTTCAGGGTCCGCAAACATCTGCAGCAGTCTGATGACGGTTCCGGGCATGGATGGCAAGGCAGCAAGTTTTGAAGAGGTCATCTGGCTTCGATCTTCTGGGTTGGATGAAACGGCGAATACGGGACGTGCTCGCTTCATCGAATCACATCGGCGGAACTTGCTGATTCTTGTCAAAAAAAAGTCCGTTCAAGTTCGGCCTCTACATTGCTCGGCGTCTCCATCAGTACCGGATGCACAACGTTCACAATGCGTACAGTGATTCCCCGCAACGCCGCGAATTTACCCTGATATGCCAGCAGAATGCTCATGGTTGACTTTGACGACTACGCCGAGTTTGTCAGTCGTTCCGATAAATTGGGCATGATCCGCTTTACCCCACAAATCGAACAGTTGCCTGATCTGATGAACGCAGCCTCGCTGCGGCACCGCGTGATCAGCCAAAACCTCGCCAACGTCAACACGCCAGGCTATCAACGACTGGATGTTGAATTTGAAGAGGCATTGGCAAAAGCCAACATCGCAGCGTCCGGAGGCCGAACCGCTGCACAGGTGACTCCGAAAATCGTGGAAGACAACTCGGCATCGATTCGAGCCGACGGAAACAACGTCGATGTCGACGTTGAACTCGGGCAGCTCAACAAAAACGCCTTACTGTTTCAGATGTACACACAACTGATGCGTAGCCAGTTCGACGCCATGCGTCGCGCCATCGAATCACCATAATAAGCAACGAGGCAAATCAGAAAATCGGCACCTACAGGAGAAACAGCATGGGATTCGGACGCCTACTTTCGACCACAGGCATTTCAGCTTCGGGCCTTGCCGCAGAACGACTGCGGATGGAAATCGCGGCCAACAACATCGCCAATGTTCACACCACATCCACACCAGAAGGCGGGCCATACAGAAGACAACAAGTGCAGTTTGCTAGTGACATGCAAGAATTTCTAGGACGAGATCCTCAAGGCATCAGCGAATCGCTGCAGGGCGTGCGCGTCGCCGGAGTGCAGCGCGATGATTCCGATTTTGACGTCGTGTTCAACCCCGGCCATCCCGATGCGGACGCGGATGGTCTTGTCAAAATGCCCAACGTCAAATTGCCCTTGGAAATGGTCGACCTGATGACCGCCAGTCGAGCGTACGACGCTAACTTGAAGTCGATGACTGTGTTCAAACAAATGGCCGAGCAGACCTTGTCACTGATGTCGCGGTAGTCCCCGCAGGATTCTTTAGCAAAAGACCGTTAACAGCCAACAGGACGTGTGATGAACATCGCAAATATCTCCGCCACCGAATTGCCGCAGACCCTGCTGACTCAGCAAACGTTTGCCGCGCCCGGTGCAACTGAGAACCCCGGTTCATTCTCAACGCTGGTCGCCGGTTTGATCAAAGAAACCAGCGCGGCGGAGCATGAAGTGGGAACGCAGACTCAGCAGCTTGTCACCGGTGAAACTAATAATTTCCATGAGATCTCCTTGGCGGTGGCTCGAGCAGACATTTCCTTTCGATACCTGATGGAAGTTCGCGACCAACTGGTCGGTGCCTATCGCGAAGTGATGCGAATGCAGGTCTGATCGATTCTGCGGGACACGGTTCACGGCAATCGCCTAATTTGAGTGCAAGAGAACGACGATGGATTTTTTCAAACAACTGATCACGCAACTACAACAGCTTTGGCAACGCTGGGATCGAACCCAACGTATTGGCATCGTCGCTGTCGCGGTTTTGTGCGTGGCCGGAATCACAGGGATCAGTCTGTGGGCTTCGACTCAAGAATTCGTCACGCTAACCAACAGTCTCACACCTTCTCAAGCCCACGAAGTCGTCAGCACGCTGCAGGCAGAAGACATCGAATATCAGCTGAACTTTTCAGGATCAGCCGTCTCAGTACCCATCGGTAATATTAGCCAGGCGCGCATCGCCATCAAAGAAATCGGCCAAGATGTGGTCGAAGACGAAGATTCTTCCAGCGGCGGTTGGTGGGCAGATCCCAGCGAACAGCGTTCTCGACAGGAACGAGCCGTTGAACGTCGCTTGGCAAGCTCCATCGAAAAGATGGAATCGGTTCGCTCTGCGACAGTCCACATCTCTCGCAGCGACCAAAGTCCATTCATCACGGAAAAGACTCCAGCAAAAGCCAGCGTTGTCTTGGACCTGAAGTCTGGCGCCACGTTTTCCGGAACAAACGCGCGAGCCATCGTGTCTTTGGTGTCGCATGCCATCGAAAACCTTGAGCCAGAAAACACGATGGTCGTCGACACCGATGGCAACATATTGTCGAGTTCGGATGCGATCGGCGGTGACGTGACCGGGCAGCTGGATTTTCGCCGTAAGCTGGAAACCAGCCTGTCGATAAAAGCCGAATCCATGCTGGCACCCATTCTGGGACACGGGCGGGCCGTTGTACGAGTCACCGCTGACGTTGACTTCACGGAAACCAACACCGCGCGAACGTCTTACGATCCTGACGGAAAAGTGAAGTCGCGAGAATCCATTACGTCCGAGAAGACGCATGGCGACAAACTGCGGAATTCTGGGGCCGGTACATCGGCCAATCTAGCGGGTGGCGCTGCTGGCACCAGCGGGCAAGCGTTATCGGAAAACGAGACGATCGAAACGGAGTATCAAAACACCGAAATCGTGGACACCATCCGCGAAGCGCCGGGCAAAATTGTCCGTCTGACAATCGCGGCGGTGGTGGAACTCCCTCCACCCGAACTGAACGAAGACGGAACGCCAGCCGCCGTGGCGGCGATCACCAAAGATCAGGTCGAAAATATTATCAAACAGGCGGTGGGCTTCGATCTGGAACGCAGTGATGAGATTGAGGTTTTGGCGGCGAAAATGACGGGCGTGCCAGATTTCACACAGCCCGTGGGTTGGATGAGTTCTGCCGGTCAACTAGCGCCACTGGCCAGCAGCGCGTCGTTGGGCATTGCCTCGATTATTGCGTTGTTTCTGGGGCTTAAAATGATTGGCAAGCTGAAACCTGTCGTGGTGGAAGTCGAACGCGGTGAGAACATCGATCCAGAAGTTCGCGCACGACTGGCCGATCTTTCCGAAGAAATTCTGCAGCACCCCGAAGCCGTGTCCACGGTACTCGCCGGCTGGTTGTCGGATGGCAAGAAAACAGAAAAACCAGCCGCCAGGAGGGCCGCCTGAAAGTCACACTACGAAAATGCTGACACGCGTATGTGGTCGCAGTCCTGATCGTTGCAGAACAAGTTCTGAAGCGACACGACTGCTGGCCACAAGCTAGTTGAACCCCAGTCACATCTGCCCTCAAATCATTCCTCTAGGATACCCTCGTGCCGACTTCGGTCAAAATTCCTGATCAGGATCGTATCCTCACATTTCTGAGTCTGCTGGACGATGACGTTGCTGAGCATACGTTGCGTTCCATGGATCAAGCTGTCGCTACGCAGCTGCGAGAATTGCTGGCGAGTTCCACAATGCGCCGCCCGTCAGCCAAAGCTCAACGACAAGTACTGGATGAATTCAGCCGGTTCTTTCGCTTTGCCGTGAAGTTCTCAAAGCCAGCGCTGGCAGTCCACAACCCCAACAAGCCAGATCCCAATGCGGATAGCTACGAATTAACAGATGACGCGCTGGATGACTTGGAAGACATGAACGTCTTTCAGCTGACCGCCGCGTTGGAAGAAGAATCGCCTCGCACGTGCGCCATCCTGTTAAAGGAAGTGACGGCGGCCCGCACGGCCGAGCTTTTAGCATTGATGGGCAAAGAATTCCGCGAGCAGGTGGTCGTGGAATTGACTCTGGACCCGAAAGCTCCGCAGATTTTGGTGAATCAAATCGCACGCTCGACTGTGGAACGCGCCGCAACGTTGCCTGCGGAACGTCACGAAGAACCCGACCCCATCGCACGCATGGCAGAAGTTCTGCGTGCGGCCGAAAAGCCAATGCAGCGCGATATGTTGAGAAAGCTGAAAGAGCAAGACAGAGCGATGGCAACGCAAATTCAAAAACTGCTGTTCCGCTTCAATGACCTCCTCGATATGGAAGACTTTCAGATTCGCGCCGTTCTGGGCAAGATCGAAACGTCTACGATTTCCACAGCCTTGTTCGAAGTCGAAGATGCAATGTTGCAGAAGGTGATGGGCAACCTGTCGAAGCGAGCTCGGGAAACACTGGAAGAAGAACTGAGCTTTCTATCGCGCGTCCCAGAAGCTCAACTGACCGCCGCTCGCGAAGCCGTGGCAGAAGCAATCGCCGAAGTTGAAATGGAGGCGGAATGATGCTGTATCGACAACAGGTCACATTCAAAACTCGACCGACGAATTTCGTGATCCGTAGCGGTGTTAACCGAACTGCAAACATTGCTGATTCGCCCGTCACCCCGACGGAAGAAGAACATCGGGCCACTCGTGAACGACAACTCATCGAACAAAACAAAGCTCTTCAGGAAACACTGAACGCACTGCAGGATACGCTGGAGGAACACGAACAACGTCGGCAGGATTCATTGCTGGAACTGCAGCAGATCGCTGTCGAACTGGCGGTGATGGCGGCGTCTCATGTGATTCACGCCGAACTGGATCGAGAAACTTTGGGCGTGGAAAACATGGTCGGCAACATCATCGACCAAATCGGTGTGCTGCAAACCGCAGTCGTTCGATTGCATCCTGCGGATCTGAAGTCGTTGCAGGCGGCGACGAAGAATAAAACTCTGGGTTGGAATGAACGGCTGATCAAGTTGCAGCCCGACCCAAGTGTTAGCCGTGGCGGTGCCCGGCTGGAAACAGAATCCGGCCGAATCGTCGTCTCAGACGTGGTCACAAGACTGGAACACATTCGCGACGAATGGATGGAGAATATCGATGACACTCAAGCTGAACGTCGAGAACTTTCGGACAATGCTGGATCGATGCGACGGTTTCCGGATCGGCGGGAGACTGCATAGCGTGCAAAATGTCATCAAAGCAGGACTGCCCGCAGCGGTTGGTGAATTGTGTGAAATTCGCCTGCCGCGTTCTTCGCGCGGTGGCGATACGCTGCTGGGCGAAGTCATTGCCAGCACCGCCGACGAATCTCAGATCATGACGTTTCAACATCCCGTGGGCGTCCGACCGGGCCTAGAAGTGGTCGCGCGAGGACGCAGCTTGCGCGTGCCTGTTGGATTCGGCGTCCTCGGACGAACGTTAAATGGGCTCGGCGAACCCGTCGATGGCGGCCCGCCAACCACCGGTTGCCGACTGCGAGCGATGTGCAACACGCCGCCCGTCGCGATGACGCGAGCTCCGATTACGAAACCGCTCATCACGGGGCAACGTTGTATCGATGGCATGTTGACATTGGGCGTGGGTCAGCGAGTCGGATTGTTTGCGGGCAGCGGCGTCGGTAAGAGTACGCTGATGGGAGAAATCGCCAAGCATGCTTCCGCCGATATGAACGTGATTGCACTGATCGGAGAACGTGGTCGCGAAGTTCGCCCGTTTATCGACGATTGTCTGGGCGAAGCTGGTCGACGAAAGTCTGTGGTGGTTGTGGCCACATCCGACGAAACACCACTGATGCGAATTCAGGCTGTGAAAACGGCGATTGAAATTGCAGCGGAATTTCGTGACCAAGGTGGCAACGTGCTGTTCTTTCTGGACAGCATCACACGACTCGCCCACGCTCAACGAGAACTCGGACTATCACGCGGAGAAACGCCCGGCACACGTGGCTATCCACCTTCGGTTCACAATCTGCTGGCCAACACGCTGGAACGTCTGGGCAACAATCAACACGGTTCGATCACTGGCATCATCACGGTCTTGGTGGACGGCGATGATATGGACGAACCGATTTCTGACGCTGCCCGCTCGATTCTGGATGGTCACCTTGTGCTGGATCGAAAGCTGGCAGCCAAGGGACATTTTCCTGCCGTCAACGTGCTGCACAGCGTGAGTCGTTTGTTTCGAGAAGTCACGTCAGCCGATCACCAACGGGCGGTGACAAATGTTCGCCGCACGTTGACAGCCTACGAAGAGATTCGCGATTTGATTCAGGTGGGTCTGTATCAAAAAGGCACCGTGCCGGACGTTGATCTGGCCATTCAACAAATGCCGAGCATCGAAGCCTTCCTGAAGCAAGACCAAGGGCAACACAGCCAATGGATTGCAACCGTCGAACAACTCAAAAGCCTAACCGCCTAATCTGAAAACTGAAAACCATGCACCGTTTTCGATCACCCATCCAAAAGGTTCAGCGAATCCAGCATCAACAGCTACGAATCGCGGAAATGCATCTCGCACAGGCTCAGGCCGCGATTCGCGATGCCGAACTGCAGATCGAAACTTTACAGCAACAGAGTCTAAGCATCGAAGACACGATCATGCAGCAATTCGCACATCCCGGCTCCGGTCTGCAGCCGGGAGTGGTCACATCGGCTCGAGCTCGATTGGAATCGTGTCGAACGGATATTCAACAACAGATTCAGCGCAGAAATCAATTACAAAGTGACATGCTGCAGGTTCAGGCGGCTTACAAAAAACTAAAAGCTCGCTCCGACGGCGTGGATGAACTGATGCAGAAGAAACAGGCGGAACATCGTCAGCTGGGGTTGCAGCATGAGCAAACCGAGCTGGATGAATCCGCAAGAACACTCAAGCTGCTCAACAATCACGAAGATCATTGTGAAGTGGAAGACGGAGTAATTTAGAAATGAAGTTGATTACCATGGCCCTTGTTGGGCTGCTGATTTTTGCAGCTGCCGCCGCCGGTGGATGGTACGTCAAGACGAATGTGTTGGCCGATCCCGAAGCAACTCAGGTCGACCCGGCCAATGTCGACTTAACAGCCGACCCGCTGAAGACCGCCGATCCGATGTCGACCGACAACGACATCATGCCGGTGGCCGTGCGCGAAGATGCGATGAGCGTTGAAGAACTGCTGCGGTTTAGCTTGAGCCTGAAAGAGCGGGAAAAAGGGCTGAAGGCGAATGAGGATCAGTTTCGTCAACGTCAAGTACAACAACAACTGGTGCTGTCTGACATTCAGGCAGAAGAACAGACGATCGCCGGACTGCGATCGCAGTTGACCACAGATATTTCTTCTGCCCAAGACATGATCGCTGAGTTGAATCGGCTGCGAGAGCAAGTGGTGACTGAGCGAGAAAAAACGAAGCGTGAGTTCGTGGAGATCGAATCGAGGCAGATCGATATTACTGAGCAGCACAAGGCGAACGACAAAAAGTTGTCGACCTGGCTGCAAGGCATGACCGGGGAAAAAGCGGCGGCTGTGCTGAAAGAAATGGCCAACGATGGCAACATGAAGATTGCCGTGCAGTTGTTGTCGAACTTCGAAGAACGTGAAGCCGCCAAGATTCTGGATTCCATCGAAGACCCGAAGTTGTTGAACGAGTTTATTTCGGAATTCCGAAATCTGAAGAACGAAAAGACGGGTGCTAGGTCCGGGAAGTCAATGCGGTAACGGCAACGTTGATCGAAATCGTTGATACAGAAAACGCATGGAAGCGAAGTCATGGAACCGACTGACATTATTCAAATTGCAACCGACCTGCTGGTAACGACGGTGATCCTGTCGATGCCCGCTGTGATGACCAGTTTGATCGTGGGAATTGTGATCAGCGTGCTGCAAACGATGACCAGTGTTCAGGAACAAACACTAACGTTTGCGCCCCGAATTCTGGCGGTCGCTGTTGTACTGATCGTGTCGATGCCGTGGACGCTAAAAGTCGCCTCCAGCTTTACGATGCGCATGATGAATCAGTTGGTGGAGGCTGGCCGATGATGGAACTTATGCTACTGCCAGCGATTCTGTGCTTTCTGAGAATCTCGTCCTTCGTCGCATTTCTGCCTCCCTTTGGAGGCCAGCATGTCCCGAACACCGTGAAAGTCGGATTGGCGATGGCGCTGACGGCGTTCTGGCTGCCGCAAACCATGCAGCTAGAATGGCCGGCCGCTGCGACGGGGCCCAACTATGAACTGACAACGCCAACCGACAATCAACCGGACCCGGCATTGCAACCGTCCTTGATCGCGACTGCCGATGGTGGTGGTCGCTGGGCGTTGTGGACTTATTTGGCTGCGCGAGAAATTCTCTTAGGAGCCGGGTTGGGTTGGCTGCTAGGAATGATTCTGATTCCGATGCGGATCGCGGGGGAATGGATCGCCGAACAGATCGGTCTGAGTATGGCGTCTGTGACTTCAGGAACCGACACCGGCAGCGGAAACGTGCTGTCCGTGATTCTCGAATCGTGTGGCGTTCTGTTGTTGTACTCCATGAGCATTCATCATGATTTTCTGCGAATCTTCGATCGCTTCTTCGACCATTACCGAGTCGGAAAGATGTGGAGCTTTCCAGACTCCACGACTGTGATTTCGATCCTCGCCAGACTGCCCGAACGCGGACTAGTGATCGCCGCACCATTGGGCGTGATGCTGATCCTGATTCTGATCGTGTTGATGTTCGCCATGAAACAGTCGCCGCAATTTAACCTGTTTACGTTTGGAATGCCGTTCCGTTTAGCAGCCGGGCTGCTGGCGATGCTGGTGATGTTTCCACACGTGCTGGCGAATGTGGCGCACCACCTGCAGACGTTTCTGCTGTCTCCCGTTTAAGTTTTCCTGAAGCAAAATTCGATCGATAGCCGCGAACTTTTACTCGCAACACAATCATGGCAGAAGAATCTGACGACAACAAAACAGAAGCCCCCACACCTCGCCGCAGAGAAACGGCGCGCGAGGTCGGGCAGGTCGTGTTCAGCCCGGACCTCACGTCAGGCTTTCTGTTGTTTTGCATGGCGCTGGGGATCTGGCTGTTCGGTGCTGTCTGGATTCGCCAGTTTAGCGGCACGATTGCCGAACAAATCAGCGCTGCGCAGCCGAAAGAATGGAGCGTCTCGCACACAATGCTCAGCCTGCGTTGGCTGTGCATTCAGATGCTAATTGTATCCGGCACAATCACCGTGGGGGCATGGATTCTTAATGCAGCAACATCAATGATGCAGGCGGGGATCGGGTTTCATACGAAGCCGTTAATGCTGGATCCCGCCAAGCTATCACTGGTTCAAGGCTGGAAGCGATTGTGGTCTTTGGACGGTCTGATGAAAGGCATTCAGGCACCGCTAAAACTGTCCGCTGTGATTGCAGCCGCTGCCGTCTTTATCTGGCTGGCGGCGGATCGTGTTTCGCTGGCGACACGCGGAAGCCTGATGCAGTCGTCGTCCTTTGGCGGTGAATTGTCCACGACGCTTATGTTGATCCTAGCGGGGATCGCTTTGGCCTTCGGCGTGTTTGATTACGCCTTCCGCTGGTACCGCCACGAACAAAAACTGAAGATGTCACTTGAAGAGTTGAAGAAGGAACATAAAGAAGAACAGGGCGATCAAAACATCAAACAGCGCATGCGAAAGTTTCAACAGGAAAGTCGCAAACGAAGAACGCTGCAGGATGTTCCGACAGCCAGTGCCGTGATTACGAACCCCACTCACTTTGCGGTGGCCATTCGCTACGAAGCCGGCAACGCGGCTCCGATTGTGGTGGCCAAGGGGGCCGATCACTTCGCCAAGCAGATCATCGCGATGGCTCAAAAACACGGTGTTCCGGTCATGGAACGTAAACCGGTGGCACGTGCCTTGTTCGCACTCACAGAAGTCGGCGATCAAATTCCGCTGGAATTGTATCGAGCAGTCGCCGAAATTCTGGCGGACGTGTATCGCAAAAAATCAGGCGGCGCCACGGTCTACACAAGATAAGGTTTTTCTCACAGAGGGAACTCAGGAAAGAATTGATATGGATATCGCAACAATTGTGGGCCTGCTGCTGGGAACCGGACTGGTGCTGGGGTCGATCTTAATCGGCGGCAGCTTGGTTCCGTTCATCAACGTCCCGTCTATCATGATTACCATCGGAGGCTCGTTTGCCGCTCTGCTAATTAACTTCACGCAAGGGCAGGTGTTCGGCGCGTTCCATGTGGTGAAGAAATGCTTTTTGGTCAAACTACCTTCGCAACTGGATACGATCGAACAATTCGCAGATCTCGCGACGATTGCCAGACGCGATGGACTGATCGCCTTGGAACCGGAAGTGGAAAAAATCAACGACACATTTCTGGTCCGGGGACTCGAAATGGTCATGGGCGGTGTTTCCAAAGAAGACGCCGTGGCGGTTCTGGAAACAGAAATCGCGATGATCGAAAGCCGCCATCAGCTGGGCAAAAAGATCGTCGACGCCACAGCCGCCGCAGCTCCCGCGTTTGGCATGATCGGCACCCTGATCGGCCTAGTACAGATGCTCAGAAGCCTAGACGATCCCAGCCAAATTGGTGTCGGAATGGCCACGGCCCTGCTGACAACGCTGTACGGCGCGCTGATCTCGAACTTGTTCTGTCTGCCATTGTCTGGCAAGCTGGAAATGAGAAGCAACGAAGAGGTGGCGTTAAGAGAGTTGATGCTGTCGGGGATGGTAGCGCTGATCGAAGGCCAACCGCCGCGAGCGATGCGAGAACGACTGGTCGGCTTCCTATCCGCATCCGCCAGACCCGACGTCTCCCAAGCCGCCTAGGTTGGCCGTTGGCGCTAGCCTCGATTCCGTGGCTGAATGAGTCCGGGCCTGATGCCGCCATGCTCACCTGACATGACGCAAATTGGCTTTCCGTTTAGCTCGCACGGGATATCTTCTTCTTAAGCTCACAGAAGCGGTGAACACCGTTGCCGTGTTTCCACTGTCCGCATCCCTGCGCGACGGTCCAGTCTTTCGATTCTGCGGAGTGCGACGGCGTCAATTCGTCTGACAACTTGATTCGAGCGAGTGCCAGTTGAGCCGCCTCCCTGTTGTCTTTTCCGCGAATTCGCTTGCCATCCTCGTCAAACAGTGCCTGCCGCTTCTTCGTTCCGGATGGAGTGAAGTAAGTCGATCAAGCCATTGGCCGGATGTTGCCGTATCTCGACAGTGCCCGCCTTCAGCAAAACACGCTGGTGATTTTCTTGTCAGACAACAACGGAGCCATCGACACGGACGAACAGCAGACTGCATGGATGCCGCAAACCAATCCGACATCCAGCAATGGATGGGCCTCGGTCAAGTGTACGCCGTTTCGTGACTGGCCAACAAACCCATGGGACGGTTGAATGACGGAGCGTATGGGAGGAGATTTCGGACGCCAGCTGCAACGAACGTCGACTAGTTTGCCTGATCGGAACGAGGCATAGATTCCTGTCTTTCGCAACAGTCGCTAGGTTCGGACGTGATGATGTTACGGATGAAGCGATTCAAACACTTGTGTTCGGCAGATTGCTGCACCGTGGCAGCGGTCGTGAGGTTTCGCCGGAATCTTCCTAGCAGGAATTGCGATACTGTTTCTGCTGAACATAGCAGTCGTGCTATGATCTGAGCTGCGACAATTGCCTGCAGCTTATTTTCGCTGACACAGGACAGCTACTATGCCCATGCCTATTTCAAGATTCGTAAAACTCTCGACAGCACTCACGATGTTGTTTGTCTGCCAAACTTCGTTCGCTCAGCAAGGGCAAATCGGCGGCGGTGGTGGCAATGCTGGAGGCGCGGCGTCTGCGACTGCAGCGGCGTTGGGAGCCGGTGGTGGGACGGGAACAACAGAAGGAATTGGCGGCATTACAACTCAGGGCGCGCCCAGCGGAGATGCTACGGGAGGCACGGCGGGCAGCAACACTGCCGAAGCCTTTGTGGGCGGCAACAACACCGGCGGCTTTGTGGGTGGTGGCGTGGCAACGCAGCGCAATAACAATCGCCAGTTCCAATCGATCACAAACACGAATGTTCCGACGGGTGGCGGAGGCCAAGGTAGCGGTACGCCGCGCCGAATTCCGGTGTCGTTGCGGATTGCGTTCGATTATCCGCAGCAGCGAACAACAACGTCGATGGTGTTGCCGCCGGGCCCTGTGCTGAACCGGATCGCTCAGACGCGTCCGGAATTTCGCCATGTCAGTGTCAGCGTGGCTGGAAACGGCATCGCCACTCTGACCGGATACACGCCGGACGCCAGCAGCCGGATGCTGGCAGCCAACCTTGTCCGATTGCAACCCGGTGTCCGTCGCGTCGACAATCAACTGCTGATTGCCGCCAACTGACGGGAATTGACGGGAATATGGGGTGAAGTCTGGTCCATTGGCGGCCGATAACGTTGGGGAATGCTGCTGATGGCGATCCCATCTGCAATACCGTCAGATTTTTTGAACCTGCCGGTTGTCTGCGTTGTCTCGCATGAGTAGCATTCTCGGCTCCCAAGGTTTTCGACCTCAGGGATTGAGGTGTTTGGACTTCTGAACACTTCCCACCAAGCCCCGGTGGCGGAATTGGCAGACGCGCATGATTCAGGTTCATGTGTCCGTAATGGACGTGGAGGTTCGACTCCTCTCCGGGGCATGAGGCTGTGTGCGCACAGTCACGAAACCAGACGAAGACCCCGGAAAAACCAAGTGATTTTCCGGGGTCTTTTCTGGTAACCGTTCACGGCAGTAAATTGGTAGTTCGCAATTCGAGCAAATTGTTTCTATTGCGTGGATGGAAGACAAGGACGTCATCATCACTGATTTGCGTGCGTTCGTAGAGTCGCTGAG
>JBDNHJ010000060.1:0-4600 GCA_041688835.1 Fuerstiella sp.
ACCGCCGGACTGTCCAGACGAAGTTGTCGTGAGTGTGATTTTCGCATCCGTGGCTCCTCGAAGATTGAGCGATGAAATTCCGTTTTGCTGACCTTTTCTATCAACACGACGAATTCCAACTCATCTTCGTGGAGCCTTTTCCCGTCTCGCCAAGCGTTTTTACACATCAAAACGATTTAACGACAACCACTCGCTCAGTGGGAAGCTGGTGACAAAGGGCTACCACTTGACGAAGCAATGGCCGAGATTCGAGCGAAGTACCAAGTTCGAACCGACACCAACAAAGGTTAGCCAGCTACGTCGGCGGGAACCTTCCGAGAATCGCAAGCTCCAGTCGTATCATTACGATGGCAGGGCGGTTCATGGCGAGCAGTTCCACCATTGCACGACCGATCGGTGTCAGAGCAAGCAACGTCCCGGACTCGGAGAATGCGAAATGCTGCGTCCAGTTATCGGTCCGAGGATTAAACAGAAGCACTTCCTCGTTCGTGTCTGGATCAGCGGCGTGTGTACGAGCCGCCTTCTTCAGTGAACAGGTCACGCATGCCAAAGCTAGGTTCTCAATCGCCGTGGGCCCACTCTGAGAACGCGGGTGAACGTGATCAACGTGAAATGTGGCTTCCTGTGTTGCCTGAGGCAATTGGCAATATTCACAGAGGTTGCCGGCCCGGTCAACGACATCGCGGACCAATGCGGCGGGAATATGTCCGCTCATTTTTGGCCACGTTCCGCCACTTCTGCTCGCAGTTTCATCAGAGACAGCATGTCAGATAGTTCCGTCAACGCCTGAGCTTCTTCCCGCTCCGAATCGCTGAGTCCCAAGCCGTTGTCCTGCTGGTCCAGCAGATCGGTGAGACGCGCCTTGAGTGCGTTGGGCATCCGGAACTGATTCCAGTCCTGTGGCAAATCTAATTCAACAGTTACGCTACTCATTGCAGGTCTCCCATATCGTGCTCACTCATTGTATGCCGCCACGCATTGCTTGCCGAGAGGAAAAGCGGCGTAATTTTGCTGCCCTTTCCTCCAACACCCGCAGCGAGCCGTGGAATGCAATGCAGGTGTCACGTGTGCTGAAACGGATCGATGCGAACTGACGACAGCTCTGACATTTCTCGGAAATGTTTTGCCGCTTAGGTCTTTGAAATGTAGTTCTGGTCCACTCATTTTCTTCCTTTCTCATCGTTAGATACCTAGATAACGGGACGGATGCCTGAAGCGAATCAAGTTGACTCCAGCGAGCTGAAAATCGTTGTTGGAGTCCTCGGTCGTCGAACATACTCATTCTGGAAAGCTCTAGCTCAACTCGAATGAGAAAGATCTGGAGCCCTCTAGACGGCCAGCAGCGGTAATTCGTTTGTCGGCCCTATCTGGACGCCCTGCACCTGTATTTCGAGGCGAATAACAACACCGTAGCTGTTGACGAAATGTCCGACCTGCAGACTTTGGAACGGACTACCAAGTGCACAGAAGATCTTGATACACCGTCGGGGCCGCTCATCTCTGCGGGGGCGTTCAATTTGGAGCCAGCCGTCCGGGGCGAGGGTGCGTCAGGGTCTGAGGAAGGGTCTGCTCCTAGAAACGCAAAAAGGGTCTACGACTGAGAAGTCGTAAACAATTATACAGAAACAAGTTACGTAGTTGGCGATGAGGGACTCCAACAAGGTGCGAAAAACACTGAGCAAACGCACAATCCTGTCACCAGTGGTGCACATGTGGTGCAGTCGACTGAGTTAGACGCCTCCTGGGAGCGCCTGCGAACACTGATTGCCGACTGTCCCGATCTGCCAAATTCGGTGCGTCAACGGCTGATTGCCCAAGGCGATGCTGCTGGGGAGGGGGCCGAAATGTTGTGAGTCTTGCAAGAGGTCTGCTCAGCTGCGGTTGTCGGACACCTTCTAAAGTTTTCCTGAATTTTATCCCAAACAGTGGTCGCAGTCTAAAAGCACAAGATGTTGGGCCTGTGGGGCCGGTAATAAGGGTTTCCCGCGATATATTTCATCAAGTTTCCGGATATGGATCGTTGAGTTTCACTTGATTCGTTTACCAAGAGTGACAATCATTAGAGTGTTATTTCGGTTATTTCGTTTATTGACGATTGTTTTCGCAACCGATGATCAGAAGTAAACACAACATTCATTCAGGATAAACCTATGTCGTTTGTGGCAGAAAATCCGGAACAGTTGGAACAGGCTGTAACCAGTTTTCGACAAATTACGCGGGCTCTAGCAGAGCTGGATTATGGTCCAGTCGATGCAGCGGTCACGATCAATGGAACTACAGTTCCGCTTCCCGTTCCGCTTGTTCGGGAGCTGGCCACGATGCTAGGCCATTTAGCCGATGGCAAGAGCGTGTCGATTGTGCCACGGTATCGGGAGCTGACGACACAAGAGGCTGCCGACATCCTGAACGTGTCCCGCCCCTATTTGGTCCGACAGCTGGAAGCCGGGAAGATTGCATTTCACATGGTTGGCTCACATCGCCGGGTGATACTCGACAATCTTCTTAAGTTTCAGGAAAAGGCTACAGAGTCTTCGCAACAAGCGATGCAGGAGCTTGCGGATGCAGCACAGGATATGGAACTGTTGAACTGATGGCGTCGAATAACTTCACTGTGATCTACGACTCCAATGTCTTGTTCCCCATGATATTGCGAGATCTGTTGATGCGAATGGCACTTACGGGATTATTTAAGGCGAGGTGGACACAAGACATTCACGACGAATGGATCAGGGCTGTGATGACTAAAGAAGGGCACCGCCCAAACGTCACTGAAGAAGGACTTCGCCGCTGCTCCAAACAAATGGACCAAGCAGTCCTTGACGCTCTCATTGAAGGTCACGACATCGTATCTGTTAACGTGGACCTGCCAGACAAAGACGACATGCACATCGTACAGGCTGCCGTCCATGGCAGAGCGGACGTGATTGTCACGTTCAATGAGAAGGACTTTCCGCGGGAGCAACTGCAGGTCCTGAACATTGAAGTACAACACCCCGACGAATTTGTGGCAAATCTGCTTGATCTCTCCCCAATGAAAGTTTGCCATGCTGCTGGCACGCAGCGACAGTCGTATCACAACCCTAAATTAGACAAGGATGACTTCTTTCGGCGGTTGGAAAAAGTCAGCATGGCCAAGACGGTTGAGCGATTGCGGCAGTTCCAGGACGTTATCTGATTGGCCTAGAGCTATGGCGGAAGCTTAGCAAAGACCATCGCAGCAGCGAAATGGCGGGAAGTGGTTGCTGGGCTGAAACGCTGGGGTAAATGTTCAGGAGTGGCGAAAAACATTGGCTTTACATAACATAACGCTAGGTTCTTCCAGCCCTACGCCCCCCGTTCCGCCGGGTATGTTCTGCGGGAATTGCACGTAAATACGCTCAAAACATGGGCCGTTCCGTTCCGATCCCGATTCTTATCAAGGGGGTGAGGGGGCCGTGTGGAAACCGCGTGCCATGCCATGATATTCCTGAGCACTGAGCGAGCCTGATATCGTCTAATTCGCACACGTGCCTTTTCGGAAAGCTGGGGCCGATGCTCGGTCAAATCCCGTGGCCGACAGGAACCACATACCGTACTCAAGCGGCGGGTTAGCGTTCCCAGCGGCAGGATGGCAACACTTGAGTGGAGTCCCTTACCACGTTTAGGCCCCCACGGCCTTTGGGTCCCTTTGGCGGCAGTCGATGCCTATACGGTGAAAAAAGCCCCAGTTTTCACGACACACAGTCCGGCGTTTTTGAACGCTGGGGTGGGGGGCGTTGCGAATCCTTGCGACGTGTCGAAGGCTTCCGAAGTCCTATACGCCAGCAACCAATCACACAACGACGGCCAAATGGACGGCTCGTTTTGTTGCTCCAATAGGGTAGTAGTGGTGGTCCCAAATCAGGTTGTGCCTATGCGAAAGTAGGCCACGCGGAACTGGAATACCTGAAGATTAGACCGCCAGAGGGGACCCGAATGCCGGGGGCGGTGCCTTTGCATCGCTTGATGGCGAGCATCTGAAATAGATTCGCACCACACTGGCCAAAGCCGGACTTCAAATCGTAGCAACCAAAACGGCTGAGCAGTAGAATCGGGGGGCGGCTACCGGCTGGCTTGATCACCACCGGGAATAGTGGCTTTCCTGAGCTATGTGCCGCCTTTGTTCTCTTTCAGGATGTTCCGAAAAGGTCGGGGCGGAATCTTCTTTGATGCTGAATCCAGACGAGGGCTGAGTCCCATTGCCGTGGTGGAAATGCTGGCCGAACGGTATCCTGCCTTCTTCAAGCCGTGGCAAAACCGAGTTCGCGAACTGTCCATGAATGATATTTCGAGCCTACTCGACCGCGTGCCCGATGGTAGAATGTCTGCTGCGGCCCGGAAATTTGCATTCCGGTTTGTGTGCATCAGTCGCGAACTGATTCTGAAATTGTCATGAAAACACTGTTCCTCGCTTGGCAGGCTCCTGAAAAATCATCGCAACCGCGTTCGTGGTATCCCGTCGGACGACTCGACGCGGAAGTGGAGCGATCTTCTTTTCATTTTGGATACACGCGCGGTGCACTTAAGGCCCGTGACGAAGCCGGATTCGCCCCTCTGTTCGCGTTTCCCGATCTGCAGGCAG
>JBDNHJ010000061.1:0-24353 GCA_041688835.1 Fuerstiella sp.
CACCGTGCCTGCGTCTTCTGCCACTGATGATGAACTGACGGACAACGTGGCCGTGGGTTCAATGTCCGCATCAACAATCGTTGTTTGTGCAGGGGCACCGACGGGCGTTGCATTTTGCGTCGATAAAATCGTCATCGTCACGAGTTCATTGATCTCATCGATGTCGTCCGCTTGAGCCGTCAGGGTCACGGACCCTGTCAACTGGCCGGCCGGAATCGTGATCTGCGTCGCAGTCAGTGTATAGTCTGTCACATTGATGGCAGCTCCACCGGGCAACAAATTGACAATCACAGGCTGTGCGGACACCTCCGACAAAGTCGCCGTAAAGATCGCGCGACCGAAGTCCTCGTCCACCGTCGCCGTATCAACACTCAGGCTAACCGTTGGCGTCACGGCTTCAATTGCCACACCGGCCAAGCCAAAAAAGCCGCCCGCTGCATTGGAACTGTCGATCCGAATCAGAAGTTCGCCATTACTATCGGCCGCTGCAGAAACACCGTAACTCTGCAAAGTCCGCGTAGAATCGCCGAGCTCACTATTGATGCGCAGCTGATCGGCGGTGTGCGGTTGAGCAAACGACGTGATGGTCGCGCCCGTGTCGGGGCTGGAAATCGTGACCAGCTGATCGCCGGCAAATGTGTCACCCGCGAAGATATACAGCAGATACGTTTCGTTAGGAATCAAATCCTGAAACGTCAATTCAACGTTGTCTTGGTCGGAATAAGCCCCGTCGATGCCAGCCAGCGACGACGTGTAGATCGGCAGTTCGCCGCCCGGCGGAAGGAAGTTTCCGTTGCTGCCCGGACTGCTATCGACATTGATCACGAGGTCGATGTTCGACGGTGCGCCCGTGTCGTCCTGCAGGTCGGTTAAAGTCGCGTCGGCTGTGCCGCTGAAACTCGTCCAGTTGAGGGGCGTGGTGCCGCCGCCAAAATCGACGCCGATCAAAGTCAACATCGCTCGGCTTTCAAGTTCCTCAGAAACCTGACGATGCTGTGGGGCGTGCCGCTTGCGATTGGCTCGAGTCGACCTTGAAGACTTGGCAGCCTTCGAAGGTTCAGAAGAACCAAACAAACCGGACAGAAAAGAACGAATGCTGCGACGATGCTGACGGGCCACGTGGTGATCCTCAAATTAGGAGTCGAAACGACACGTAGCTCAACCCCGGACTTGCGAAATTCGCGCACGGACGGACCAGAGTAGAGCAGAAATAAGAACGATTGCTCGAATAGATTAACTGGGGGCACCAGGCAAACGAAACGGGATATATGGATTTTACCCTGAAATGCAGACCATCGGTTACTCGAAAGCCCCACCTCTGCGACCAAAATCCTGTGCCCCGCTAAACCTAGGCATATTTAAGCCAGACGCCGCCAGCCCGCATAACCAACACAACCGTTACAACCCGGCCAAACACCGCCCGCCAACTACGACCCGCTACGTTTTTGCTGCCGGTAGTATTTGAGTCCCGGAATAAAAAACGTCAGCCCCGAAACCACGCCGAACAGTGAAATACTGAAATCCGGCTGACCCGGTTGATGCATCGCCGCCATCACCACGGACGACGAAAACAACGCCACGGAATGCACATAAAATGTTCCGGACAGCGTTCCGGCTTTCACTAAAAATACGATCCCCGCGATACAACCCAGCACGGGCGAAAACTTCAACACCGGTTCACCCAACAGCGATTCCACCCAAAACAACAACGACGACGCCACCATGCTGCCGGCCCACACATGAGCCACCTGCCGCTCAATCGCCGTGATCGGCCCCGATCGGCTGCGCAGGTTCCAAAAAATGGCGGCCCACAAGCCCAGCCCAAACACCCAGAACGCGACGTACGGCAATCGCGCACTGACGCCCGCAAATTGAAAGGCATTCGTCACCAGACACAACACCAGCAACACCAAGCTGTGCCACATCCATAACAAGCCCCAGTTTTCCAACACCGTCACATGATGTGATTCGCGAAACAGCCGCGTCATCACATTCATAAACGACGATCGCCGCGCACTGACAGGTTCGCGATTCAGCCACGCCGTCAGATCCGCCAACAATTCGTCCGCAGAAGAATACCGCAAGTCTCGCGGCTTTTGCAGGCACTTCAACACCACCATTTCGAGATCCGAATCCACCTTCGGATTCAGAAACCGCACTCCCGGCGGATCCTGTTCCATCACCATCAGTAACGTATCCAATGGCGTGGCCGACTGAAACGGCGGACGTCCCGTCAACATGGCGTACAACACGGCCCCCAAGCTGTACACGTCGGACGTATTGTTGATCGAATCCGTCTGGCCCGCCGCCTGTTCTGGAGACATCCACGATGGTGTTCCCAAAATGGCGCCGGTTTGAGTCAGATTGGCTTCGTCACTACTGCCGCCGGCAATGATCAGCGAATCGTCGGCCAGAGGAACACGTTTTGCCAAACCGAAGTCTGTGACAAAGGGTTCACCGTCTGCCGTAATCAGAATGTTCGACGGCTTTAAGTCTCGATGCAGCACGCCGGCCTTATGAGCCGAACTGATTGCGTCGACCACCGGAATCAGCAATCGCACCGCTTCGTCAGCCTGCATCGGCCCCGACATCAGCTGCGCCGACAACGTCTGACCTTCAATAAACTGCATGCTGAACCACGGCTGGCCATCATGCTCGCCGACTTCATACACCGGCACAATATTCGGATGACTCAACCGCGCCGCCGCCAATGCTTCAGCTCGCAACCGAGCCAAATCTTGCGACGCCGCAAAGGCCGCGTTGGGGATCATCTTTAACGCCACGCTGCGGTCGAGCTGCCGGTGGTAGGCTCGATAAACCACGCCCATGCCGCCCCGACCGACTTCCTGCAGCAGTTCGTAGGCACCAATTCGAGTCCCCACGGCCGACCCCGTCGTCATGGAAGGAGCCAACGCAGAATCCTGACCGTCCAGAATGCGGCTGACTTCCGCCGACTGAAACATGGCCACGTCATCCACAATCATCGCCGTGGAATACAGCTCACGAATTTCCGCTTTCAGATCCGGATGCTCACGAAGCGCACGATCCAACAATTCTGCCGAAGAACTGCCCGAATCAAGTGAGGAACGATTCAGCAAACCATCCAGAACCACCGCTAACCGCTCATCACGTTCATCAGCAGTTTCGGCGGAGCCTGAAGAATGAGAAGCCATGGGAACAAATGACACACAAAGCACAAGCGAACAAGAGGCACAGCAAGGGCACACAGCCGCCCCTGATTATAGCCAATCTGTCGCTGAGTCTGCCAGCGTCCGTTTTTTCCGGCCGCGAAGCATCGCTGGCGTGTCGCTGATTTTTTACGGAGAAATCGTGGCCAGATCGTCCAGCGTCTTCAACACTGCCGCTTTCGCACGTTCGATCTCACCCCGTTCTAGCAATGTGGCGACGGCACGCAACGTCAGCGTGGCGGAATACAGCTCATTCCAAACACGATGCAATTCGCGAGATTCTCGCTGGTCAGCGTTCAATGTTTTAAGCATTCTGCCCTGAAAACAAAGCGTTTACTATTCGGAATTCCACGCATTCCGGTATGGTCAAATACCCCATGCCAAGAGTCGTCGATTCGTAGACACAGCAGCCTTTCAAATCACAAAAAGATCAACTCGCAGCCCTTGGCCTATTTGATCATCTCATAAAGGTCATTCATTGCCGACCCAAAAACCAAAAACCAAAAACCAAAAACCAAAAACCAAAAACCAAAAATCTCAAATCTCAAATCAAAAGCCCCCATACGGAACACGGCGTGTCCAGCGGCCCTAACCGTCTGGGTCGTCAATCAGCTGCTGCAACCGATCAGCGTGCAGAACTGCCAAGCGTGGCAGCCAAGTTTCGTCCAGAATGCCAAGGCTCAGCATGTCCAACAGATGGACTTGGTCTTTACGGCGAAACGAATTCAGCTTCATGCGGACGAGTGCCAACAGCGGGACGATTTCAAAATTGTCCGCTGTTTCTGTTTCCGCCACGTCGGCCGTGGGTTCAATATATTCCGGTCGCACCTTCTCGTTCGCGTACAGTAAATGCACGGCGTCTCGCGGGCTGCCATCCGGACCGTCGATGAAACAGTCGACTCCCATGAGCTCGTAGTGATCGAATCCCACAGCTTCCAAAGCGACCTTCACGCGATCGAAGTCGGCTCGACGCACCAAGATGTCGACATCCTGAGTGTTCCGAACGGCCGCCCGGTCGACTCGCGCCACCCACGCGGCGACCGCGTTTCCGCCCGCCACCGCGTACGGAATGTCAGCTTCGCCCAGAGCCTTCGTGGCTCGCAACATGCGTTCTCGAACAGCTTCCACAGCTTCAATCATCCTATCCCAAGAAAATGGCTGCAACGGTACCGACATCTAACATCTCTCTCAGCAGGACTTGTGACAGCCGTCAGTGTACTCAGACGCCGCGCCGCAAGCCAGACGAAAACAGCCGCAAAGGACTGACGCTGCAGCAGGTCGACGCCATTATCGCTCACGAACTGGCTCATGTTCGCCGCTGGGATTATCCCGTCAATCTGCTGCAAAGTGCCGTGGAAATGATACTCTTCTATCATCCCGCCGTGTTGTGGATTTCCCATCGAATGCGACAGGTCGTCGTTGGCGAGCTGCCGCCGAATCCACTCCAAAGACTTCGAACTTCAAAAACACAAATCAGCTTCACTAGGTCGGCCACCAAAGCACGGATCACATTCGGTAGTTCGTCAGTTCCTTGGTACTGGTTCGTGTGTAGCTCAAATTGCTGGCGATCCTGAGTCGTGAATGTCGAATTGACAAACTTCAACTGGACTCTTCTTGCAACATTATCCTGTTGTTTCAATGGCCCGCTTCATTGTTGAGATTTGATTGTGTCGGGTGGGTCAAGGAGCCCAAGCGACGCCGACCCACCACACGCACACGGCCCGTATCGACAAATTAAATGGTGGGTCTAAATGGCGATCGCCATTCGACCCACCCGACCTCGTTGTCGCCATTCCCAACGCACGTTCTCATCCGCGAGAACTCTTCGTCGCGCCGAAAGCCGATTCTGGCCCGAACAAGCGATTTGCTGAACGAAAACCTTGCCTTGGCGGTTGTCTGGCCCCGTGAAAACACGGACGCGGCCTAGAGGCAGCTATTGATTTTTGCGATCAAATGTTTCTTTTATTTCGATTTGAGCGATGGATTTCGCGTGCCTACAACACGGCAGTGCGTTAACAACCACAGTTTGAGGAATGAGACAATTGCCGACCACCAGATGCCCCGAACGTGACGTCGACTGACAGGTCGGCGAACAATCCGGAGTGGGCATTATTCAATGAACACCAGTCACAGGGAATCGATCCATGACACTCCGAAAAAAACTCGTCATCACCACAGACGATGATCACCAATTGCGGGCTCTGCTAGACAGTGACGCTGATTTTGAAGCTGGCGACGAATCGTCTTTGAGATCCCTCCGCCGCAAACTCGATGACGCCCGAGTCGTGCTGACCGATAAAGTTGCAGCCGATGTCGTGACCATGAATTCGGTCGTGCGACTCCGAGTCGACAGAGAGAAGAGCGTTGACACTTACACACTGGTGTACCCGAACAGTGCCAACATTGCGGAAGGCAAACTGTCGATTCTGGCACCGATCGGAACAGCCATTCTGGGATATCGCGTCAGCGATTCAGTCGAATGGGAAGTTCCCGGTGGAAAGATTCGCGTCCGCATCCAAGAGGTAGTCTTTCAACCGAAACGCGATGCCGCGGCCGTGTAAACGCAGCAGGTTTTCCGTTTAACCCGTAGTCGCAGACTAGGTTTCCGTTTCGGTTTTCCGGCTTGGTCTACGACCACGGGTTAAACAATGGACACGAGTTTAACAAACGACGGATCATGCGTCTCGCTAGGCTGCTCGTCCGGCATACATGTCGGAAGCTCTGTTCAGAGCAAGCCGTTCTGCTGCACAGATGTCGCCTTGGTCGACAATGCCACCGGAAGCGAGCGCGACTTTTTCTGCCAGTTCGTACAGTTGCCGGCCAAAGGCCTGTTCGGCGTCGGCGCGGTGAATCGCCACGCGTGCTCGGACGTAGTCTTCCGACAGTGTCCACAAACTTTCCGGTGGTCGACTGGTCAGCCATGACCGAAACAGATCCACGGCCTCCGGACAATCAAACAGTTCGGCCGAAAACATGGGCTTCATCGCCAGCACGTACTCAGAACTGGTCACTCGTCCACTGGCCCACGCGACTTCCGCAATGGGAGCATACTTCAACGCGATCACGTTCTTCGCATTCAGGCCGTGAGCGACCATCCGTTGCAGTAGGTTCTGGTTGTCGATGCCTGTCGCCGTGACAAGCTGACTCAGTTGACTGTCGAAATGCGCATCGGGCTGGACTTGTTCTGGGCCAACTTGAGCGTGCCGGGCGACGCTTAGATCAACCAGTTGAGTTGCCTTGCGGCTTTGATTTTTCGGAGCAACCATAACGAATTCTCCACGCAGAATGACGGGACAGTGAGAAAGCAATTCCAAGGCAGCGGCGAAATAACGCCGCCTGTCAAAATGCTAGACCGCTGACATGGATTCGACGATTCGATCTTTCATCGACAATGGATAGGAATTGTCGAAGTGCGGAAGACGGTCAAGCGGCGGAAGACGGCAATACCGACCTGAGAATCGATTGCCCCACTTCCACTTCTTCACTGATCACCGCGTCTGCTCCCGCTGCATGCAGCCGCGCTGCGTTGGACTGATATCGGCAGCGAACCACCAAGTGAATGTTTGGCCCAACTTCACGAACCAGCTTCACCAGCTGCGCGGCCGTGGCATCATCTGGGACACAGATAATCACCAACTTAGCGCTGCTGGTGTGAGCCCGATCCAGTGTGTCAATGTTTGTGGCGTCTCCAGCAACCGTGCGAAAACCGTCCTGTGCAAACGGCTGCAGATTCAGAGGACTCAGGTCGATCACACACACGTCGTAGCCGTAGATTTCCAGAGATGTCGCCAATTGCCGACCGATCGGCCCCGCGCCCATCACCACAGCCCCTTTCACTTGCGAATTTCCGGTCAGCTCAAGACTGGAACTGGTCGCTGAATCATCACGATCACCAATTCGACGCAGCATTGCCGAAAGGATGGGCGGAGTCGCCACTAGCGACAGAATCGCCAGAGTCACAACTCGCTGATAGTCGAGTTCGTTGATGACGCCAGACTGCCAGCCCAGCGACAACAGAACAAACGCGAATTCACCAACATGAGCCAACCCGAATCCCATGGCAATCGATGTGCGGCCGGGAAGTCCCGACAGCTTCAACGCCAAGATTGCAGCGGTTGCTTTGATACTCACCAACGCCGCCAGGCAGCCCAGCATCAGCCACGGTTCGTCGATCAGAACCTGAGGATTGAACATCAGCCCGAGACTCACGAAAAACACGGCGGCAAACGTTTCGCGAAACGGCAGCAGCAACGCATCGATCTGATGTGACCAGCGGTTGCCACTGAACACCAGCCCCGCCGCGAAAGCTCCGATGGCCGGTGGCAGACCAATGCTGTAAGAAATCAGCGTGATGCCCGTCAGCGCGACCAAAGTGAACAACACCACCAGTTCTGCACTGCGCAGATTGGCGAACGCCGGAATCACCCATCGCGCCAACACGAATCTGACGATGGCGATGCCTAGCAGAAACACCAGCGATGTCACAGTCAGCTTGACATAGTGCAAGGCCGAAACCGCTTCACCGTTTCCGGTCAGCAACGGAATCATCAACAGCAGCGGGATCAAAGCCGCGTCTTGGAACAGCAAAATCCCGATGGCGCGCCGACCGTGCGGCAAGCCGCTGTGTCCCCATTCGGACAGTGTCTTAAACACCAGAACGGTCGAACTAAACGAAACGGCCAGACCGATCAAAATCGCAGCCGAAGTCTGCGTGTCCGCGAACTTCAATGCCGCCGCAACCGGCACGGCCACGCAGAACATCTGCACTCCGCCACCGATGACCAACGTTCGGCCCAGATGCCAAAGCTCCTTCAAGGAAAACTCCAGCCCGATCGCGAACAGCAGCATAAACACGCCGGCTTCGGCAATCTTCTCGATATCATGCCGGTCTTCGCTGACCAGCCCCAGCACGCCATCACTGATCAGCATGCCGACAGCAAGGTAACCGATCAGCACCGACACGCGAGCTGTGCGACAGATGACAGCCGCCACCAAACCTGAGCCCAGAATAATCAGAAGGTCGTAAACAATGCTGTCAGTCATCAGCAACAACCTTTCTGATTTTGCAGTTTAATCGTCTCCGAACTCGAACAATTCACTAAGCCAGCCACCGCGTTTTTTCTTCTTGTCCGCGTATGTCGTGTGATCGCGAGAATATCCAGAATCTCGCTTGTCGTCGTAGCGATCGCGTGGACGAGTTTCTTGGCTGGACGGTGGAACGGACGCCATCGCGGCAGCTCGATCCATGATCTTATCAAGCTCACCACGATCCAGCCAGACACCCCGACATTCCGGACAGTAATCGATCTCTACTCCAGAACGATCTGAGATTTGCAAGCGGATTTCACAGACCGGGCATTTCATGGTCGTCACTTTCGTTGCGTAAAAATCTGTCACACGGAAATGTTATTCCATTCCGAGCTTACAGGCGTGCTGCTGGTAAGCGTCCGCACAAGACTGCACAATCAGCTGGCGAACTCGCTCTTGAGAAATCCCAAAGTGTCCGCCGATCACACGCAAAGTATGCGACTTGCCGTCTTTGCTCAAACCAAACCGCATCTCCACAATCTTGCGTTCGCGAGGAGCCAGTGATGCCAGAATGTCGCGCACCAATTCTCCGGGATGCTGATCCACCCATTCCGCTGGCGTGTCTTCAATCACGGGATCAATCACATCTTCGCTCAGCAACGGCGCACGCTTCTGATCGCGCTGAACGTAACGGCTCAGGTGACGTCGAATGGCGTAAGTCGCATAGGTGCTGAATCGAAAACCGCGAGACACGTCGAATCCGGTGATGGCTTTCATCAATGCCAGATTTCCTTCACTCACTAAATCCGCCAGCGGCACACCACTGCGACTGAACTTAGAAGCGTTGGAAACGACGAGTCGCTGATTGGCCTCCATGATCTCGTTGCGAGCAATATCCGCATCTTCAATCAGATTGCGAATCGTACGCTGGCAGACTGCGGACTCAGGGCTTCCGCACAGCCCCTGTTGCCGTCGAGACGCCATGTAGCGCAACAAATTCATTCGCAGAAACAAGGCACCTTCAGCGGATCGCGACAGCAACGGACGATTGGGCAAACGATAGTCGTGACCCTGCAACCGCGGTTCAGGCTTGTTGAAATTATCGCCGTTCGGAAGTGCCTCCAGCGTATCGTGAACAAACTCATGCTTGTCGAAATCCGGATGCGGCACATACGAAATCGGAGCTGAGGCGACCTCCAATGCTTCGCCAACCACCGAATCGGCAGCAGCCGCAACCAAGTTGTCTCGCACGCTTCGACGTTGTTCTTCAACTGTCTTCATTTTCCAGCTCCTGCTGTTGGTGGGCAGTGGTTGCGCTCGTCTCACTTCGACACGATCCGTGTTCTCCTTCCTTTATAGACGGACTCGAACCATTGAACAAATAGAAAGTCCGACACAAAAGTATCGTAAAAACCTATATGTGAGCCATAGCTGCCACACCTGCCTAAAGTCTGCTGCGGCGTGGCGAATCGTTGGTCAAGCACGTCCAACTTGGGGCCAATACAACAAACCGCCACTCAACAATGTCTTTTAGCGACACCAAGTGTCAACCACAGCTGACAGTGCTGCCGGGACCAAATCTCAAATCTCAAATCACTCGCCATCCAAAACCAACGGCGTCCCACCACCATAAATCGCGTCGATTTCAGACTCAGACAACACACGATTCCAGATCGCAACTTCATCAATCAGGCCATCGAAATTGCGACCGCCCCCGGCGCGGTGACCACCGATCACCAGACCGCCCGTTTCTGCAATCGGTGCGCTGATCGGCAGCGTGTGAGTCGTGACGAGCTTGCCGTTGACGAACAGTTGCAGCGTGGCCGAATCAAACGTGACTGCCACATGAGTCCAATCCGAAAGAACCGAACGGTCTAACAGGCAGTCGAAGCCGCCTTGCCCTGTTGTACTCGGCGAACGTTCTGAACCAACGGGCTGAGGAACCAGCGTCTCGGTGAACAGCTGCAGGTTAATCTTGTCGGGATCTTCACACGCTCTGAATCCCACAGAAATCGCCAGGCCGGTTTCGGATGCCTTGGGCAAGCCGCAGTGATTCATCACGTTGCTTTCCATAATGAACGAACGATCGGCACTGCCATGATCTGGCAGCCACGCCGGCTTGATCCAACTGGAAGCCGTATAGCCGCTGGCGTTGTCATCCAACATCGAACGGGGCACCATGACGTATTGTTCGGCGGACCGATTCAGCTGCACCGCACCACCGCGCGCCCCGGCTTCTTGGCTGGCAGTGGCACCGTTGGTGAGTTCCCCGTCAAGTCGATTTCCTAGCGGCGAGTGATTCGTGGCGTCGCCATCAAACTTCCAATAGGCACGCAAATTCGCCGCGATGCCCGCTTCGGGCAGCGGCGTCAGCTGATCGTAAGTGATGGTCTTGACCAAGTTTTCGTGGCCGTCTTTGTCCAGAAACCTGACGGTCAGGACCGGCACTGTTTGGGTGGTGTCGGCCGTCATCGTCAGAAACTGATTGGGCTCCGCTCGTGACCATTCCAGATCCGGGTGGTACACGTTCAGAGAAGGTATGACGCTGGTATGGCCCGGCGAAATAATGAAATCGTGCAGGTCGTATCCCACGCGTTGAGGGTGCATCAAATAACGCGACACATGAATGTCACCACCGACCAGCACAACCCCCGGAATTTTTTCTTGCTTAATAAAATCCAGCAGTGCGTCACGTTCTGCATAGTACGTGAACAGGTCGTCGGTTTCGCGATTCTTTTTGTCCTGCCAGATTTGTCCCTGCAACAAAACTTTGAATGGTGCTTCGGACTTCCGCAGACTTTGTAACAACCATTGCCACTGATCGTTGCCGAAGCACGTGGATTGTGCGGGACTAACGGGCGATGGACCGGTTTGAGAATACCATCGCGCATCAAGCAGGAAGACTTCCATCGCTCCTCGATCTGCCTTTTGGTAAATGCCTTCGTCTCCACTGCCATACTGATCTTGAACGCGGTATTCGACAAACGCGCGGCGCGTGTTCTGCTTCAACGCTGCGGCGCTTTTGCCGTTGGCATTGTTCTTGCCGAAGTCATGGTCGTCCCACGTGCCAAGCAGCGGCACGTTCTGACCCAGCGCCGCCAAGGCGGGACGCTGTAACAGATGTCGATGCTTGTTGCGCAGGTCGGTTAGATCGCCAGTGTCGGCGTAAGGCGTGTCGCCGCCGAAACACAGCAGATCCAGATTGTGATTGGCCATCTGCTGCCAAACTGGATCCGTGGTGTCGTTAACGCACGAAATGAAGGCCACGTTTAGCACCTGACCGCTGCGTTGATCTGGCACGGTCGTGAAATGAAAGTCCGAGGCACCACCGGCAACGAGGCTGGCGTTACCGTCTTCAATTTTGTCGATGCGGTATTGGTACGTGGTTCCGGGGATCAGCCCCACAACGTGGAACTTTGCCACGAAATCATGTTCAGCGTCGCTGTTGCTATCGACGGCCGTGACCTTCGTGCCTTGTTCATCGTTGACGGTCAATCGCAGCTGCGCCGATTCATTTCCCGGCCGGTACAGCAAGTGAGCTTCGGTGGTTTTCAAAGTGCCAACATAGGGACCGACCGAGTCGTCCGCAAGCAGTCTCGAACCGAGTACTAGGCAGAAGATGATCGATAATCCAGTAAGTTGTTTGGCCATGGGTGTGGTGTTACGGTTTTGGTCTGAAGATAAAGAAGACGGGACGTGCAGCGGTGGTGCATCATCCCGGAACGGTGTTCACAACTCCGCGACTCACTGCCGCTCAATGAGCTGCAGCATGGCAGCGGTGATCGGCATGACTTCGAAGTCCTTAAAGAACATTTCGCAGTCGGTGCCACCGTGCATTTGCAGGCCCAGCTTGCCGGTTTTCTCGCACGCTTCGTCGATGAAATCCGACGTGCAGAATCCGTTCAGCGTCTGCACCAAGCGGTCGCCGTACGCGGCCGTGCAGGTGGTGTTCCACTGGTCGTCTGTGTTGCGCACCTTTTCGATGAACTCGTCATTCGTGACAACCCAGCCGCGACCAGGAATCGTCTTGCCGTCAACAATGCCAGCGGTGTGCCACAGGGCGGAATCTTTGCCGTTGTTGGCGATTTCGTTCTGGAATCCACGCAGCACCCACGGCGCACTCGTTTCTTCCGCGCGGAAATACAAGGCGCTGTTGCCGCCGTGCATGCGATACGTGACGCGAGCGATAAAGTTGTCATAGTTTTTGTTCGAAATGACCAGTCCGTCCTTGCCTTGGTTCTTGGTGTGGACGCCGTGCAGGACGCCCTCGTCGGTGAAGGACCATTCTTCTGGTAGCACAAACTTGGCATCCTTGAGTTCGTATTTGCCGTCGTCGCCTTTGACAAAGAATGGCTCCCACTGGCTTTCGCCCAGATCCTTGATACGGATGTTCCTCCAGGCGACGGAACCGGATTTGCCAGAATGAATCTGCAGGCCAAGAAAACCCTTCATGGAGAAACTGTCGAACATATCGACCACTAGCTGGCCATTCAGCCAAGTCTTGATGGACGGGCCGACGCACTGAATTTCCACGTCGTTCCATTCGCCCACTTTGCAGGTTGCCTGAGCGGCGTCGAGTCGATCTTGTGGCGTGTGGGCGTCCAGCCAGACGACGCCGTGTTTGTGGCCGCGACGTCCTTCGTCGTAGATGCGGCCGGTCAAGCCGCCACCGGGAGTCACTTCATACTGATAGCCGTAGACTCGCTGGCGATCGCCTTCCGAGCGTGCGGCAGAACGGAATTGAACGCCCGAGTTTCCGGCTTCAAGGAATTTGTATTGCAGCTTCAACACGAAGTTTCCGAATTCCTGTTCACTGCACAAGAACGTGTTGCCCGGCGTGTTCGGCACGCAAGTTCCGACGATCTCGCCATCCAAAACTTCGTACTCCGCAGACCCGCCACGCTTGGTCCAGCCGCTTAGGTCTTGGCCGTTAAACAGAGAAACGAAACCATCCTCCACGTCCGCCGCCGATGCCGTCAGACTGCAAGGCACCAAGAGCCCGATCGCCATGACCATCGCCGCTACAAAAAACCGTCTCATCGCTGTCTCTCTTAAAAATCGAAATTGTGAATGTTGAAGGGTGCTTCCCAGTCCCCCAGTCCCCCACACTATCGGCTATCTGGGGATGGCGTCAAACGTTCGTCGCCATCTTTGCCACTACGCCCGCAACCCACCGGCTGGCGGGCTGGCCCACTGCCTCGTCTGGCAAACCCGTGATTTCGTCCCTGTGTCCGCACGATTTTTGGCTCCGTCGCGATTGCATTGCATGTCCGGAAAATGCAGGTAGTATTCCAAAGCAGTCGCCCCGTGCGACTGGTTTCAAATAATTACGGTGGCCAACAACCCCCGGCGACGGCGGCTGAAAAAAAAATCTGACCCGAGTCGTAATCTGACCAACCCGCATGTTACCGTTGGATCACGATGAACGACTCAAAACCACTTCGGACCGAACGCCAACGTGCTGGAACCGGCAGAGCTGGTCGAAGACATCCACGTGGATCTGGCGGAAGTGCAACAGAAGTATCAGCGAACGGTCGAGAAAAAAATGCCGCACTACGCACACACACTTCCGGACCAGCCACCGGACAAATGGGAACCGCTGGAGGACCACTTACAGCTTGTTGCCACAGTTTCGTCGAAATTTGCCGATGCTTTTGATGCCGGTAGCTTCGGGCAAGTGCTTGGGATGTGGCACGATCTTGGAAAGTACTCGCTTGAATTTCAGGCTTACCTGTTCCGCGAAAATGGATTCGAAGCCCATTTGGAAAACGTCACGCCGTCACAGCGAGTTGACCATTCCACGGCGGGGGCTCAGTTGGCGGATCGAATCTTCGGCAAGCACCCGTTCGGACGCATGCTGGCGTATTGCATCGCCGGACACCACGCTGGACTCGCAGATTCCATCAGCACGTCCGGTGCATCGGGACTGGATCAGCGGCTGAAGAAAGCCATCCCGGACATCAGCCATGCGCCAGCGGAACGACAACAGAAGCCAGTTCTGACAGACGCACTTCCGATTGCTCTGGGGGTTGATGATGCATCGGTGGCGTTCCAACTGGCCTTTCTGACACGCATGCTGTTCTCGTGTCTGGTGGACGCCGACTATCTGGCGACAGAAGCTTTCATGTCGCCCGAAAAGACGAACGAACGAAAAACCACACCGCCGACCATGGCCGAGCTGCGGACAACACTGGATCGCCATCTACAGCAGCTGTCCGCAGGTCAGTCGGGCCCCGTTGCTGAGGCTCGTGCGGACGTGCTAACGGCTTGCCAAGTCGCCGCACAAACCGACCGCGGACTATTTTCATTGACCGTGCCGACCGGCGGAGGCAAAACGCTGTCGTCGTTAGCGTTTGGTCTCGCACATGCAGAAAAACATCAGCTGCCTCGAGTGATCTACGCGATCCCCTTCACCAGCATCATCGAACAAACGGCCAGTGTGTTTCGAAATGTCTTCACAGAAGCGCCGGAAGAAACCATTCTGGAACACCACAGCAATACCGACCCGGACAAAGAAACCTCGACCACTCGACTGGTCACACAAAACTGGGACGCGCCGATCGTGGTCACCACCAACGTGCAGTTATTCGAATCGCTGTTCGCCGCTCGAACGTCAAGCTGCCGAAAACTGCACAACATCTGCAACAGCGTGATTATTCTGGACGAAGTCCAAGCGATCCCCGTCGACCTGCTGCAGCCGGTGTTGGCCACGATTCAGGAACTGGTCCTCAACTATGGCTGCACTGTGGTCCTGTGTACTGCGACCCAACCCGCTTTCAGCAGATCGGAAGAATTTCGCATCGGTCTGACAAATGTCACGGAAATCATTCCAAATCCGCCGCAACTGTTTCAACGCCTGCAGCGAGTACAAATCAGCCACATCGGAAAACAGTCCGACGAAGAACTCTGCGCCCTGCTTACCGAACACGATCAATTCCTGTGCATCGTCAACACAAGATCCCACGCCGCAAAGCTGTTCGACCGTTTAACCCGTGGTCGCAGACCAAGCCGTTCCGCCGCATCACCTGCAGAAAACATGGTCTGCGACCACGGGTTGAACGAAACTGAGGAACAAGTGTCAGAAGGTCTGTTTCATCTCAGCACCTTGATGTGTGGTCGGCACCGCAAGCGGGTACTCGACACCATCCGCCAGCGGCTCAATGATGGACTTCCTTGCCAAGTCATCAGCACGCAACTCATCGAAGCGGGCGTCGATGTTGATTTCCCTGTCGTGTTTCGTTCGCTGGCCGGAATCGATTCGATCGCTCAAGCCGCAGGACGTTGCAACCGCGAAGGACGACGCCGCACCGGGCGAGTCTTCGTGTTCGAACCGACTGACATCAAGCTGCAGGGATATCTGAAAGCCACGGCGAATTCGGCCGCAGAACTCATGGCTGATCTAGACCCAGACAACATGGCTCTTCTAAGTCAGGATATCGTCCGCCGCTACTTCGACCTGAATTTCTGGCGACACAAAGATCGATGGGACGCCAAAGAAGTGATGAAGTGCTTTCCCGATCCCTACCAGAAAATGCAGTTCAATTTCCAAACCGCAGCGAAACGATTTCGCTGGATCGAGGACGCCTCGGAAACGGTGTTCGTGCCGTACGGCCAGAAAGGCGTCCGCCTGATCAAACAGCTGCGAAAACTTCATGACGACCGCCAGAAAATTGGTGAACTCCGCAAGGTGCTCCGACAGCTACAACGATATTCCGTCAGTCTGTTTCTCAATGTCTTCAAGGCCATGGTCGGCACCGACATCGAAGTGCTGGATTCCGGCTACGCCATCCTGATCAACGAAACCTGCTACGACAAACACCTCGGCCTCCGCCCCGACAAAATCGGCTACCACGAACCCGACTCCCTCATGATCTAGCACGCCATCGTTTAACCCGACTCGCAGAGGAGGCCCGGCATGCCCAAGCATACAGAATGCGATGCCTCCTCGTTGAGTCGGGTCAAACGGACGAACTCGCACCAAACACTTTTTGAAAGGAACCTTGCTTATGAAATCGCCGCCGCAAATCGCCATCAAAGTCTGGGGGGATTATGCCTGCTTCACTCGGCCGGAAATGAAAGTCGAACGCGTCAGCTATGACGTGATGACACCTTCGGCCGCGCGAGGCGTGCTGGAAGCCATCTATTGGAAGCCGCAGATTCGCTGGGTGATCGATCAGATTCACGTGCTGAATCCGGTTCGATTCACCAACCTGCGACGCAATGAAGTGGCATCGAAAATTCCCGTCGGGAACGTCCGCAAAGCCATGAAAGGTGATTCGTCGCCGCTGGGTGTGTACATCGAAGAAGATCGGCAACAGCGTGCCGCCATGATTCTGCGAAACGTCGCTTACGTGATTGTCGCTCACTTCGACTTGCTGGATCCGGAAGAAACATTCCAGAAGCACTTCGAAATGCTGAAACGGCGAGCAATCAAAGGTCAGTACTTCCACCATCCGTACTTCGGATGTCGCGAATTTCCTGCCGACTTCGAATGGGTTGAGGGTGATATTCCAGAATCGCCGCTCGACGGTCAGAAGGATCTGGGCTTCATGCTGCACGATCTGGATTACGACAACAACATGTCGCCGCGATTTTTTCGAGCCGTCATGAACAACGGCATTATCGATGTACCGCCTTTGCACGGAAACGAGGTGAAAGGATGATCCTAGAAGCTCTGAATCAATACTACGAACGACTGGAATCTGATCCGAATGTGGACATCGCTCCGTTCGGTTACAGCCGTCAAAAAATCTCCTTCGGTGTCGTCCTGAATGATGACGGCACACTGCACGAAATCATCGAAGAAACAGACGGCAACGCAGAAAAGCCGCGAGCCAAGTCGTTGATTGTGCTCGGTGGTGCAAAGCCTTCCGGTGCTGGCATCAATCCGTGTTTCCTGTGGGACAACACTGGCTATCTGCTGGGATTCAAACCGGATGACGACAAACCAGAACGCACGCTGGAAGCCTTCGAAGCGTTTCGAACAAAGCACCTGGAACTGCAGTCCACGATTGATGATCCCGAGTTTGCCGCAGTCTGCACATTCCTAGAATCATGGAAGCCTGAAAATGCGGCGGATCACGAAACGCTGGCGGCAACTTCCAGCGGATTTGGTGTCTTCCGAATTCGAGGCCAAACGCACTACGTCCACCAACGACCAGCCGTCAAGGATTGGTGGAACAGGCAGCTTATGGACGCCGATGCAGATGCAACGACCGAAGGCCAGTGCCTGTTGACAGGTCAGCAAGCCGGGTTAGCCCGACTGCACGAACCGAAGATCAAAGGTGTGAACGGAGCGCAGTCAGCTGGTGCGTCATTGGTTTCGTTCAACGACAAAGCGTACGAAAGTTTCGGACGCGAACAGGGCTACAACGCTCCGGTCAGCGAAGCGGCCGCCTTCCAATACTGCACAGCGTTGAACCATTTGCTGCGGCAGGGGGGAGGCAGGATTCAGATTGGTGACGCCACGACCGTCTACTGGACGGAATCGCAATCACCGATGGAGGAATTCTTCAGCTTCGTCGCTGACCCAGCCAAAGTGCCTGCAGAAGATGATGCTCAGAAGCAAAAAGTTCAGGCCACTTTGCAGCGTATTGTTCAGGGGGAAAGCGTTGAAGATCTGGAACTTGGAGACGGCGACAATCCGTTCTATGTGCTCGGCTTGTCGCCCAATGCGGCTCGTCTGTCGATTCGTTTTTGGTACGTCAGCACACTGGCCGAAATGGTGGCCGCGTTGCGACAGCACTTCAACGACCTGGCGATCGTGCGTAGCTTTGATCGCGACCCCGAATTCCCAGCCATGTGGCAATTGCTCCGCGAAACCGTTCGCGACAGCAAAGACATTCCCCCATTGCTCAGCGGTGCCGTGATGCGAGCCATCCTAACCGGAAGCCCGTATCCGCAGATGCTGTTCACTGCCGTCCTTCGCCGCATTCGAGCCGACCGAATCGTCAATTCCGTGCGGGCCGGAATGCTGAAAGCGTGCATCATTAGGTCGAAACGCGGAAGTGATGATGTCGTGCCTGTGGTCCACCTCGACAAGCACTGCAGGAATCCAGCATACGTGTGTGGCCGACTGTTTGCTCAGCTTGAGTCCTGCCAGATTCGAAGTCGCGGTGATTCTCCTTCGAAGTACGACAATACGATTCGGGATCGGTACTTTGTATCTGCAATGGCGACGCCGAGAGATGTATTCGTGCCGTTGCTCAAGCTTGCGATCGCACACATTTCGAAGTGTGCAAAGGGACAGAAGAATTCAAAAAAGACGCTCGCGGAAATTCGAAGCGACGTCGAACAAAGGTTTGTCGTTCAAATTCTCGAAATGATTGATGAAGTTCCTGGATTTCAAAGCATCGAACACCAAGCCTTGTTTGTGATCGGCTACTACCACCAATCGTCAGCCAATCGTCCCCAGTTACAGGAATCCGTTGACACTCAAATAACTCCATTAGAAGGAGAAGCCGTTGTGATTGCCAGACGTGGTGCAAACGAACTACACCCCAGCCCAGCCTATCACGCTGGCCGATTGTTGGCCGTGTGTCAGCAGATTCAGGATCTTGCAGCGCCAAATGTGGGGACGACGTATGTTGACAGTTATTTCTCGGCGGCCTCAACGAACCCCGCGATTTTGTGTCGAGTGTGGAATGTTGCTCGCCATCGTCTCAAGCAAATTGGCCATTGGGGTACTAGGAAAGAACTCGAAGATTTAGCGACTCGAATCGTAGTTCAGTTTGGTGACGCATGGCCATCAGAACACACGCTCCACGACCAAAGCCTGTTTCAGCTTGGATACTTCCAGCAACGTGCAGCGATACCTCACAACAGCGGAAATCGAAGGTATCTCACGAATGATGGACAGTCCGTGAAGTCGTATGGCGAAAAATTCATTGCCGACACTCTGTTTTCCCTCGGCATCGGGTATCGATACGAAGAATCCATTCTCGCCCCTGACGAACGCGAAGCATCTGGACAGAGGGCAATGTCGCCGGACTTTGCAGTTCTATCCGTTGACGGTGAACGAACTCTCTATATCGAATACTGTGGATTGCGTGGTGACACGACATATGACAAACATTGGTCGATGAAGGCTCGCAACTACAGAGCAATGGGAGCGAGGACCATCACGGATATCAGCGCTGATGGGGCCAGAGGCGAGTTGGCATTGCTCGAATTGGTTCCGGAAGACGTTCGCGATGGTCACGCTGTGAGATGTCAGATCATTGAAGCCATCGAGCTTGCTCTCGGCGACGCTGAACCTCACGCAGCGGCGGAGCCAACGCCATTCTAACTTCGTTTAACCCGTGGTTGCAGACTAGGCTTCCACGGGCCACTTTGAATCTTGGTCGCAGACCACGGGTTAAACATTTCACTTTTCAACAAGGAATTCCATCATGCAAAACCGATACGACTTTGTTTTTCTGTTCGACGTCAAAGACGGTAATCCCAACGGAGATCCGGATGCTGGCAACCTGCCAAGAACGGATGCCGAAACCGGTCAAGGCTTGGTAACCGACGTGTGTATCAAGCGCAAGGTTCGCAACTATGTGGGTCTGGTTCACGGCGAACAACCGCCTTATGAAATTTACGTCAAGGAAAAGGCAGTCCTGAACCTGCAGCACGAACGAGCGTACTCAGCCCTAGAACTGGATTCGAAGAAGCGCACGAAGGGCAAGGACAAAGAACAAGAAGATCGCGATCTGACCAAGTGGATGTGCCAGAACTTCTTCGATGTGCGCACGTTCGGTGCCGTCATGACCACCAAGGTCAATTGCGGGCAGGTTCGAGGCCCAATTCAGTTTGGCATGGCGCGCAGCATTGATCCCATCGTCGCCGCAGAACATGCGGTCACGCGCTGTGCCGTCGCCACCGAAAAAGAAGCCGAAAAGCAGGAAGGCGACAACCGCACGATGGGCCGCAAGTTCACCGTGCCATACGGCCTGTACCGCATTCACGGTTACATCAATCCGCACCTGGCTGCTCAGACGGGCTTCGACGAAAACAGTGAAGACCTGAATCTGTTCTGGACCGCTCTGACGCAACTGTTTGAAAACGATCGTTCTGCGGCTCGCGGCGAAATGGCCCCACAAGCACTCATCGTCTTCAAGCACGAAAGCAAGCTAGGCAACGCTCCGGCTAACAAGTTGCTGGAACGCGTCACAGTGAACAGCGATCTGACCGACGGCAAACCCGCCCGCACCTTCAGCGACTACACGGTCACAATCGACGATGCCAACCTGCCGGAAGGCGTTAGTATCGAACGCAAGATCTAAACCCCCACTCCGTTCGAGCTTCATGTTTAACCCGACTCATCGAGGAGGCCCGCCGCCCCCTCCGTTTAACCCGACTCATCGAGGAGGCCGTCAAGACAAAGTCTAGGCGGCAAAAACACCGCCTCGTTGAGTCGGATCAAACGAAAAACACCGCCTCGTTGAGTCAGGTCAAACTTCTGCACTGATGGAAAAGAATATCATGCACGCCGAAGACGATCTGCTTCCCATTTCCGCTTTGCAGCACTTGTTATTCTGTGAACGGCAGACGGCGTTGATTCATATCGAACGTCTGTGGGAAGACAATCGTTTCACGGCAGAAGGCAACGTGCTGCACAAAAAGGCGGATGCCGCGAAGTCGGAAACTCGAGATGGTGTCCGGATTACTCGAGGACTGCAGGTGCATAGTTTTCAACTTGGACTGTACGGCGTCTGCGATGTCGTGCAGTTCCAACCGCCGGAATTCGAATCGGAATCCAAACTTTCACTGCCCAAACGCATTCAGCAGGAACTCACCCGTTTAACCCGACTCATAGAGGAGGCCGCCCGGACAAAGTCCGGGCGGCAAGACAACCTTCTGTGCGAGTCGGGTCAAGCGGACGGCTTTCACCACTGGACCATCACGCCGGTCGAATACAAACGTGGCAAGCCCAAAGCCAACGACTGCGATCGCGTGCAACTGTGTGCTCAGGCGATGTGCTTGGAAGAAATGCTGCACATTAAGATCCCTCGCGGTGATCTGTTCTACGGAAAGCAACAACGCCGCACAGACGTCCCGTTCGACGAAGAACTGCGAGCAACCACGCGACAAACAGCCGCCCGTCTGCACACGCTCATCCGTTCACAAATAACGCCCACCGCCATCAAGGAAAAAAAATGCGACACCTGTTCGCTGCTGTCCTTGTGCATGCCACCAACGACAAAACAAAAAACAGCCTCCGACTACCTCGCAAAAGCCATCCACGAAAACCCCGTTTAACCCGACTCGCAGTGGAGGCCCGCCGCCCCCTCCGTTTAACCCGACTCATCGAGGAGGCCGTCGGGACAAAGTCCAGACGGCAAAAACTTCCTCGCTGAGTCGGGTCAAACGAAAAAACAATCCTTCTCGTTGAGTCAGGACAAACAAGTTGACATAATCAAGTTTCCAAACCAAGCTGCCCCCGTTGTTGCAGAAAAACGCCCATGGTTCATGGCTATCACATGATCCTTCCCATGTACGGCATCTGGCTTCCGAATGATCCGCGAGGATCGTGGAGCGACATGATCTGGAAATGGGAATTGCTGCGATACGGTGCGGCGAATCCCACAGCAGAACGCCGAGGACTACGGGATCTGAGCGACGACGAACGAATGCTCCGCGCCGCCGCTCAACGAGAACTCAAGTATCCGCCCGTGACACTGACTGGAATGCAGGCCAACTCAATCGGCGACGGTTTTGCTGACACCGCTCACAAGAACAACTACACCGTTTGGGCGTGTGCCGTTCTGCCACAGCACGTCCACTTGGTTCTGGCGCGGCATATATATAAGGTTGAGCAGATGGCAACGTTGCTCAAAGGCGGAGCCACAAAGCGCATTGTTTCAGACGGTCGCCATCCGCTGCAGGCCCATCGGCACACCGACGGCACGTATCCCAAGATGTGGGCTGAGAAACGGTGGAAAGTCTTTCTGGATTCCGAAGAACAAATCGAAACCGCCATCCGCTACGTAGAGGAAAATCCAGACCAGGAAGAAAAGCCAAGGCAACACTGGAAATTCGTCACACCGTTCCGAGGTCTCGAACCGGACGTGATCACCTATCACTGACCGCCTCACACAGCATGTCCGTTTAACCCGACTCGCAGTGGAGGCCCGCCGCCCCCTCCGTTTAACCCGACTCATCGAGAAGGCCGTCGGGACAAAGTCCAGACGGCAAAAACTTCCTCGCTGAGTCGGGTCAAACGAAAAAACCTCCTCGCAACCACGGGTTAAACGAAGTTTCTCTGACCAGCAACCACCCATGAAACAACACCTCAACACACTGTTCGTGACCACTCAAGGGGCCTACCTGCGCAAGGACGGTCAAACGGTCGCTGTCCGCATCGAAAAACAAACGCGTCTGCGCGTGCCCTTGCACAATCTGGACGGCATCGTCGGTTTCGGCCGTGTTTCCATGAGCCCCGCGTTGATGGGAGCCTGCGCCGAAGCGGGTGTGTCGATCAGCTTCCTAAAGGAAACCGGAAAATTCCTCGCCAGCGTCAATGGATTCACTAGCGGGAACGTGCTGCTGCGACGACAGCAATATCGTATCGCCGACGATCCGGAACGCTGTCTGCCGGTCGCGCGAGCAATCATTAGCGGCAAGCTGGCCAATTGCCGCACCGTGCTTCGTCGAGCTGCCCGAGACACGCAGGATCAATCTCGTGTCGACAGCCTGAACCGCATCGCCGACAAGCTGACGGCTTCGATCAACGAAGTCAGCCACGCGGTTCAGTTAGATTCTGTGCGAGGTATCGAAGGCGACGCGGCGACGTTGTACTTTTCCGAATTCAATTCCATGATCAACGTGCCCGCCAAAGAGTTTCAATACACCAAACGCAGTCGCCGACCGCCGCTCGATCCCTTGAATGCTATGCTGTCGTTCGCCTATACCATGCTGACTCACGATGTTCGCAGCGCCTGCGAAGCCAGTGGCCTAGATTCGCAGGTGGGCTTTCTGCATCGTGACCGCCCCGGTCGACCGGGCATGGCCCTTGATCTCATGGAAGAGTTCCGTCCGTTTCTGGCTGATCGCATGGTGCTGTCGTTGATCAATCGACAGCAAATCAACGCCAAAGACTTTACTCAGCGAGAAAGCGGTGCGGTCTACCTCAGTGACGCTGGACGAAAGACCTTTCTGACAGCGTGGCAGGAACGCAAACAGGATACGATCACGCATCCGTTTCTGAACGAAAAAACCACCGTCGGCCTACTAATGCACTTGCAGGCACGCCTGATGGCCCGCCATCTCCGCGGCGATCTGGACATCTATCCCCCCTTCATCTGGAAATAATCACAGCCACCCTCGTTTGACCCGACTCATCGAGGAGGCCGCCTAGACAAAGTCTAGGTTCCCCGATCGCCACGAAAGCGCCCCATGATCTATGTCCTAGTAACCTATGACGTTTCCACAAAAGAGCCTGCTGGCCAGAAACGTTTGCGTAAGGTGGCGAAAGTCTGCGAAGACTATGGTCAGCGAGTACAGAATTCGGTGTTCGAAATGAAGGTCGACTGGGGCGACTGGCCACGCATCAAGTCGGAACTGCTGGACGAGATCAACCTAGAAGAAGACAGTCTCAGGTTCTACAATCTGGGCCACAACTGGAAGCCCCGTATTGAACACCACGGCACAAAACCGGGCTACGATGTGGATGGCCCGCTGTTGATTTGAACCAGTGCTCATGAGTTTTCTGACGTGAACCCGCAGCTAAATGTTGGAGCGAACCCGAAGCGCTCGCAGTTTTCCCGCGAGGTTCGCGATTGCCCTAACGATAGATGAGATAATGCTTTACCGCCCGACCGCATCTCCAGCAACATCGCTCGGCCACCTTCAGCCTACGCTTCGCGAAACCCATTCGCTAAACTCAGCAGTCGCTTCACTTTGCAGCGAAACGCTTTCGCCCCGCACGCGGGGCGCGGATTGAAACCAGCCACCAGCCGAGTACTCATCAGACCCTACAGCCTTTCGCCCCGCACGCGGGGCGCGGATTGAAACTATTTCCAAGTGTGTTATGTAGGGATTGTTTACGCTTTCGCCCCGCACGCGGGGCGCGGATTGAAACCCACTGATTGATACTAGCTCAGGGACGAATTTTGCTTTCGCCCCGCACGCGGGGCGCGGCTTGAAACCGCA
>JBDNHJ010000383.1:0-19856 GCA_041688835.1 Fuerstiella sp.
AGTTGGAGATCCCTTGCCGGTGGCGTGAGCCACCGGAACCAGAAACGGAAGCTCAAAGGCCGGAGGCCGATACAAGTCTGCCGTGGCCAGCGGACTTGTGTCGCCCTCCGGGCTGGATGTTCGGCACTCGTTCCGGTGGCTTACGCCACCGGCAGTGGATGTGTCGGCCTCCGGCCTGAATCGCAGATGCCCGTATGGAACGGAACTAAATTTCCGCGAACCAATGCCCACTGCACGGCCAAATTTTTAAGGGCCCGCTTCATTGTTTGGATTTGATTGTGTCGGGTGGGTCAAGGAGCCAAAGCGACGCCGACCCACCACGCGGATACGCCCCGTATCGACAAAGAAAATGGTGGGTCTAAATGGCGATCGCCATTCGATCCACCCGACCTCTTTTTCGCCGACCTCTTTTTCGCCGACCGATTGATTAAGCGGGCCATTGAAATTTTTAAGGGCCCTTCGCTAGCCCCGGCTGTCTGCCTGACCGCTAATCGCGGGGACGTGTTCTTGGCTTTCGCTTTTTGAACTTTGCTGCCGCACCGCCCGGGCCGCCGGAACGTGGTGGAAACGATTTTCGAGCTCCAGCGTGAGCCGGTCGGGGACCGCCTGCGGATCGGTGACCACCGCCACCGCCGCCAGCGTGTGATTCGCTGCGTGCGCCGGTGTCGCGAGTTAACTGAAGCTGCTTACCAGCCACCCAGGTTTGCTGCAGCGTCTGATAAATATCAGCCGGCATGCCCACCGGAAGATCCACGGTACTGTGAGTGGTGTGGATACTGATTGGCCCGATCTGATCGCCATCGAGTCCGCCTTCGTTAGCGACGGCTCCGACAATATTGCCGGGCTTCACGCCATCTTTGCTGCCGACTTCGATGCGAAATCGCTCCATGCCGGCTCGAGGGGCAGACAGTGTGCGAGGAGCACCGCCGAAGCGTTCTTCTGAACCACCGCGACCACGATCCGGACGACGGTCGTTTCTATTGTCTCGATCGTTTCGGCCACCGTCGGAGCCTCGGTCGTCGCGTTCGAATGTCTTGCGTCGCGGATGATCTTGAACAAAGAACGGGCGACCACTTTGGCCAATATGAGCCAAAGCGGCGGCGATGTACGCCACTGGTTTACCCGTTTCTTCTGCATGCTCCGTGATCATTTTGTGGAACAGGGCCAAGTCTTGGTCGGCCATCACGTCCGTGATCTGTTGCTTGAACCGCAACACTCGCATGGCGTTCATGTCGTCGGCAGTGGGCGCCTGAACGACTTCGATCGGCTGCTTGGTGACACGTTCGATGGACTTCAGTTTATAGCGTTGGGCGCTGGAGATAAAGATGATGGCTTCTCCCTTGCGTCCCGCGCGACCCGTGCGTCCGATGCGGTGAATGTACGATTCGCTGTCGTTGGGTACGTCGTAGTTGAAGACGTGACTGATGCGTTGCACGTCCAGGCCGCGAGCCGCAACATCGGTGGCGACGAGGATGTCCAGCTTGCCGGACTTCAGTTGTTCGATTGTGCGTTCTCGCAGCTTTTGCGGAATGTCACCATTCAACGCGACCGCCGACAATCCATGCTGGCACAACGCTTCGGCCACAGACACCGTGGCTTCGCGAGTCTTCGTGAACACAATCACGCCGTCCGCATCTTCGACCTCTAAAAAGCGAACCAGCGTGTCGACTTTGTCTCGCGGAGAAACGATCAACGCCCGCTGCCGAATGGATTCGGCAGTCATCGTTTTTGTTTTAACGGTGATGCGAGCCGGATCGTTCAGGTACCGTTGAGCGATGTTTCGAATGGGGGCTGGCATCGTGGCGGAAAACAGGGCGATCTGACGACCGGCTGGAGTTCTTTCGAGGACATACTCCACGTCTTCCAGAAACCCCATGTTCAGCATTTCGTCAGCTTCGTCCAACGCCAGACACGTAATGCCGTCTAGCTTTAAAGTGCCACGATTGATGTGGTCGATCGTGCGGCCGGGTGTGCCAACCACAACCTGAGCACCATTTCGCAGGGCACGCAGTTGAGTATCATAGTCCGCTCCACCGTAAATCGTGGCGACGGAAAAGCCCGGAATGTCGGCCGCGTATGTGGCGAACGAACGGCCCACCTGAATGGCCAATTCGCGTGTGGGTGCCAGCACCAAAACCTGTGGCGAATGATTGTCGATGTCGATGCGAGTCAGAATCGGCAAGGCAAAGGCGGCCGTCTTTCCGGTTCCGGTTTGTGATTGAGCCAGCACGTCACGACCATCCAACATGTACGGAATGATCTGAGCCTGAATTTCGGTAGGCTTGTCATAGCCGCTGCGTTCAATCGAACGCTGAAGCTCTTCTCGCAGTGGCAGGTCACGAAAGCGAATCTGCCCAGGTTCGCTGCTTGCAACAACGACCGGTGCCGCTGGCTTGACTGGTGCGGCCACGACTGGAGCAGCCACGACTGGAGCAGCCACGACTGGTGCGGCGACGACTGGAGCAGCCACGACTGGAGCAGCCACGACTGGTGCGGCGACGACTGGAGCTGTCGTTGACTCAACGGCGGCGGGCTGAGAGCCGAAGCCGCTTTGTTGTTTCTGTCTGATCCGATCGATCACCGAAGCTGCAGTCACCTTCACATCGGTGCTGGCCTTGTTCGACTCAACCTTTTTAACCGGCTTGGCCGTCGCTGCTGGCTGCGGCGCGATTTGCTGCGGCGCGATTGGCTGCGGCGCGATTGGCTGCGGTGCGATTGGTGTAGGCCGCTTTAGCACGTCAGCGAATGCGTCTTCGACGTCCGGAATATCTTCGTCATCCTCAGCCACAGCTTGGCTGCGGACGTCGATAAACGACTCCTCAACCACGTCGTCCTCGTCTTCACGCCTCGCGTCAACAGTTTCGGAAACAGCCTCAGCAGTCGCTTCGGGCTCGACCACTTCAGCTGCAACCACATCAGCTTCAGCTGGCTCTTCGAGTGCAACATCCGGGACAACTTCTTCCGCTTCGGCGACGTCCTCGACCCCAGCTTCAGGTTCCAGAACCTCAACGACCGACGTCTCAACAATAATCTCAGCAACTTCTTCAGCAGCAACCTCTTCGACCGATTGCCCTTCAGCGATGGGCTCGAACTCAGCAACAGCTTCTTCAGCAACTTCTTCCTCAACCACCGGCCGATTCAGATCAACCGCGCCGAGCTGCGGGAGCTCAAACACGACATCCGTCGTGGGCATTTCAAAGGTGGCAAACGAAGACCAAGCAGAATCGAACTGAGATGTGGGCGTATTAGCAGACATGAAAATTGGGGTTCATCAAAAAAATGGAGTCACCGCCTTGAGTGAACAATGGTCAACAAAGGGGGCGCGAGCGTCTCGTCAAAGAGCCGGAACTGTGATTGGGGCGTACGCTTCTAACTGAATACACAGAGAGCGACGCTGCTTCGTTCACAAAGGCTTTTCGTGCCGTCCCAGACATAACAGGGGCACAACGTTCGGAAGACTTGTCGCTTTTCGAGCCTGGAGGGATGATCGAATTCTACGATCTCCGGAGTTTCGACCTACAGGGTCGATGTTCATCGAAGCTGTGTCGGCTTCGCAGTCTCATTTCCTCGGTACCCTACCGCGTGATTTACAAAATCCAAAGCAGAAAAGCCCTGAATCTCAACCATTCCCGCAACACGGACCAAGCCACCGCAAAGTTTCACCGATCGGCCGACCGCCCCGATCATACTTCCACCATTAGCCGAAGCTGAGACGGGGGACTCACGATGCCCACCTGTAACAACAGCGAACACGAAACCACGGTGAAACAATTTCAAATTTGAAATCTCACGACTGCAGAATCTCAGGATTGCACGATTCGAAATCTCAAATCTGCAATCTCAAATCAAAAATCTGCAATCGCAAACCTAGCCACCGATTTGTGGGGCGCGTTGCGAGCTGCGGATTCGCATCGCTGCACGTCGACGATCGCGACGGTCCATATCACTTGGCTTTTCGTAGTATTCGCGCTTGCGCATTTCGCGTTTGATGCCAGCATGTTCAACCAGCTTTCGGAATCTCTTGACCGCATCATTGACGTTTTCGTTGTCGCGAAGTCGCAGCTTAACCACAAAGCATCTCCAGAGTGAATTCGTAAAAGTATCACGCGAAAAACGGGCGTTGGCACACGACATTTGCGTACCTTCTGCGGGAAAGATAACGATTCCGAATCCATTTGCAAACACTTATGCCACAAACTTCCTCACTGATTTGGCTGAGAACTGTGGCGACGCGTGTGCTGGAACCGTCAAAATCGTCGATCCCGACGTCACTGACCTAGATTATACTGCATCGGCATTCTTGGCCGGTTCCAGTGCCTGCATTACCAAAATCTGAAAGTTTCTCACCTTTTGCCGAGTATCGGTTCACTGGAATGTCTCCGTTTTCGTTGCTCGTCAGAGCACCGTTTAACCCGACTCGGAGAGGAGGCCTGCTGCACACAGTGCAGCAGGGAGAAGGCTCGCATCCCAAAAAAAAACCTTCTCGTCGAGTCGGGTGAAACGGTCCGCCGTGCCGGCAAACGGCAAGCTGCCCGCAGTCAGAGCATCGAAGCCTGCTCAAGGGCTAACGGTTCCGGGACTTTGGAAGACATTCCGACTTGGAAAACTATTGCTAAAGTAACCAATTGCACTTCTGGACGGCGGCTGAATGTTTCGATACCATCCGCGTCTCGTTTGTGCCTGCGCGTTTTTTGTGGTTGAGATTGTTCTTCGCCTCGCAGCCAAATTCCTTTATTTAGTAGCGGTTGCGCACCAGCACTGTGCTGACTGTCCGACCAGTTTCAGGCTTTTAAGATTATGGTAGACCGTCACCTCATTCGCGAATTTGACATTGATGATGCTGAGCTCGACGCAATTCTAAGTGAAATCGATCTGGACCGAGAGATCCAGACCGAAGCCAAAACATACGACATCAACGACATTCTGAATGGTACAGTTGTCCGAGTCGATTCGGAAGAAGTTGTTGTTGATATCGGTTACAAGAGCGAAGGTGTGATTCAGCGCGAAGAGTGGGAAGACGGCGAAGTCTTGCCTGTGCCCGGCGACCTCATCGAAGTTTTGCTGGAAGAATTCGAAGATTCCATCGGCCTGATTGTGCTTTCCATGAAGAAGGCGCGTCGCGTGCGCGACTGGGAAGACATCATCAAGACACACGCCGAAGGGGATGTTGTCAAGGGACCAGTGGTTCGCAAGATCAAAGGTGGTCTGCTGGTTCAAATTGGTCGCGAAGTCGAAGGCGACAACGTGATCAAGAACGGTGTCAACGTGTTTCTGCCAGCCAGTCAAGTGGACGTTCGCCGTCCATCGGACATTGCAGATTACATCGGCAAGGACATCGAATGTATGATCCTGAAGATCGACGAAGCTCGCAAGAACATCGTCGTGTCTCGCCGCCGCCTGATCGAAGAAGCTCGCGAAACAGAAAAGAAGAAGCTGCTGGAGCATCTCACCATCGGCGACACTCGCGAAGGTACCGTCAAAAACATCGCCGACTTCGGTGCGTTTGTTGACCTCGGCGGTATCGACGGTCTGCTGCACATCACAGACATGAGCTGGGGACGAATCAACCATCCGACTGAGATGGTGAAGATCGATGAGAAGATCGAAGTCATGATCTTGAACATCGATTACGAAAAAGAAAAGATCGCTCTGGGCCTGAAACAAAAGACCAAGAGCCCTTGGGAAAACATCTCAGAAAAGTACCCCGTCGATTCGCGCATCCAAGGCGAAGTTGTCAACGTGCTGTCTTACGGTGCATTCGTCAAGCTGGAAGACGGCATCGAAGGTCTGGTTCACATCAGCGAAATGTCGTGGACGCGTCGAGTCAACCACCCCAGCGAATTGGTGGCGATTGGCGACGAAGTCGACGTGATGGTTCTCGGAATCAACGAGGACAAACAAGAAATTTCGCTGGGCATGAAGCAGACTCAGGCCAACCCTTGGGACAATGTGCTTGAGAAATACCCATTGGGCAGCAAGGTCACTGGTACGGTTCGCAACCTCACCAACTATGGTGCGTTCATCGAACTGGAAGAAGGCGTCGACGGCCTGCTGCACATCAGCGACATGTCGTGGACTCGCAAGATTTCACACTCCAACGAGATGCTGAAAAAGGGTGACGATCTGGAATGCGAAATCCTGTCGGTCGATCAAGATCGCCGCCGGATCGCTCTGGGCCTGAAGCAGCTGGACTTGGACCCATGGGAAACCACGATTCCAGAAAAATACAGCCCCGGCAGCAGCGTCAAAGGCAAGGTCACCAAGATCACCAACTTCGGTGTCTTTGTGGAACTCGAAGACGAACTGGAAGGCCTGTTGCATGTGTCTGAGTTGTCTGATCAGAAGATCGAACATCCAGAAAGCATGGTCAATGTCGGCGACGAAATCGAAGTTCGCATTCTGCGAGTTGACACGGCTGATCGCAAGATCGGACTCAGCATGCGTTCTGACGAAGAGATTCGTGAAGAAGCTGCAGCCGAAGCCGCCTCTGGTGGTGGCGGAGCAGCGACCGCCGGTGGCGGTGGTGGTGCTGCTGTAGCACCAGGCAAGCCAGAAGATCTGAAGGGTGGTATGGGCGCCAACGCCGGACCACTGTTTAGTCTTGGTGCTGCACCTGAAGAAGCTGTGGCAGTTGACGATGCACCGGCGGCTGAAGATGCTGTGGCTGAAGATGCTGTGGCTGAAGATGACGCGCCAGCGGCTGAAGAAGCTGTGGCTGAGGACGACGCCCCAGCGGCTGAAGAAGCTGTGGCTGAAGATGACGCGCCAGCGGCTGAAGAAGCTGTGGCTGAGGACGACGCGCTGAAAGCTGAAGCATCCGATGATGACGATGATGCCAAAGAAGACGCGTAGCGTCAGAGAACTCTGAACAGAGTTCCCTGCGAAACACAAAGCCCGGTTCCATCTGGAACCGGGCTTTTTTTGTGCGCAGATGACAATGCTCTTCTCGTTGAAAAAACGGGCAATACTGAAATGACTGCGAATTCCAAAATTCGCTATGCTGCTGCACAACGCACCTTTCGCCTCTGCAGGAGCCATTCTTGATGCCGAACTCTGCACTTCCACCACACACTCGACACAGCTGGTGCCGGTCGGCTGCCTTCGCCGTCGCCACTTTGGCCGTGGTCGGACATATTCAACACTTGGCCGCTCAGGAAGATTCCATCCGAGTTTCTCAGGTCACCATTACGCTGGTTCAGCAGTGCGAAATTCCCGCGCGCGACGCTGGCATGCTGGTGGAACTCAAGATCCGCGAAGGCCAAGCGGTCAAGAAATCTGACGTCGTGGCCGTGCTCGAAAACGATCAGCAGACACTAAACCTCACAGTCGCAGAACTCAATGCGCAGGTGGCACAAATGAAGGCCAGTAATCAGCTGGCGATCACATCTGCGCAGACGCAGTTGCAGGAAGCCAAGGCCGGTCAGCGGCTCAAAGAAGTCGGCCTGCAGATCGCGGAAGCCGAAGCTAGCAGTAACATCGCCGTTCAGGTGGCGATGGCGGATACCAAACTGAGGACGCTGGAACTGGAACGAGCGGCCAGTGCGCGAGAATCGTTCAAGGGCAGCATTTCTGCATCGCAGCTGGATCGGCTGAAGACGTCGGTGGAAAAAGGCAATCTGGAAATCGAATTGGCCGAAGACGAACATCGTGTGCGGCAGTTGAAACCAGCGGCCGAACAAGCGGCCCTGCAACAGACCACGCAGCAGGTGATCCGCTACGAAACACTGGTACTGCAGGAACAAGAATCTGTGGCCGTCGCCAAGGTGACTCACCAAATTCATAACAACGATCTGGCCATGGCTCAACTAAAACTCGAACAACGAAACATCCGCGCGCCGTTTGATGGCGTGATCGCCAAGGTGGAACGACAGATCGGCGAATGGGTGGAACCCGGTGCTCCGGTGGCGCGGCTGATCGGACTGCATCGGTTGCGAGCCGAAGGGTTTTTGCCGGCTGCGAACGCTGTGCCGGGGTTGGTTGGAAAGCCCGTTAACATTCAGCTGAATTCCGCAGCCGCTGCGGACAGCATTCGCGGCACGGTGACGTTTGTGAGTTCTGAGATTGATCCGATCAACATGCAGGTGCGATTTTATGCTGAGTTCGACAATGCGAACCTTGTGGCTCGGCCGGGCATGAGCGGTTCGTTGGTGATTGAATAGGGAATCGCCAACGTGTTGTTTCCGTGGATCAAACGCCCCGATCTGATTTCTGTACCGCATGATTCCGGCGGTTGGGTGGTGAAAGATCCGTTGACGCTGCACTACACGTGGCTGGACGAAACCGAACACGCGATCCTGAATCTGCTGGATGGCAAGGTGACTCTGCAAACGCTGCTGAACAGCGTTCACCAACTTTCGCCTCAGCAAGCCATCACTGCCAGCGACATTGGACCGTTTGTGCAATCCTTGGCCGGTCATCAACTGATTCGGCAGGTTGGTCCGGGTGATTCGCTTCGGTTAAACCCATCGCCATCACCAGCGCGACCACTGGGGCTGCGTTTCGTTCAGCCGCTGTTTCAGCTGTTGCGGATTCAAATCCCACTGGTCAATCCATCGCGCTGGCTGACCGCTGCGCTGCCCGTGGTTTCGAAATTCGTGAATCCGTTGTCGCTGAAGTTGGCCGCGGTGATGGTGTGCGTGGCCAGCCTGTTGGCTGTGCTGCGTTTCGGAGAGTTGAAGTCCGCCTTGCCGTCGATGCGGGAATTCCTCGGGCCGCAGAACATGATTCTGATGTTGATAGTGTTTGTGGTGGTGAAGGTGCTGCATGAAGCCGGCCATGCTTTAACGGCCAAAACTTGCGGCGCAGAATGCAATGAATGCGGCGTGATGCTGATGGTCTTCACGCCCGTGTTGTACACCAACGTCACCGATTCGTGGATGCTGCCGCGTCGGCAGCGGTTACTGGTGACAGCGGCTGGCATCGCCGTCGAACTGGTCATTGCGGCCGCCTGTATGTTGCTATGGTGGCAAGCGGCACCGGGACTATTGAAGTCTGTGCTGCTGAATACCATGCTGATGTGTTCTGTGAATACGCTGCTGTTTAACGGCAATCCTTTGTTGCGGTTCGACGGGTACTTTGTGCTGGCGGATCTGCTGCGACTTCCGAACATGGCCAGTCGATCGGTCGCTGTTGTGCGAGACGCCGCGTTGCGATTGGTGACGGGGCAATCGGAAGGCAGCAGCGAAAGCGGTCGGACGCACGTGGTGCTGATGATTTATGGTGTGTTGTCGCTGGTGTACCGTGTTTTTCTGACGCTTGCTATTCTGCAGTTGGTGCGGCACGTGACGCGAGAATGGAATGTCGAATTGCTGGGTTCCGTGTTGACGATCACAATCGTGAGTGGCTTTGTGGTGTTTCCGCTGTTCCAGTTTCTGAAACGAATCTTCGACCTCGATGCGATGTTAGATTACGACACGAAAACGTGGATTCGCTTGGCCGCTGTGACGGCGGCGGGCTTGGCCGTGCTGTTGATTCCGCTGCCCCGATCGGTTGTCGCGCCTGCGTTTGTGCAGTGTACGGCGGCTGCCGTTTATGCCACGCTGTCGGGTTCGCTGACGCCCGAAGTGCGTTATGGCGAAACGGTGCAGTCCGGCGCACCGTTGGCCACACTTCATAATCCCGACCTGCAGCGGACTCGCCAGCGGCTGGTGGGACGCGTCTCAGAACTGGAACAACAATTCGAAGCGTTGACGTTGAACGCAGCGACGGCGAATTCGGAACTGATTCCGACGGTCATGGAATCCATTCAGGCTGCGAAACAGGCGTTGCAAAAGTTCGAAGGCGAGTGGCAGAAACTGATCGTGAAAAGCCCACGCAGCGGCACGTTGTTTCCACCACCCGCTGTGCCTGTTCAGCAGAACACGGACCTCACACAATTCTGGGACGGAACGGTCATTAGCAACCGCAACACCGGAGCATGGATTGCGCGGGGCACGTTGCTGGGGTATGTTGGAGCCGACACCGATGTGGAATTGCTGGCATGTGTGTCGGAAGATGATGTCGAATTTCTGAGGGTCGGCCAAAGCGTTCGGTTTCAGTCGACGGCTGGTGGAGCCGTTTCTGTGCAGGGCGTCGTGCGCGATGTGGCGACGTTAAGTTCGTCTACGTTGCCCACGAATCTGGCGATTTCGCAGCTGATCAACGGGCGTCCGACTGTCGAAGGCGTGGCTCCGCTGGAAGTCACGTACCTTGTGACAGTGTCGATCGCCGAAACTTCTGCAGTGCCGCCGGCTCTGTATTCCGTCGGCCATGTTCGCATTCAGACGCACGCGTCATCGTTGTTTCGCCGCATGCAGCGTTACCTGCGACAAACGTTCTGACTAAGTCTTTCAGATTTCAAATTTCAAATTTCGAATCAACGTCGAGACCAATGAGCTACGATTGAAGCTCATTTTTCAGTTTCGGTTGGCGGAACTCGGCCGAAGACGTTCTAATGAAACAGCAACATGTTCCTCAGTCATTCCCCATCCACCCGGAAAGTGCCCGATGTCAAATTTTGAGCGCATTACGGATCTTCCTCTGGTGGATCGATTGATGAAGGCTGACTCGCTGACTCGAGAACTCAGCGAACACCTGCGGCAGGCGTATTTGCCGCGACTGGGCGATCTTCGCAAGGCTTCGAAGCACTTCGACCCCAAGGAAATCAGCGACCAGCGCATTCTGGATCATACGCTGCAGGTTTTGGAAGCGGAAGAATTCACGGCCGAACTGTATGGCCGACTGAAGATCTGCTTGGACAGTATCCGTGACGACATGGAAACCCTGCTGCACGGCCATCAGGCCAAACGCAAACGAAACGAGCTGCTGGACGAAGATGGCTTGTTCTCCTGAACATCGTTCGCTGAATCTGAATGTAACGGTGGTGCCGTGTTGCGTTCAAAAATCAACACGACTGGAATGATCCGCACAGCATTCGAAGAATCCGCATAATGCGCAGCCCGGCGCAATGCTTTTCCTGCCTCGCCGAAACTGTGTGATAGCTTTCTGCAGGCAGAAAATCGAACAACACACCATGGCGTATTTTTGCGCGGTCGGTGACAGTGGAAAATCCGGGGAGCCGCCGATGCAGGCCAGTCATTTGCAACAACTTGTTGATCTTGAAGACAACTACTGGTGGCACGTGGCTAAGCGTGAGCTGGTGACGAAGCTGCTGCAAAAACATTGTCCGGCACCGGGCAAACTGGCGGAAGGCGGCATTGGATCGGGCCGAAACCTGATCGCCTTTCAGGACATGGGATACGATGTCTGTGGCTTTGACCTGATGCCGGAATCGGTTGAGCATGTCCGCAGTCGCGGCATTCAGGATGTTCACGTTCACGATCTGGGCAACCCGTGGCCGGTGGAAGACGCCAGCTTGAAAGCGGTCGCCTTGCTGGACGTGCTGGAACATGTGGAACACCCCGTGACGGTTCTGCAGCACGTGCATCGTGCGTTGGCGGACGACGGTGCGGTGATTATTACGGTTCCCGCGTATCCGTGGTTGTTCAGTCGCTGGGACGAACAACTGGGACATTTCCGCCGCTACACGTCTCGCGAATTTCGGACTCAGGCGACGGCTGCGGGATTTCGAGTGTCTTGGTTGAATCATTGGAACAGCTTCACGTTGCCAGCCGCGATGGCTGTGCGTGGTGTGGAAAAAGTGTTCCCGAAACGCACTCAACCAGATTTTCCATACGTGTCTGATTTCACCAACAAGGCATTGCTGGGAGCCGCCGCTGCCGAACGCTGGTGCATGGGCAAACTGCCCGTTCCCGCCGGCCTGTCTCTGGTTGGAGTGCTAACAAAATGATTGCTGCGTTGACATCAGGCGGTCGAGATCGCGGGACGTGCTTCGTGTCGATCGTCATGCCGGTTTACAACGAAGTCGCCATTCTGCAGCAGCTCACCGATTCCGTCTTCGCCGCGCTGCAGGACCAATGCGCGCAGTTGGAAATTGTGTACGTGAATGACGGTTCTGCCGACGGAAGCCGCGAACTGCTGGATCAGTTAGCGGCTGGCGATGATCGGATCGTGGTCGTTCATCTGAGCCGCAACTTCGGACATCAACCGGCTGTGAATGCGGGGCTGCATCACGCAACCGGCGATGTGGTGGTGTTGATGGATTCTGATCTGCAGGACGATCCGCACGCGATTCCGCAGATGCTGAGCACGTGGGAAGATGGCTTCGACGTGGTTTATGCGGAACGTTTCAACCGCAAAGAATCACTGCCGAAGCGCGTGCTGTTTCACAGTTTTTATCGCGTGCTGAATGCCGTGGCCGACAGTCCGATTCCGCAGGACGCGGGCAACTTTTCGCTGATGGACGGCTGCGTTGTCGACGCGATGAAACGACTTCCAGAACGCGATCTGTACTTGCCTGGTTTACGCAGCTGGACGGGCTTTCGTCAAACCGGAATTCCCGTGGAACGTCTGGCGCGGCACGACGATCAGCCGCGAGTTTCGTTGTGTGGTTTGTTCCGCTTGGCCAAGACCGCAATTTTTTCATTCTCAACCGTGCCATTAACCTTGTTTTATGGCATCGCCGCACTTTCTGGCTTGGTGTGTGCCGGTTCCGTGGGCTTTGTGCTATATCACAAACTGCTGTCGGAACAGGCGGTGCCGGGCTGGACATCGGTCATCATCACGGCTTCGTTCTTCGGCGCGTTGAATGCGTTGGGCATTAGCGTGCTGGGCGAATATGTGATCCGCATTTACGATGAAGTTCGAGCGCGACCGATCTATCTGACGGATCAGAAAACAAACTATAATTCAACGTCACGCCCCAGTGTCGACCGCTCACAACCGGTGGATCGGGTGTTGGGAGAAATTGAATCACAGTGGAATGGCAGAGTCAATGCGGAAGTCGCCGGACACTAGTCCGGAGAGATTTGAGATTTGAAAACTAGCGCAGCTACCGGCACCGCCGCATAAGAAGGAAAGATTCATGAAAGTCACGATGATCGGAACCGGTTACGTGGGACTCGTCACCGGAACTTGTTTCGCCGAAAGCGGCAACGACGTCACGTGCCTAGATGTGGATCAGGCCAAGGTCGATCTGCTGAACAACGGCGGGATTCCGATTTACGAACCGGGGCTGACCGAGCTAGTCAAACGCAATTCGTCATCCGGACGTTTGACGTTCACCACCGATTACGAAACGGCCATTTCCGACGCCGATTGTGTGTTCATCTGTGTCGGTACGCCTCAGGACGACAACGGATCGGCGGACCTGAAGTATGTTCAGAGCTGTGCGGAATCGATGGCACCCTACTTGAAAAAAAATGCTGTCGTGATTTGCAAAAGCACGGTTCCGGTCGGCACCAACCGACGTGTGCGCGCGTGGATTCAGGCTCAGACGGACACCGCTTTTTATTCGGCGTCGAATCCGGAATTCCTGAAAGAAGGGGCCGCGATTGACGACTTTACCAAGCCCGACCGAGTGGTTGTGGGCGTAGACGACGAAGAAGCCGCGGACCTTCTGCAAGAATTGTACAAACCGTTTTTGCGCACAGAAAAACCATTCATCTCAATGGGCATCGAGAGTGCTGAGATGGTGAAGTATGCCGCCAACTGCATGCTGGCGACCAAGATTAGTTTCATCAACGAAATCGCCAACATCTGCGAACAGGTGGATGCGGACATTAACGAAGTGCGAAAAGGCATCGGGCATGACGCCCGCATCGGATTTTCGTTTTTGTTTCCCGGTGTCGGCTACGGCGGTTCGTGCTTTCCTAAAGACGTCCGCGCGATGGCGGCAGTGGCCACGGAAAACGGCATCGAACCCAGAATTTTGCGAACGGTTGACGAAACCAACAATCAACAAAAAAACGTGTTGTTCAAAAAACTGTCCGCGTATTTCGACGGTGACCTGAACGGCAAAACAGTGGCCATTTGGGGACTGTCGTTTAAGCCACGAACAGACGATGTTCGAGAAGCTCCGGCGCTGGTGTTGATCCGCAGTTTGCTGGCAGCGGGCGCGAACGTCAAAGTGTCGGACCCGGTGGCGATCGAAAACGTGAAGAAGGAACTGGGCGATTCCATCGTCTATTGTGCTCACCACTACGACGCCTGCGAAGGTGCCGACGCCTTGGCGATTGTGACGGAATGGAACGAGTTTCGAAATCCCGACTTCGATTACGTCAAGTTGAAGATGAATGCTCCGGTGATCTTCGATGGCCGAAATCTATACGACCGAAAAAAGATGGCTCGCCGAGGATTCCACTATTCCGGCATCGGCCTCAGCGCACTCAAGCCCGCCGTTGTCCCGGCTGACGCTTAAAAAACAGCCGCTGGTGGAACGGTGCGTGTTGTACCGGGCACTGCCCGGCACTGCCCGGCACTGGCGGTGCTTCTCAGCCTGTGGATGGGTTCACGCCGACGTCTTCCATCAGATGATGCAGCGTTTATGTGAAGGTGTTTGTTATGTTGGCCAGTGGATGTGTTCCATGGCCGCGATTCTGGCGACGGCTGGGTGCAGGACTTGGTTCATGTCGACAAACGGTTGGTCATCCACGGTTCGGTCGGCCCAGTTCAAGCAGTAAAACCCGGTGACCCGCTCTTTGGCAAGGCACACGAGGGCCAACTGTTCGATCTGTTGAGTCTGCCATCTGACATGGCTGCTGAGATCATTCGCTAGTTGCGGATGAGAGGTTTCGGGTAGTGCAGCCATGACACTGATGGGCAGCTGCAACAGCGACCAGTGATCCAGCAACTGCGAAACATTCAGCATGTCACGTGGCATGCTACACAGGTCGCCGGTGCCAAATCGCAGATCGAGGTTCACTTCACTGATCGTCGCGCCACTGCGACGCAGGGTGTCCACGAACTGAATCGGAGCCAGCTTGTTGTCTGTGGTGCTGAGGTACTCGCCCCACGGTTGGATCACGCGCAGACTGATTTGAATCTGTTCGTCGACTTTTTGGGCAGCATCAATCGCATGCACGATTAGATTCAGACGTTCTTCTTCCGTCAGCGAATTTGAACCGCCACAGTTCGCTCCGCAGACAACTTCCCAGTGGCGAATGCGTCCCACATAGCGGCTGACAACCGTTTCGACAAAGTCGGACGTAAAGCTCTGCAGGTTTTTCAAGTCGCCCTTCCACGGCTGCATCCATTCGGGAAAACAGTCGGACGATAGATCCAGCAGCGGCCCCCCGATGCAGAACAGTCCGTGTTTATTGGTCCAATCGACGAGTGCATCGAGTTCGTCCCAGTGGTATTCGCCGTCGACGGGTTCGAGTTCTCGCCAGCGTGTCTTGATCAGGACGGCTCCGAAGGCCTGCAGAAATTCTTCGGGCTTGGGTGGCACGGCCGACAGGCGACAACCGACGGACATCGGAAAGTGTTGAATCCGCTGTTGGCGAAACGTGATTCGCTGCTTGACGTATTCTGTCACTAGCATGTCGATGGCCGACTGCGTGGCTTCTAAACATTGCATCGCGAAGGACACGCGGTCGGGACTGAAAATGGCAGAACAGAACAGCTTCTGAGCGACTGCAATTTTTTGGTCCAGTCGTTCGGGTGACTTCAGCCCAGCACCGGTCCACAGATAGTAGAAGTTGCGAAGTCGGTATAATTCGCCGCGAGCCAATTCGACTTCCAGTGGGTACAGGTGTTGAGATTCACGCAGAGACGTGGTTTGTGTGACCACCTGTTGGTTGCCGAGATTGCATAGCACTCGCAACTTGCTGCTGTCAGTTCGGTCACGCACGCACGCCAGGCGGTCATTTTTAAGCACACTGTCTGTGGCGATGACGCGTCCATCGAAAGTGACGAAGTCCGCCTTGGCGATTTCTTCACGCGCAATCAGGTTGTCTGCTTCGATACTGAACTGAATTAAACCCATGACTGGCCTGCGGGCCTTCCCTTGTTCGATGGATGGTCGTCAATTTTGCGGAGGCCGGTGACTGATCACTGTCACATCCGTCGACCGTGCATTCTGACGTTCACCAGCGTGCTGTGTAAAGTCCAGACGCTGCACGAGTAATGTAAGTTGGCGGGCTTTGTTGTTCCGCAGCGTGTTGCTGGTTAGACTTCCGCGCCACGGACCAATTCAATAGCCTTCGGGAATTCAGCCTAGGGCGAGTAATCCGTCACCCTGCATCCCGGTTTCTGTCGGAACATCAATCATGGATTATATTGTTTTGCAAAGTGAGATTCCTAACGTGCCCGTCAAACGCGGCAAGGTTCGGGATGTGTATGACTTTGGCGACCGCTTATTGTTTGTGGCGACAGATCGCATCAGCGCGTTCGACTATATTCTGCCCACCGGAATTCCTCGCAAGGGCGAAGTGCTGACGCGGATTAGTGAATTCTGGTTTGAACAACTCGATGTTCCTCATCATCTGCTGACAACCGACCTCAGCGACCTACCGCTGCCGAACGACTTCGACCCATTACCGCTGGCCGGACGTAGCATGGTGGTGAAGAAGACCGCCGTTGTGCCGGTGGAATGTGTGGTGCGCGGATATTTGTCCGGTTCCGGATGGGTCGAGTACCAGAAAAACGGCACCGTGTGTGGCATCGAGCTGCCGTCTGGATTGCTAGAAAGCAGCCAGTTGCCAGAACCCATTTTTACGCCAGCATCGAAAGCCGAAGAAGGGCACGACGAAAATATTACGTTCGAACAGATGTGCCACACACCCGGCGTGGGTGTGGAACTGGCGACGCAGTTGCGAGACTTGAGTCTGCAGATCTATTCGAAGGGGGCTGAGTATGCTCGCGGTCAGGGGATCATTATCGCCGACACGAAATTCGAATTCGGTCTGCTAAACGGCGAAATTATTCTGATCGATGAAGTGATGACACCCGATAGTTCGCGGTTCTGGCCAGCGGATCAATATCAGCCGGGCGGCAGTCAATTTTCGTACGACAAACAATTTGTGCGTGACTGGTTGCTGCAATCCGGATGGGACCGCAACAGCACTCCACCGGAACTTCCGGACGACGTGGTTGCCAAGACGGCGTCCAAATACATCGAAGCCTACGAACGTCTGACCGGCCTGCCGTTTTAGGGAATTTGCTGATGCGGAAGGAGGCGGTTGATGATGTGACAACCCTCGACCAGTTGGCGCGGATTTTCTGGTCTGGTTGCAAACGCCACCCGAATCGTGGCAATTTACCTGTTACATTTCGAATTTTCGGCCGAATTCCTCAGCAGTTTGTGCGGATCGTGTTGTCATCCATGGAATTTTGTGGTTCGCCTTGCGACGATATCGCTACGAAGTTCGACCGCAGCGGACTTTCGTGTGTCCACAGGGTCATCATCATCATCACGGCGGCGAGGTTTCAGACGTGGCGGATGGAAAACCAGAAAAGTCGGCGGCAAAATCACCGCAAAAGAAAACAGTCAAACAGGTCGGTGACTTCGAGCTCAAAAAGAGACTCGGCAAAGGCGGCATGGGAGAAGTGTTTCTGGCGCGACAAGTCAGTCTCGATCGCATCGTCGCGCTCAAAACGCTGAACAAAGAACTGGCCGGCAAAGAAGACTTCGTCGCCCGTTTTATGCGCGAAGCCCGGTCGATGGCAAAGCTGGATCATCCGAACATCGTCAAGGTGTATGCCGTTGATTCGTACAAGGGGATCTATTTTGTCGCGATCGAATACATCGATGGCAAAAGTGTTCAGGACTGGCTGAATCAGGAAAAGATGTTTTCCATCGGCGACGCAGTCCACATCGCCATGGTGTGTGCGGAAGGCATGAAGCACGCCCATGATTTGAACATGGTGCATCGCGACATCAAGCCGGACAATATTCTGTTGACCAGCAAAGGCGTGGTGAAAGTCGCTGACTTCGGGCTGGCCAAACTGGTCGACGAAGATGTGTCGATGACGCAAAGCGGAACAGGACTCGGCACCCCCCTGTATATGGCTCCCGAACAAGCACGCAGCGCCAAGACGGTGGATCAACGCAGCGATATCTACGCTCTGGGAGCCACGCTGTATCACATGCTGACCGGCACGCTGCCTCATAAAGGCACGTCCGCGCTGGAACTGATCTTGGCCAAAGAAGCCGGCAAGTACGAATCGGCGCGGAAGGTGCGGCCGGAGATTCCTGAGAAGCTGGATTTGATCATCGACAAGATGATGGCCAAAGATCCCAAGCATCGTTACGCCAACTGCGAAGAAATTGTAACGGCCTTGGGTTCCTTGGGTCTTCACAGCCCGGCCCTGACCTTCATTTCTGGTTCGCTGCCGACCAGTCTCGGAAGATCCACGTCGCCTAGTACGGCCGGCTTTGCCAGTACGATGGGCAACACCATGTCGATTTCCAGCGGCGATGTTTCTTCGAGACGTGACGCTCGAAGCAGCAAGCGGAAGATGGAGTCACGCACATGGTTTGTGCAATACACCAATGCGGCCGGCAGTATGGCGGTCGAAAAGCTGTCCAGCGGGCGGATTTTGAAAATGATCAACGCCGGCACCATCACCCCGAAGGCCAAGGCAAAAGCATCCGCAGAAGGATCGTATGTAGCATTGGCTCAGTTTCCAGAATTTACGGAAGCCATTGAGACGCAGTTGAGTCGTACGACTGCGAAGATGAAAAACCAAGACATGAAGAGCCTGTATCAACAGGTGGAAAAGGACGAAAAAAGTCGCAACCGCTGGCGAAGCGTCAAGAACAAGTTTCGAGGCATGGTGGGCGCGATGTCGTTGTTGATCTGGCTGGCCTTGGTCGGTGGACTGCTGTTCGTGCTGTTTCAGTTCGGTGGTGAACTGATCAAGTATGTCGGCGACCACGTCGCCAACATGATGGGCTCAAGCGAAGAATAGCCCACGCAGATCACCACGCCCGCAGCAAATGCTGGCCGCAAACGCATCACCGCAGCTGTTGCTGTTACAACGCGGCGTTGACACGGAAGATCATGGCCGGTCTTTCGAGCGTTCTTGTTCGGTGTACACTTGGCTGAGTGGTGCGTGACCGGAAACCGCTTCGACGGTATCGGACCTGGAGCAACGTCATCAAATGCTTCGGGAATCAAATCCACGTCCGGAAGAAAATCGCCCTCGTGCGGTGATGCCGGGCTGCTCCCGAGCTGGGCAGGAGTGCCAAAAGGCGAATCGCCGGGGGCCTCGACCTGAGCGAATTCCGGCAGCGACTGGAAAAAACGGCCCAAAATCGCCAAGTGGCGCGGCAATATCGAATCCGTCGGCATGGCATCGGCGAGCGGTTGGTGCTGCATTCTTAACAACCGGCCAATACGGCGTACGCGGCGAATCGGACTAATCGGTCTGCACGAACCAGATCAACACGCACAGCAGAACCCCCACAGTCGCTAGGTTCACTATCGGTTCAGTTCCACTCATATTATCCGACTGGAACTGTCGAACAATTCCCTGAAGGCCAAACGTGTTACCCAAATTACCTGTCTGCCCAGAACTTACAGGTTTGCTGTCAGTCCGTTTCAACCGGTCGGGCAGTCACGGTCGAACTAGTTCAACTTAAATAACCCCTAAGGCTTGTCTGGAAGCCACCTTCGGAAAGGAACGTAAAGTGTCACGGTTTATCCTCTCTCTGGCTAGCATCTGCTTGATGTCAGCCTCCGCCATGGCCCAGAACTGCGGTTGTGGGCACTGGGAAACTCAAGAGTGTACAGTCATGTGCCCTCAACAGTGCCCAACAACGAAAACTGTTTGCGTCACAGATTACAAATGTGAGCAGCGAACGAAGACCTGGACTGTCTGCAAGCAAGTTCCAGTATGCGAAACGAAGACCCAATGCTACACGGTCTGCGTTCCAACTTGCCAGACAAAGACTGTTAACTACTGCGTCAGTGTTCCTTACACAGAGCAAGTGACTTCAGAGTACACAGTTTGTGTTCCTTACCAGGAGCAGATGACTGGCACTCGATGTGTGACTGAAATGGTTCAGGAAACAA